>NZ_JBIISY010000058.1:0-29936 GCF_044340795.1 Tardiphaga sp.
CCTACAAGAACAAGTACTTTACCGGCGACGGCTGCCGGCGCGATGCCGACGGCTATTACTGGATCACCGGCCGCGTCGATGACGTGATCAACGTGTCCGGCCATCGCATGGGCCCCGCGGAAGTGGAGTCGTCGCTGGTGGCGCATGATGCCGTGTCGGAAGCCGCGGTCGTCGGCTATCCCCACGACATCAAGGGCCAGGGCATCTACGCCTATGTGACGCTGATGGCCGGCATCGAGCCGACGGAAGACCTGCGCAAGGAGCTGGTGGCCTGGGTCCGCAAGGATATCGGCCCGATCGCCTCGCCCGACCTGATCCAGTTCGCACCGGGCCTGCCGAAGACCCGTTCCGGCAAGATCATGCGCCGCATCCTGCGGAAGATCGCAGAGGACGAGCCGTCGTCGCTGGGCGATACCTCGACGCTCGCGGATCCGGCTGTGGTCGATGATCTCGTCGAGAAGCGGCAGAACAAGAAGAAGGGGGCGTAAGGCCCTCGGTCGCTCACCGTCAGGGCGAAGCAATCCAGTTCTTTGCCAAGCGCTGGATTGCTTCGTCGCTACGCTCCTCGCAATGACGAGAGGCCACGTCTCGGTACTTTCACTACTGTCTGTGTATACTGAATCGCCCGCTTTCGCGGGCGATGACACAAAGAGTGAGGGGAGAGACGCTATGGATCGCCGTTCCTTTGTTCTTGGCGGCGCCGCGCTGCTCACCGGCGCTGCTGCAGCCCATGCCCAACACGCCGGCCATCACCCAACCCTCCCTGCCGCGCCATCCTCCACCGAGCCCTACGCCAAGCTGCAAGGCGGTGTGCCGCATCACATGACGCCGGAGCAGGAGGCGCAGCGCGTCACCGACAGTCCCGCGCCGAAAGGCCCGCCCGGCAAATGGCAGCCGCGCGCGGCCCTGCCGCTGCCGCGCAGCGAGATGGCATGGGCGACGGCCTGGGCCGACCGCATGCACATCGTCGGCGGCTATGGCGAAGGCCGGGTCGATCGGCCGTATCATCACGTCTACGACGCCGCGAAGGATCAGTGGTTTAACGCCGCACCGCTGCCGCGCGGCGCCAATCACGTCTCGGTCGCCGCCGATGCCGGTCGCGTCTATGCGCTGGGCGGCTTCATGCAGCAGAACCGCGGCTCCGATCAGAACACGTACGCCTATGACGTCGCGGCCGATCGCTGGGACAGCATCGCCCCGCTGCCGCGTCCGCGCGGGGCCGGCGCGGCCGTGGCGCTGAATGGCAAGATCCACCTGATTGGTGGCGCATCAGAGCCTGCGGCCGAACGCGCCAGCGTCGGCTGGCACGAGGTCTACGACCCCAGGACCGATAAATGGGAGACGCGAAAAGCATTGCCCGGCGCGCGTGACCATGTCGGCTGTGTCGCTTTTGGCGGCGTCATCCATGTGATCGGCGGGCGCTTCAACACCTTCGAATACAATACCGACCTGCATCACGTGTATCTGCCCGAACGCGACACCTGGGAATTGCGCAAACCGCTGCCGGTGGCGCGCTCCGGTCATGGCCTCGTGATCTATCGCGACCGGCTGTTCGCCATGGGCGGCGAGTCCGGTGTGATCCGCGACGGCAAGATCACGCAGGAAAAGGTGTTCGGCCAGATGGAGAGCTACGATCCCCGGACCGACAGCTGGCAGAGCCACGCCCCGATGCTGACCCCGCGCCATGCGGTGGGCGCCACGGTGATCGGCGACTGGATCTATGTGGCCGGCGGTGGTGCGGTGACCGGTGGCGCCGTGCAATCGGCGATCCATGAGGCGTTTACGCTGGGGTGATCGGGATTGCGTAGCCCGGATGGAGCGAAGCGCAATCCGGGACCGGCGTTTCAGCTGGTTCTACTGTCCCCGGGTTACGCTCCGCTTCACCCGGGCTACGGGCCGACGCTTTCACGCGATTGTCAGCCCCGCAACAACCCATCGCGTCCAATTTAGAGCGAGTGTTGTTTCCCGATCATTTACTTTAATTCCGAGTTCCCCTCATTAAACGGCGCCTCGGTGCGGCTCACGCGCCGTTGGAGACCGGCTGTTTACGCGGCCGGTCGATGCTTCCCGATATTGCAATGATGTGCTCGCCCGCAGGGGCGGGACGACCTCGCCCGGCCGATACCGGATGGTCGAATTTGGAGAGATCGATGTCTTCGAAAATTGCAGGTGCATTGGCCGCAACCCTTGTGGCTAGCACCCTGGCCGCCACGTCCGTGCAGGCGGCCCCCAGCCTCGTCAACTTCCGCGGCGAATATGCCCCCGGCACCATCGTGGTGAAGACCGGCGAGCGCAAACTCTATCTCGTGGTCGAGCCCGGCGTCGCCGTGCGCTATCCGGTCGGCGTCGGCAAGCCCGGCAAGCAGTGGGCAGGCGTCACCAAGATCGACGGCAAGTATCGCCAGCCCGCCTGGTCGCCCCCTGCCGATGTGAAGCGCGACAATCCGCGCATTCCGGACGTGATCCCGGGCGGCTCCCCCGCCAACCCGATGGGCGTCGCCGCCATGACGCTCGCCGGTGGCGAATATGCCATCCACGGTACCAATGTGCCGAAGTCGATCGGCGGCTATGTCTCCTATGGCTGCGTGCGCATGTATAACGAGGACATCACCGACCTGTTCTCGCGCGTCAATGTCGGCACCCAGGTGGTTGTCACCCAGCGCTGAGTATTGTCGCTTTCGCTCTGACAAGCCGCGCCCACAGCGCGGCTTTGTCATTTGTCGCACCAGCCGCCGCGATGGCCGCCGCCATAGCTGCGCGCGAAACCGCCGGCCAGCAGGGCGGCCGAAACATCCGGCGTACGACGCGTGGCGACGTTGGCGACCACGCGGCCGGGATATTTGTCGGCGCCGATATTGTAGATCGTCACGCCGCCTTCCTTGAGCAGTCGCTTCAGGGCAGCGGTGGCATCCTCGGCGAGGCGGATCTCAGTGGTGCACTGGCCTTTGAGCTCGGGCGCATCGATGCCGCGCAGACGGATGCGCGCGGTGAGATCGTCGCCGGGTGCGATGTGCACGCGGGCACCAAAGGTGTCGCCATCGATGGTGTAGAGCACATCCACCGCATGGCGCTCGTCACGGCTGCCGGTTCGCTGCACGATCGCATTGGCGTCGCGTTCGGCCTGGGTCTCGTCATGGAAGACAGTCGGCAGCCAGCGCTTCAGCGGCAGCGCCGAGCCCGCTGCCATGCCGAGCACAAAGATCCACGGCCACAGGCGCGACAGACGCGCCCGCCATGGCGACGCATGATGGATGCGTGATGCTGGCGGCATGGGATGGCGCTACAAGCGATCGGAAATCCGGAAATGGAATGGCGTCAAAAATCCGACGCGATGCCTTTGCGTTCCCAGTCGCCGAAGCGGGTCGGCTCGGGGCCATCCGGCCCCTGCAACTCCTTGGCATGGGGCGAGGGCGCGGCGGCTGCGGCACGGCGCTCCTCGGCCTCGGCCAAAGCGCGCTTCGCAGCCGGCGACAGCACCTTTTCCGGCGCAGCATCAGGCACGATGGAGTGATCTGCTGGTTTGTCGTTCATCTCGATGATCCCTGTGAACCGGCAAGGGCCCGCACGCGTTACCAATTTCGTATCGCAGAACTAATGTGCGACACTGACCATATAAAGGCGATTCTTACATTTGGCATATTCGCGTGCGACAGAATCGGTCCCGCCCGCTGCGGCCGAAATTCTCGCCATTCCCGATCTTCCATTGTGATATTGCTGCATGCCGCAAGTGAAATACGCACCGCCACCCGAGGTCCCTGGCCTCGCCGCGCGACGCATCGCAGCCGACATTCTGGATGGCGTGCTGCAGAAACACCGCACGCTGGATGATCAGCTCGAGGGCTCTGCCGCCCATCCCGGCCTGAAGACACTGTCGGACCGCGACCGCGCGCTGATGCGTCGGCTTGTCGCGACGATCCTGCGCCGGCTCGGCACGCTGGGCCAGATTCTCTCCCGTCTGCTCGATCGCGGCATTCCCACCGATGCGCCGCGTGCGCAGAGCGCGTTGCTGATCGGCGCTGCGCAGATTCTCTGGATGGACGTGCCGGATCATGCCGCCGTCGATCTGTCCGTCCGGATGGTGCAATCGGATCGCCGTGCTGCGAAATATGCCGGCCTCGTCAATGCCGTGCTGCGCCGCTGCGCGCGCGAGGGGCAGGAACTGATCGCCGAAACGGCCGGCCAGAGCCTGGACGTGCCGCCGTGGCTGTTCGCCCGCTGGTCCGCGCATTATGGCGAGGCGACCGCACACGATATCGCCGCCGCACTCAGCCACGAGCCCTCGCTCGATCTCACCGTGAAATCCGACGCCGAAGCCTGGGCCACACGCCTGCATGGCGAAGTGCTGCCGACCGGCACCGTGCGCACGCTGCTGCAGGGCTCGGTGACCATGCTGCCCGGTTTCAACGACGGCCAGTGGTGGGTGCAGGACGCCGCGGCAGCATTGCCGGCACGGCTGTTCGGCGATCTCAAGGGCAAGCGCATCGTCGATCTCTGCGCCGCGCCAGGCGGCAAGACCGCGCAGCTCGCCCAGGGCGGCGCGCATGTCGTCGCCGTGGATCGCTCACCGAACCGCGTGGCGCGCTTGCGCGAAAATCTCGCGCGGTTGCTGTTGCAGGCGGAGACCATCGTTTCCGACGGCACCGAATATCCCGGCGAGGGCTTTGATGGCGTTCTGCTGGATGCACCGTGTTCCTCCACTGGCACCATCCGCCGTCATCCCGATGTCGCCTGGCTGAAACAGGAAGCCGACATCACCATGCTGACGGCCCTGCAACGTCGTTTGCTGGCCAAGGCAGTGACCATGCTGAAGCCCGGCGGCGTGCTGGTCTATTGCACCTGCTCGATGGAACCCGACGAGGGTGAACACGCCATCGCCGATCTGCTGGCGCATGACAGCAGCATGCGCCGTGTACCCGCGACTGCCAGCGAGGTTGCCGGCCTCACCGAGATCATCACGCCGGATGGCGATTTGCGTACGCTGCCAAGCCATTTGCCACATGCCGATCCCCGGCTTGGCGGACTCGACGGCTTCTATGCAGCGCGACTGATTAAATCCTGATATTTACTGGACTATTCCTTTGATTCGGCGGGCGTCCACAGGGCGTCTCCTTGTACTGTGTGCGGGCGGCGTTTCCGGCTAAGAAGGATTCGCAACGGTATTTCTCTGTTTCCATCCCACCCTGATTCCGGACCAAGGCACACGTGGTCGCTCACCGCAGACGTATTTCGAGGCTGATCCTCGGCCGCTTCGCGCGGAGTGCGCTGGCGCGCATGTCCGGCGGCTCGGCGGCGGTCTCGCGTCTGTGGCCCGGCCGCACCGATCGCCTGCTAATTGCGCCGCATGACCTGCGCACCACCGATGCCACGCGCGCAGCCGAGATCTATGCCGGCCGCTTCGTCTTCGCCGGCAAGATCGTCACCTGCCACGGCCGCTCCATCTTCGATCTGGAACCGCCATCGGAAGACTGGGAAGTCTCGCTGCTCGGCTTCGGCTGGCTGCGTCACCTGCGCGCCGCCGACACCGCCATCACCCGCGCCAATGCACGCTCGCTGATCGACGACTGGATGTCGAATACCTCGCGCAAGCGGCCGAATGGTCGCCGGCCCGAGGTGATTGCGCGCCGCGTGATCTCGTTGCTGTCGCAGGCGCCGCTGGTGCTCGGCGACACCGACGGCAAATTCTATCGCCGCTATCTGCGCATGCTGGCGCGCGAAATCCGGACCCTGCGCTATGCGCTGCCGAGCGCCGCCGACGGCCTGCCGAAGATGCAGGTGCTGATCGCGCTGTGCTACGCCTCGCTCTGCCTCGCCAACCAGGCCAACAACATCCGCGCCGCGGCGAAGCGGCTGTCCGATGAATTGCAGAAGCAGATACTGCCCGATGGCGGCCATGTCTCGCGCAATCCGAATGCGCTTATCGAATTGCTGATCGATCTCTTGCCACTGCGCCAGACCTTTGCCGCACGCAACATCGCGCCGCCGCCGGCGCTGCTGAATGCGATCGACCGCATGATGCCGATGCTGCGCTTCTTCCGCCATGGCGACGGCAATTTCGCGCTGTTCAACGGCATGAGCTCCACGCCCTCGCATCTGGTCGCCACGCTGCTGGCCTATGACGACACCCATGGCGTGCCGATGGCCCATATGCCGCATACGGGCTTCCAGCGCCTGGAAGCCGGCAACATGACCGTGGTGATCGACACCGGCTCACCGCCGCCACCTGATGTCAGCCACGAGGCGCATGCCGGCACGCTGGCTTTCGAGCTGTCGTCCGGCGCCAGTCGCATCGTCGTCAATTGCGGCATGCCCTCGACGGCGCGCGACAACTGGCGCGTCTTCGCCCGCTCCACGGCTGCGCATTCGACGGTGAGCTATCACAACACCTCGTCGAGCCAGTTCGTCGAGGCCGGCGCCATGAAGAAGTTCTTGCGCGGCTCGCCGATCACCAACGGCCCGCACAATGTCGAGAACTATCGCGAGGTGATGACCGACGGCACCATGCTGACCACTGCCCATGACGGCTACAAGTCGCGCTTCGGCATCGAGCATCGCCGCATCCTGACCATCGCCGCCGACGGCAACCGGCTGGATGGCGAGGACATCGTCACGCCCGCGCCGGGATCGCGGCTGAAGGGCAACAACACCGATTATGCGGTCCGCTTCCACCTGCATCCGTCGGTGAAAGCGAGCCGGCTGAGCGACGCCCGCGGCGTCATGCTGGTGCTGCCGAACCGCGACGTCTGGACCTTCGAGGCCCTCGATGACAAGGTCGATCTCGAGGACAGCGTGTTCCTGGCCGGCAATGACGGCCCGCGCCGCACCGCCCAGATCGTGATCCACCAGGACGCCCGCCAGACCGGCAGCGTGCGCTGGAGCTTTGCCCGATCGAATTCGTCGCCGTCGCAGACGAGTGCGCGGCGGAACGCGCGGCGCGAGCCGGAATTACCGTTGTAATTCAGTCGCTCACCGCCAAATTTCTGGCATGCCAACCGGCCCGGTTTCACGCCCCGCCAAACCATGCTACGCGGCTGCCTTCTCCCACGGGATACACCATCATGACCGACCATCCGCGCAAGGTAACTCGCGCTCTTTTGTCCGTTTCCGACAAGTCCGGACTGATCGAATTCGCCCGCGCGCTGTCCGCGCATGGCGTCGATCTCGTCTCCACTGGCGGCACCGCCAAGGCGATCGCTGCGGCGGGCCTCAAGGTGTCCGACGTCTCCGATCTCACCGGCTTCCCGGAAATGATGGATGGCCGCGTCAAGACGCTGCATCCGAAGGTACATGGCGGCCTGCTGGCCATCCGCGACAATGCCGAGCACAAGAAAGCCATGGCCGATCATGGCATCGCGCAGATCGATCTCCTGGTGGTGAATCTCTATCCGTTCGAAGAGACGGTGGCGAAGAACGCCTCCTGGGAAGACTGCATCGAGAATATCGATATCGGCGGCCCCGCCATGATCCGCGCCGCCTCGAAGAACCATGACGACGTCACCGTCGTGGTCGAGCCGTCGGACTATCAATCGGTGCTCGACGAACTCGCGACCAATAACGGCGCGACCACCCGCACGCTGCGCCGCCGCCTGGCCGCCAAGGCCTATGCGCGCACTGCCGCCTACGATGCTGCGATCTCCAACTGGTTCGCCGAACAGCTCAACACCGAAGCGCCGGATTTCCGCGCCGTCGGCGGCAAGCTGGTCGAGGCGCTGCGCTACGGCGAGAACCCGCACCAGACCGCAGCCTTCTATCGCACGCCCGAACTGCGCCCCGGCGTCGCCTCGGCACGCCAGGTGCAGGGCAAGCAGCTCTCCTACAACAACATCAACGACACCGACGCGGCCTATGAGGCCATCGCCGAGTTCGATCCCAAGCGCACCGCCGCCTGCGTCATCGTCAAGCACGCCAATCCCTGCGGCGTTGCCGAAGGCAGCAATCTGGTCGAGGCCTATCGCAAGGCGCTGGCCTGCGATTCCACCTCGGCTTTCGGCGGCATCGTGGCGCTGAACCGCACGCTGGATGCCGAGACGGCGAAAGTGATCACCGAAATCTTCACTGAAGTGATCGTGGCGCCGGATGCGAGTGATGAAGCGATCGCCATCGTCGCGGCGAAGAAGAACCTGCGCCTGCTGCTGGCGGGCAGCCTGCCCGATCCGCGCGCGGCCGGCTTTACTGCAAAGACAGTGGCCGGCGGTCTGCTCGTTCAGAGCCGTGACAATGCTGTCGTGGACGACATGACCCTGAAGGTCGTGACCAAGCGTCAGCCGACCGAGGCCGAACTGCGCGATTTGAAGTTCGCGTTCCGTGTCGCGAAGCACATCAAGTCGAACACGATCGTGTACGCGAAGGACCTCGCCACGGTTGGCGTTGGCGCCGGCCAGATGAGCCGTATCGACAGCGCGCGCATCGCGGCCCGCAAGGCGCAAGATGCAGCAGCCGAGATGAAGCTCGCCGAGCCGATGACCAAGGGCTCGGTGGTCGCCTCCGACGCCTTCTTCCCGTTCGCGGATGGTCTGCTGGTGGCCATCGAGGCCGGTGCCACGGCGGTGATCCAGCCGGGCGGTTCGGTACGCGACGATGAAGTGATCAAGGCCGCCGACGATGCCGGCATCGCCATGGTCTTCACCGGGACACGGCACTTCAAGCACTAAGCTCTGCTGTCATCGCCCGGCCGGCGCGCAATTGCGCGCTGGGGCCGGGCGATCCAGTAGACACTGACATCGATGTAAAAACGCAAGCTGCTGCGTCTACTGGGCCACCCGGTCAAGCCGGGTGGCGACAGCAAGAGTTACGCCTGCCGCACCCGTGCCAGCAGCGCCAATCCCGCGACGAAGAACAGCACCAGCACCGCCATCCCCGCCTTCTGGCTCGCCGTCACCGCGGTGACGACGCCGATCAGCAGCGGGCCGATGAAGGACGTGACTTTTCCGGTCAGTGCAAACAGCCCGAAGAACTGGCCGATGCGATCCTGCGGCGCCAACCGGATCAGCAATGTGCGCGAGGCTGCCTGCAACGGGCCACCAGCCATGCCGATCAGGCAGCCGAGCAGCAGATAGGCTTTCTCCGCCGGTGCTGCAAACAGTCCGCCATTCGGCTGCGGCGGGGTCACTTTCATGAACAGGATGGTTTCCTTGTCGATCAAGAGGATCGACACGATCGCCAGCAGCAGCAGCAGCAGCGATCCGGCGATCACCCGCTTCGGGCCGAATGCGTCATCGAGCTTGCCGCCCATGAAGGCGCCGAAGGTGCCGGCGATGGCGAGAATGATGCCGAACGTGCCGATCTGGATCGTGTTCCAACCAAACGTGCCGGCCGCATAGATGCCGCCGAAGGCGAACAGCGAGACGAGGCCGTCGGTATAGATCATGTTGGCGATCAGGAACGCCATCATCGATTTGTGCTTCGGCAATTCGCGCAGCGTGTGGCCGAGATCGGTCAAGCCCGCACGAACGGCATTGCTCGCTTTTACCCGCGCCGGAAAATCCGGCGTGAACAGGAACATCGGCAGCACGAAAACGACGAACCACAGGCCCGACAATGGCCCGGAAATGCGATCGCCCTCGAACGTCGCGGGATCGAGGCCGAGGATCGGCGTCAGGCCGAACAGCGTCTTGCCGCTCGATGGATTGGCGGCCATGAAACCCAGCACCACGACCAGGCTGAGAATGCCGCCGACATAGCCGAGCGCCCAGCCCGAGCCCGACAGCCGCCCGATTTGATCCGGCGGCACCAGGGTCGGCATCATCGCATTGTTGAACACCGTGGCGAATTCGACGCCGATGGTGGCGAAGCCATAAGCGAGCAGCAGCGGTAGGATCAGCGCGGGATCGCCGGGTTTGCCGGTCCACATCAGGCAGGCGCCGATCACGAAGATGGTCCCGAAACCGGCGATCCACGGCTTGCGGCGTCCGCTGGCATCCGCGATGGCGCCGAGCACCGGCGACATCAGCGCGATGATCAGGCCGGCACATGCCGTCGCGAATCCCCACAGCGATTGTCCCGTCGCCGGATCGGCCGCGACACGGGTGGCAAAATAGGGCGCGAACACAAAGGTCGTGATCAGGCTGAAATAGGGCTGCGCGGCCCAATCGAAGAACATCCAGCTGACCACCGCGCGGCGCGGCGGATAGCGGGTCGGAATAGCCGCGACAGGAGAAGATGCGGCGACGACCGCCATGGAGTGTTCTCCTCAAAGAACCGCGTGTTGTGGATGACGATTCTCAATCCATATAGCATGCAAGGCGGTTAAACGATCGTGACCGCCGCCCAGCCGGAGCCATCGATGAATCGTTTTGCTTTCCTGCGTTGTGCATGCGTTGCAGCACTCGCAGTAATATTGGTATCGGCCGGGCCGACAAACGCGCAACAATCGCGCGACAACTATACTCCCGCACCGCTGGGTACATTGAAGCCGGTTGCCGCCAAGCAAGGCATGGTCGTTGCGCAGGAACGGCTGTCCGCGCAGGTCGGCGCCGATGTCATGGCGCGCGGCGGCAATGCCATTGATGCCGCCGTGGCCACCGGCTTCGCCATGGCCGTCACCTATCCCCGCGCCGGCAATATTGGCGGCGGCGGCTTCATGGTGATCCACACCGCCAAAGGTGAGAGCACCGCCATCGATTATCGCGAGACGGCGCCCGGCAAGGCGACCCGCGACATGTTTCTTGGCAGCGACGGCAAGCCAGAGATCGCGAAATCGCGTGACAGTGCGCTGGGCATCGGCATTCCCGGCACGGTGGCGGGCCTCGCGCTCGCGCTGGAGAAATACGGCTCCGGCAAATTCACGCTGTCGGACCTGCTGCAGCCTGCCATCGCGCTGGCGCGTGACGGATTCGTGCTCACCGATGATGGTGCCGATACGTTGCCGGACTGGCATCGCCGGCTGGCGCGCTGGCCATCGAGCAAACCGATCTTCTCACGATCCGATGGCACGTCGTTGCGCGAGGGCGACAAGCTTGTGCAGGCCGACCTGGCGCAGACGCTGACGGCCATCGCGCAGCAAGGACCGCGCGGATTCTACGAAGGGCCTGTGGCTGAAAAGCTTGTCAAAGGCATCAACGAGGCCGGCGGCATCTTCACGCTCGACGATCTCAGGACCTATCAGCCGGTGATCCGCGAGCCCGTGCGCGGCAACTATCGTGGCTATGACATCGTCTCCATGCCGTTGCCATCGTCCGGCGGCACGGTGCTGCTGGAAACGCTCAACATCCTGGAAGGTTTTCCGCTTGCCGAAATGCAGCAGGGGTCGGCGCCATCGCTGCATCTGCTGATCGAGGCAATGAAGCGCGCCTATGCCGATCGCGCGCGCTATCTCGGCGATCCCGCTTTCGTCAACGCACCGATCGACACGCTGATCTCGAAGGATTATGCCGCGAAACAACGCGCCACGATCGATACCAGGCACGCGACGCCATGGAGCGATGCACTGACACCGAAGCCGCCGCGCGAGGGCCAGAACACGACGCATTACTCCGTCGTCGACAGCGCCGGTAATGCAGTGAGCAATACCTACACGCTGAACTTCAGCTACGGCGTCGGCCTCGTGCCCGAAGGCACCGGGGTGCTGCTCAACAACGAGCTCGACGATTTCACCGCATCGCCCGGCGCATCCAACGCGTATGGTCTCGTCGGCTATGAGGCCAATCTGCCAGGCCCCGGCAAACGCCCGCTCTCGTCAATGACACCGACCATCGTGCTGAAAGATGAGAAACCCGTGCTGGTGACGGGCTCACCCGGCGGCAGCCGTATCATCTCCACGACGCTGCAGGTCATCGTCAACGCGCTCGACTACAACATGGACGTGATGTCCGCCGTGTCGGCACCGCGCCTGCACCATCAATGGTTGCCCGATGAAGTGCGGATCGAGAACGGCTTGTCGGACGCGGCACTCGACGGGCTGAGAACAATGGGACACAAGATCGTGAAGCCGATGGGGCAGACTTCGGCCAACTCCATCATGATCACGAAAGATGGACTGCTCGGCGCGCCGGACCCACGCACGCGTGGCGCTGCCGCCATCGGCAACTAAAGGGCGACACAGCGCATTTGTCCGCATGGCAGCGAGGCTCTCACGGGTAGCTTAGCGCATTGCCAAAATGTCGCAGCATCGGGCAACCTTCCCTGCAGCGGCGCGTTCACGCGCCGTGCCGAGCCTCACAACAGAGGCGGCCAAGGGAGGACTTTCGTGACTTTGAATTTCGTAAAAGCCGTTGCGGCCGGCGTGCTGCTGATGTGTTCGACTGCTGCGCTTCATGCCGAGGATGGCACACTGCGCGTCGGCATCATCACCGACATGAGCGGGCAATATGCCGACGGCAACGGCAAGGGGTCGGTGATCGCGGCGCAGATGGCGGCCGAGGAAATCGGCGGCAGTGTCGATGGCCGCAAGATCGAGATCATTTCCGGCGATCACCAGAACAAGCCGGACGTCGCCACCGGCATCGTGCGCGACTGGATCGACAACAAGAAGATCGATGTGGTGGCCGAGGGCGTGAACTCTGCCGTGGCGCTGGCGGTGCAGAACCTCACCCGCGAGCGCAAGAAGATCTTTCTGATCTCCGGCGCCGGCTCGTCTGATATCACCGGCAAGCAGTGCTCGCCGACATCGGTGCAGTGGACCTATGACACCTATGCGGCGTCGAACGGCACCGCCAAGGCCATCGTCAAGCGCGGCGGTGATTCCTGGTTCTTCCTCACCGCCGACTATGCCTTCGGCCAGGCGCTGGAGCGCGATGCATCGCGGGCCGTGACGGCCAGCGGCGGCAAGGTGGTCGGCTCGGTCCGGCATCCGTTCAGCACCGCAGATTTCTCGTCCTTCCTGCTGCAGGCGCAGTCGTCGGGCGCGAAGGTGCTGGGCCTCGCCAATGCCGGCGCGGATTTCTCGACGGCCGTGAACCAGGCGGGCGAATTCAACATCCAGAGCAGCATGCAGATCGTCGCATTGCAGGTGACGCTGACCGACGTGCATGCCATGGGCCTCGCCAATGCCCATGACCTGATGTTCACCGACTCGTTCTACTGGGACCGCACGCCGGAGACCCGCGCCTTCAGCCAGGAATTCTACAAGCGTCATGGCGCGATGCCGACCGCCTATCAGGCCGGCGTGAACTCGTCGCTGCGTCACTATTTCAAGGCCGTCGCGGCGACGAAGAGCACCGACACCGAGAAGGTGATGGCCTGGATGCGCGCCAATCCGGTCAATGATTTCTTCGCGCAGAACGGCAAGGTCCGTGAGGACGGCCGCATGGTGCACGACATGTATCTGATGCGCATCAAGAAGCCGACGGAATCGAAGCAACCATGGGATCTGTATGAGACCGTGGCGACGATCGCGGGTGATGATGCGTTCCGGCCGATGGCAGAAGGCGGTTGTCCGTATCTGACGCACTGAACTTCGTTATTGCGAGACCGGGAGAAGCCGATGGCTTTTCCCGGTGCGAGCGACAGAGCATCCAGCAACGTCGGATCGAGTATCGCTCGCAATGGCGACCAGTCATGGAATTTGCGCCGTTGAATGCAAGCGTCTCATCGTTGCGTGCTCAAAAATCGCGCCTGCGCTGCAAAACATATGGCTTTGACAGCAAGCCGTCCCGCCGACCACACTTGGCGCCGACGCAGGGATAGAGACGGCCGGGCATTCTGACCAACGGCCGCATGCGCAACATCATCCATTCGAGATCGTCATGTCCGCGCGCGCCGGGATGCGTGACGGCGCATGTTCACGTCGGCACACGACGTGCGGACATCGCTCGAAAGTCAAAGGCGGAAGGAAGATACGCATGACACATTTCACGCGCCGTCATTTCAATGCATTGTTCGCAGGCAGTGTCGGCTCGGCGCTCGCGGCCCCTCATGTCGCGCGGGCGCAGCCGCTCGACAAGGTGCGGTTCTGCTGGACCAATACCGTGACGGCGTCTGCACAGCTGCAGCACACGCTGAAGAACACGGACATCGCCGCGAAACACGGATTACAGCTGGAAATGATCCAGTTCGTCGGCGGGCCGCCGATCAATGAGGCGCTGGTGTCCGGCGCAGCCGACATTGGCAGTGTCGCCGATTTCAGTGCGGTGATGCTGATGTCGGCGGGCGCGCCGATCAAGGTCGTGGCGCATCAATCGAGCTTCCGTTCGGCTGTGCTGGCAACCACCAAGTCGGGCATCGATTCACTGGCGGGTCTCAAGGGCAAGCAGGTATTCGGGCTGTTCGGGATCACAGCCTATCTGAATGCGCAGGAAGCCGTGCGGGGCGCCGGACTCAAGGTCGGCAGCGACATGAACTTCGTCAATCTCGGCACGCCGGAGCTCGCCGACTCCGTGCGCGCGCAGAAGATCGACGCTTTCTTCATGTGGGATCCCTGGGTGACGCTGTTCGAGCAGGCCGGCCTCGCCAAGGTGATTTCGCAGAACACCGCGCCGGCCATGGTGCTGCAGGCGCGCGACGAGTTCGTCAGCAAGCGACCGGATGTGCTGAAGCGTTTTCTGCGCGCTCATGCGGAAGCGCTGTTCTATGCCAGCCAGAATCACGAGCGCACCAACAAGTGGTTCCAGTCGCTTGAACCGGCCAAGAGCATCCCGACCGAAGTGATCGAGCGCGCTTCGACCTTCGATCCGAACTGGAGCGTCAAGAATTTTGCCGACATCACTACCGCGGTCTCGCCGACTGGCCTTGCCAGCATGCAGCGCATGGGCGAGTGGGGTCATGGCGAGAAGCTGCTGCCGCGCGTGCCGAAGGTACAGGACTCAGTGAATCTGGAGATCGCGAAGGCCGTCGATGCGGAAGCAAAGACGAAGCACTTCGACATCGCAGCGGTGAAGATCACCGGAGGCAACTGAGGGGCGCAGAGCGGCGTCGAGGGGGACCGGCGCCGCTCTGCCCTGAACTACTTCCCGATCTCATACGGGCCGCCGACTTCCAGCGCACGCTGATAGGCGGGCCGGGCGTGGATCTTCGCAAGCCATGCCATCGCTTTCGGATGGCCTTGCTCCAGCCCGCCCCGCGCTTGCAGCTTCGAGCGGGAAGCTCATCTGGATATCGGCTGCGGTGAAATCATCGCCGGCGAACCATTCGCTCTTGCCCAGTTCGCTTTCCCAGAACGCCATGTGCTGCCTGAGCTGCGGCGTCACCAATGTCGCCAGCGCTTTGGTCGCCACCGCATTCACGATCGGGCGGATCAGGAACGGCGCGCGTTTCGGCAACAGTCCGAAGATCAGCTTCAGCAACAGCGGCGTCATCGCAGAGCCTTCGGCGTAGTGCAGCCAGTAAGTGTAGCGCAGCCGTTCGGGCGTATCGTCGGCGGGGATCAGCCGGCCCTGGCCATAGGTCTTCAGGACGTATTCGATGATGGCGCCTGACTCGGCGACGGTGTTGCCGTTGTCGGTGATGACCGGTGATTTGCCGAGCGGATGGATGGCCCGCAGCTCCTTCGGCGCCAGCATGTTCGGTTGGCGCTGATAGCGTTTGACCTCATAGGGCGCGCCCAGCTCTTCCAGCAGCCAGAGAACCCGCTGCGAGCGGGAATTATTGAGGTGGTGAACGACGAGCATGCTGGTCCTTGAGGCGTCCGGAACGGATTTTATTTATCCGGGTAATATTGACGCAAATATCATCCGGGTGTAATTAGCGGCCGTTCCGATGACAGGACGGGGGCGGCCATGACCGATAGCACTGTTTCTCCTTACACAGCCTTCGCTGGCTCCAAGCTGCTGGCCAGTGGGCCATTGGCCGAGGTGGCGGTGGCCGTGAAGATCGCGACAGGGCCGATCGCCGACCCGATCATCATTTTCGACAACGCCACCGGCAAGTCCATCGACATCGACCTGCGCGGCAGCCATCGCGAGATCATCGCCCGCCTGCCGCAACCGGTACCCGCGAGCGAGGTTCCGGCCGAGCCGCGCGGCCGCGGCCGGCCGAAGCTCGGTGTCGTAGCCCGCGAGATCACGCTGTTGCCGCGGCATTGGGACTGGCTCGCCGCCCAGCCCGGCGGCGCCTCGGTGGCCCTGCGAAAACTGGTGGAAGACGCCCGCCGCGCCCATGGCGACCGCGACCGTGCGCGCGCCGCCCGCGATGCGGCCTATCACTTCATGTCCACCATGGCGGGCAATCTGCCGGATTTCGAGGAAGCCTCGCGCGCTCTGTTCGCAGCCGACCGGCGGAAGTTCGGCGAGCTGATCGCGGGATGGCCGGTGGATATCCGCGATCACATCGTGCGGCTCGCTTTCGCCGATCACAGCTGACACCTCATGGTGGCGCGCGACAGGCGCGCCGCCAGCTCCCATTCAGGACTGTTTCAATGCCCGCGGAAAAACCTCTGTGGCAGGACTTTCTCGTCTTCGTCGGACCGATGATGGCGAGCAACATCCTGCAATCGCTGTTCGGCACCATCAACAATGTCTATCTCGGCCAGATGATCGGCGTGAACGCGCTGGCAGCGGCATCGTCGGTGTTTCCGCTGATGTTCTTCTTCGTCGCCTTCGTCATCGGGCTCGGCACCGGCGCCGGCATCCTGATCGGCCAGGCATGGGGGGCAGGGCAGCGCGACAAGGTGAAGGAGATCGCCGCCGCGGCATTGCTCGCGACGCTGGTGATCGGGTTCTCGATCTCGATCTTCGGCGGGCTGTTCGCGCGCGAGCTGATGATCGCGCTGGCGACGCCGGCGAATATTCTCGATCAGGCCACCGACTATGCACGCATCATGATGCTGGGCATGCCGCTGACCTTCTATTTCCTGCTCTCGACGTCATTGATGCGCGGCGTCGGCGACACCATGACGCCGCTGGTCGGGCTGGCGATCTCGACCGTGCTCGGCCTGATCATCACGCCGGCGCTGATCCTCGGCTGGCTTGGCCTGCCACCGCTCGGTGTCGCCAGCGCGGCGATCGCTTCCGTCATCTCCACCGCTGTCGGCATGACATGGCTGTCGATCCATCTGATCCGTCGCAACCATCCACTGGCGCCGGACCGCGCCATGCTGCGGCACCTGCATGTGGATCTGTCGCTGCTCGGCCGCATCCTGCGGCTCGGCATTCCGACGGCGATCCAGATCGTCACCATGTCGGTCGCCGAACTTGCATTGCTCGGCATCGTCAACGGTTTCGGCTCCGATGCCACCGCGGCCTACGGCGCCGTCAATCAGGTAATCAGCTATGCGCAGTTTCCGGCCATGTCGATTGCGATCTCGGCGTCGGTGTTCGGCGCGCAGGCCATCGGCCGTGGTGACGTCGCGCGGCTTGGCTCCATCGTGCGCACCGCGCTGGTGCTGAACATCGTGCTGACCGGCGGACTGGTGGCGCTGATCTATCTGTTCTCGCGAACGGTGATGGGCTTCTTCATCACCGAAGCGTCCGTGCTCGACCTGTCGCAGCACCTGCTCCACATCACGCTGTGGAGCAGCATCGTGTTCGGCATGTCCGGCATTTTCTCGGGCACCATGCGTGCATCGGGCACGGTGTTCATGCCGACCTTGCTGTCGGTGCTGGCCATTGCACTGATCGAGGTGCCGAGCGCCATCGTGCTGAGCCGGCATTTCGGCGTCACCGGCGTCTGGTACGCATGGCCGATCACCTTCTGCGCCATGTTCCTGCTGCAGGCGAGCTATTACCGTTTCGTCTGGCGCAAGAAGACCATCACGCGCCTGATCTGATTGCGCCCGCCCGCCATCACGATATGATGACCATCATGAAAAGAGTGGACGCGGCAGCCATGCCGCGCCACACTCGTCAGCAACGATGGTCGGAAAGATCATGACATCCGGGAGGGCCACTTGGCACAGACAGTCCAGTTCCTGTTCGATTTCGGCAGCCCCAACGCCTTCTTGAGCCATGAGGCGATCCCCGCCATCGAGGCACGGACCGGGGCCAAGTTCGACTATGTCCCGGTGCTGCTCGGCGGCATCTTCAAGGCGACCAATAACCGCTCGCCGGCCGAAACCTATGCCGGCGTGAAGAACAAGCGCGAATTCCACCAGCTCGAGACCGAGCGCTTCGTCAGGCGCTTCAAGGTCAAGCCCTATGCGTGGAATCCGAACTTTCCCGTCAACACACTGAACCTGATGCGCGTCGCTGTGGCGGCGCAGCTCGAAGGCGTGTTCGAGAAATATGTCGAGGCGGCATTCCATCACATGTGGGTGGAGCCGAAAAAGATGGACGACCTGGAAGTCGCCATCGCCGCGCTGAATTCGTCCGGTCTCGATGGCGTCGGGCTGCTGGCGCGCGGGCAGGAGCCTGACGTGAAGGCAAAGCTCGTGGCCAACACGCAGGACGCCGTGGAACGCGGGGCGTTCGGGTCGCCGACCTTCTTCGTCGGCACGGAGATGTTTTTCGGCAAGGAGCAACTCCGCGAAGTCGAGGAGATGATTGCATCATGAGCAGCCGCAACGCCACCGTGGCCGTGATCGGCGCCGGCGATTTCATCGGCGCCGAGATCGCAAAGAAATTTGCCGCCGAAGGCTTCACCGTGTTCGCCGGTCGCCGCAACGGCGACAAGCTGGCGCCGCTGGTGAAGGACATCGAGGCCAAGGGCGGCAGCATTCATCCGCGCTCGCTGGATGCGCGCAAGGAGGAGGAGATCACCGCCTTCCTCAACGACGCCGACGCCCATGCGCCGCTCGAGGTCTGCATCTTCAATGTCGGCGCCAATGTGAACTTCCCGATCCTCGACACCACCGAGCGGGTGTTCCGCAAGGTCTGGGAGATGGCCTGCTATTCCGGCTTCCTCGCCGGCCGCGAGGCGGCAAGGCTGATGCTGCCGCGCGGGCAGGGCAACATCTTCTTCACCGGCGCCACGGCCAGCCTGCGCGGCGGCTCCGGCTTCGCTGCATTCGCCTCGGCCAAATTCGGCCTGCGTGCGGTGGCCCAGGCCATGGCGCGCGAGCTCGGCCCGAAGAACATCCATGTGGCGCATCTGATCATCGACAGCGGGGTCGATACCGAATGGGTGCGGCAGCGCCGGCTGGAAGCGCTGGGGCCCGAGGCCCTCGACAATCCGGACCTGCTGATGCCGCCGGCCTCGGTGGCGGAGTCCTATTGGCAGCTCTACAGCCAGCCCCGCAGTGCCTGGACTTTTGAAATGGAGATCCGGCCGTTTGGGGAGAAGTGGTAGGCCCAGGGCTGCCCCTCGCTCCTGGCGTCATGCCCGGGCTTGACCCGGGCATCCAGCTTTTGATGATGCGGACGACGACGGATGGCCGGGCTTCAGCCCCGCAGGCGGGACGAGCCGGCCATGACGATCGGGATGAATTCATAAGGACTTCGAAATGCGTATTCTTGTGGTCGGCGCCGGCGCCATCGGCGGCTATTTCGGCGGCAGGCTGTTGCAAGCCGGAAACGACATCACTTTCCTGGTCCGCCCGAAGCGCGCCGGTGAGCTGGCCAGCGCCGGCCTCGTCATCAAGAGCCCGCACGGCGACGTGACGCTGAAGAACCCGCCCACGGTGCAGGCCGACCAGCTCACCGAAACATTCGACGTGGTGCTGTTGAGCTGCAAGGCGTTCGATCTCGACGATGCGGTCAAGTCCTTTGCGCCGGCCGTGGGGCCGAAGACGACCATCATTCCGCTGCTCAACGGCATGAAGCATCTCGACACGCTGGAGCAGATCTTTGGCGCCGACGCGGTGATGGGCGGCCAGTGCCAGATCGCTGCCACGCTCAACGCGGCGCGCGAAGTGGTGCAGATGACGCCGCTGCAGGTGCTGAGCTTCGGCGAGCGCAAGGGTGGCAGTTCCGAGCGTGCAAAGGCCATCGACGCGGTGATGAAGTCCGGCAACTTCGGCGGCACCTCGTCCGAGACCATCATCCACGACATGTGGGAGAAGTGGGTTTTCCTCGCCAGCATCGCCGGCGCAACCTCATCCATGCGCGGCGCCATCGGCGATATTCTCGCAGCACCGGGCGGCCGCGATTTCATTCTCGGCGTGCGTGACGAATGCGCGGCCGTGGCCGTCGCCAATGGCTTCACGCCGCGTCCTGCCTTCATCGAGCGCACCGAGGCCATGCTCACCGCGGAAGGCTCGAAGGCAACGGCCTCGATGTATCGCGACATTCTCGGCAAGTCTGCCATCGAGGCCGACCAGATCGTCGGCGACATGATCGCCCGCGCCGACGCGGCCAAGGTCGCGGTGCCACGGATGCGGATGATCTATACGCATCTGAAGACGTATGAGAACCAGCGGGGCGGTTGAATCTCGGATTCGTAGGATGGGTTGAGCGTAGCGAAAACCCATGCTGCTCCACCCTCGCGGCAGGCTCAGCTGATGGGTTATCGCTCCGGCGCTTCGCGCCTCCGCTCAACCCATCCTACGGCCCAAGCGTCACAAATGCGCCAGATAATGCGCCAGCGCCTCGATCTCTTCCTCGCTCAGCGAATAGGCCACTTCTGCCATCGCCGCCATGCCGCCGCCGGCACGGGCGCCGGACTTGTAGTCGCGCAGCGCCTTCAGGAGATAATCCTCGCGCTGCCCGGCGAGCCGCGACACCGCCTTGGTGCCGGCATAACTATCCAGATGACATGACGCGCAGCGGCGGCCGGCCGCCGCCTGCTTGCCTTTCGCCGACAGGTCCGGATTGTCGTCCTGTTTCTTCTCCGGCGGCTGCAGCGAGGCGAAATAGGCACCGAGATTGCGGATGTCGCTGTTGTCGAGCTGCTCGACGATCGGCTTCATCTCCTCGCTCTTGCGCGTGCCCGCGCGGAAGAAGATGAGTTGCCACTGGGTGAACTGATCGGGCTGCGCGGCGAGGGAGGGCATGTTCTCCATCTGCGAGATGCCGTTCTCGCCATGGCAGCCGATGCAGAGTTCGGCCTTTTCCTTGCCGGCGGCGATGTCGGCGGCGGATGTCGGAAGCGAAGTGACGGCGATCAGGCAGAGAGAGGCAACGATGGATCGGGACTGCATTTCCGCATTCCAACTCGCTCGTGTGCATGCACGTCATTGCGAGGAGCGAAGCGACGAAGCAATCCAGTCCTTCCTCCGGCTCTGGATTGCTTCGCTGCGCTCGCAATGACGTGGAGGGGCCAGCGGACCGGCCCCTCGCGACATCATTCGCGCTCGATCACTTCGCGTAAGAGATCCGGTACACCGCACCGGCCCAGTCATCCGCAATCAGCAGCGAGCCATCCTTCGCCAGCACCACATCGGCCGGGCGGCCGAGATAGCCCTGGTCGCCCTCGATCCAGCCGGTGGCAAAGTCCTCCTGCTTGGCATTCTTGCCATCGGGATCAGCGATCACGCGCTTGATGCGTGCGCCCTGATACTTGTGGCGATTCCACGAGCCATGCTCGGCGATGAAGATGTTGTTCTTGTACTCCGCCGGAAACATGTCGCCGGTGTAGAACTTCATGCCGAGCGGCGCCACATGCGCACCGAGATTGAGCACCGGTGGGGTGAACTCCGAACATTTGTGACCCATGGCGAATTTCGGATCCTCCATGTCACCCTGATGGCAATGCGGATAGCCGAAATGCTCGCCGAGTTTCGTGATCATGTTGAGCTTGTCGCTCGGCATGTCATCACTGATCCAGTCGCGTGCATTCTCGGTGAACCAGTATTTGCCGCTGCGCGGATCGACGTCGCCGCCGACGCTGTTGCGCACGCCGAGTGCCACGATCTCCGCATTGCCGGTCTTCGGATCGACGCGACGGATCTGCGACAGCGATGTGGGCGGAATGCCGATATTGAAGGGCGGGCCGAAGGGCACATAGAACCAGCCCTCCTTGTCCGGCGCGAGATACTTCCAGCCATGCGCGGCATAGGACGGCATGTCGTCATAGACGACCTTGCCGGTGCCGAGATTGTCCAGATTGGCTTCCGCATTGTCGTAGCGGATCAACTTGTCGATATCGATGACATAGAGCGCGCCATCCTGGAAGGCGAGGCCGGTGGGCATCTTCATGCCCTTGAGGATCGTCTTGACCTCCTTCTTGCCGCCCTTGTCGGTGATTGCATAGACATTGCCGATGCCGAACGAGCCGACGAACAGCGTGCCCTTGTCGCCCCAGGCCATCTGCCGCGCGGCGAGCACGCCGGAGGCATAAACCTCGATCTTGAAGCCGGCCGGCAGTTTGATCTTCTTCATCATGTCGGCGAGTTCTTTGTCGGACGCGCCAGTGGGCGGGCCGGACGGCGGAGCGAGACCTTTCTGCGCTTCGGTCTCGTCGCCGAGGAACCAGTCATCGGGTGGATTGGTCCAGAAATCCTTGGTGTCGGATTTGTAGCTCTTGAGCTTTTGCTGCGCGCTGACATGCGTGATGCCAGCCAGACTGACGGCGCTCACGCATCCAAGAACGGCGCATGCAAGAACGGATCGCGCAAAGGCAGATCGATTTGGAATCGATTTCATCGCGTTCACTCCCTGTGCAGCAGGTTCTCCGGGATGAGAACTAGGGCTGCTATGTTTATTGATCGTTCGAGACGAACTTTATTGGTCTACCGAGAAGCCTAGACGAGGGGATGCTAGCACATGTGGAAGTTGTGCCAAGCATGAGTGCGCTGCACGATGAGCCGATCTGCTCGTTATCGCGTTCGCTTGATCGTCAGTTGCGCGGTGCCGCCATTCCAGTGGGACAGAACACCGTAAAGACCGGGCACGCCGATCACGGCATCATTGATGAAGACAAACAGCTCGCCCGAACGCGTCGGCACGATCGGGAATTGGATCGTGTCATCGCGCAGGTCCGGCACGTAGAAGGCCTCCTCGCCACCGACCCTGCCGTAACGCAGCGTGATCCGGAACCAGTCTTCGAACAATGCGCGGCGCAGCGGCAGCGCGAGACTGAGCAGGATGCGGTGATACCAGCGCGGTGGCTCCACCGATGTAAAGCCACCGACCGGAACCGGCGTCCCGAAATGCGTCCATTGCTCGCCCGGCGTGACCGTGATGACATAGCGCGCCCGGTTGTCATCGACCTCGATGCCGGTGGCGCGGCAGAGATCGGATGTTCTGAATTCGATGGGACCGCTGATCTGGCCGGGCATCAGCCGGCGCGGCGACGGGCTTTCCTTGCAGGTCATCCCGGCGACATCCTGAATGTTGAAGGCGATGTGGCTGAGCGTTGCGAGGCCGACATAGACGAAGACCAGTGCGAAGAAGCTCGGCCCGATCCGCCGCTTCATGCTTTCATGAAACACGATGTAATTGCTGTCGCTGCGCAGGCGATAGATCCAGTTGGTCGGCAATCCACCCGGCGCGGCCGGCCGCCGACGCCAGATCGCGCCCATCAGGTCCTGGCTGCGATGGGCGATGCGCGTGCCCCATAGCAGCAGCGCCACGAGGATGGCGACCATCACCACGAATGAGATCGGCGCCCGCGCATAGCCATCGATCCATGTCTTCGCGAAGCCGGGCAGAAATCCTTGCAGGGTTCGCAGGATGTCGGACACCCAGCGGATCGGGCTGGTAAACTCGTCGGACTTCTGGGCGCCGCTGACCAATGGGAAGATCACCAATGCGGTCGTAGCCGCAACGGTGAGGAAGTAGACGATGCGGCGCTTCCACACCTCGTTCCAGACATGCTCCTGCGCATCGGCGCGCGCTCTCGCCTGCGCAGCGGTTTCGATCCCGTATTGATCGGAGGTCAGGATGCGTCCGTCGTCGGTCACCACATCATAGAGGGGCGGTAGTCCGATCGGCGCATAGGCATGGGCGCGGTTGCTGAGACGCCTGAAGACGCTTTCGTGGATCTTGGGTCGCTCGATCAGGACTTCGTCGTCTTCCCGCTTCGAATATTTGATGTTGCACAGTTGCACCAGCTTGCGCGGCCCATAGCGGTAGTAGCCGCCCAGCCCCTGACGCGGATTGTAGATGCGCCCGTCCTTGTCGCGCTTCGAGGTGACGCTCTTGAACGTATCGGGATCGGCGATGACGGCGCCAGGCGGGGGAGGCTGCGGGGGATTCGAGTAATCGGATTTGAATTTCAGGCCGCAATGCCGCGCTTCGGTGATCATCCAGAGCAACGGAATATGAGCGAGCGAATCATCGGGATAGCCACCGCCGACATTCGAATGCACGCCGGCAAACCAGACCTGGCTGAGTTGCTCATCGACGATGGCGCGCGGTGTCTCCGGATTGAATTGCTGGGGCGGAACGACCTTCTCGTCCCAGAGCTCGGGATGAAACGTTGTGCGCTCTTCATCCAGCGCAAGCGCCTGGCAGGCCCGCGTCACACGGGCGCGAACCAATTGATGATCGGGCAGTTCGAGCGGGTAGATATATTTGCTGATGCCGCGCGTCATTTCATCGACCGGCATCCCATAGGCTGACACCGTGTCCCACACGCCGATGAAGCGAATCCTGGCGACCTGCCGGTTCGTGTCGTGATCATAGGGCAGCGGCCGGAGCCAATCGCGGAGATTGCGGAGCCAGTCCTCGGGGCGGAACGGCCATACGGTGTGATAGCGCTTGCGCCGATAGGCACGATAGGCGGCGCGGGCCTTCTCATCGAGTTCGGTTTCGCTGTCGGCCGACACCAGGCCTTCATGCAGGATCAGGCCCATCACCACGCGGATGGTGAAGGCACCGCGGCTGAAGCCAAAGCCGAAGATATTGTCCTCGTCGCCCCGATAGTTGCGGCAGGCGAACTTGTAGATGTCGATTACATTGCGCTTCAGCCCGAAACCGAACGCGCCGCCAAGGATGGCCCATGGCTTGAACGACGATGTCCCGACGCCATCGTCATAGAATGCGACCTGATCGGAGCCCGAGAGATCCAGCGCCTCGAAGGTGCGCCAGACATTGGTACGCCAAACCTTTGCCGACGAATTGCCGGTGCCGTCCGAGAGCAGAACGATATTTCGTGCCATTGCAGACGTCCCCCGAGTCCGACGCCGGGAGTCGATCGCCCAGCGACGGAATCAAAGATCGTCCGCCTGCATCCGATTTACAATTAAAAATTGTATTTAATTCAGATGCGCGTTTAGACACGCATGGACGGCCTCAGAGGCCGCCCTTGCTCAGATAGCGCCATGCAACGGCCAGCACGATGAGCCCGATGAAGATCAGCGCCACCGGCATTTTCCTCTTTTCGCGCGGCGGCGGCGTTTCCGGCTTGATGCGGCGGAAGGGGGTGACGTTGTCGCGGTTGTTCTGGTTGTTGTCGGACATGAGTTTCGGTTTCGGAGCCGGCTTGATGACCGGCGCGGTGCCGGTACCGCCCATGCGGGCATAGTAATTGCGATATACGGTCTGGATGGTCGCTTCGGCCGCCGCGGATTCGGCCTGTTTGCCACGCGCGGCCAGGGCAAGATAGCCGGCGAAGAAGGTCTGCGCTTCCTGGGGCAGGGCATCGACGCTGTTGAGTTTCGACATCATCAGCCAGGTCGCAAAGTCGGCCCGCGCCTCGTCATTGGCGCGCCTGGCGATTTCCTGATTGGAATCCGTTGTCGACGGCATTTTCGTCTCACACCCGCAATAGGCTGATTGTCTGCGCAACCTCACCCGATTTCAAGCGAGCTCGATCAGTGCGCGACAATACGGCCGCAAGGCGGCGGTGGCCCGCGGGGAGATGCGATAAGCTTAATGATTTAGGAGCGGGAAGTTTCTGGAGCGGGCGAAGGGGCTCGAACCCTCGACCCCGACCTTGGCAAGGTCGTGCTCTACCACTGAGCTACACCCGCATCCTAGAAGCGGCAACGATGGTGCGCCGCCGACGCGCGGACATATGCCAAATGCCGGCGGCGATTGCAACAGAAAGACGAAGGAATATGCCAAGTTCCGTAAATGGAATTTTTCGGCGGTTTTGGCGCGCCAACCCGCCCTATTCAGCCGAAATTACGCCATTTGCAGCCACCTACGCCGTTCCGCGGCAATGCGGCGGGCTCGGTCCGATTGCAAATTGCTGTCACGAGAGCCATTTATGGGCTTCGGGCGTGCTAGAAGCGCGCAGAAATTTCCCGATACAGGTGAGGTTGACGTGACCATCATGGAACAGGGCGGCGAACCGATGCCGCAGGCAGGGTCCGCCCTCATCAAGGACACCACCACCCGCACCTTCATGCAGGACGTGATCGAGGAATCGAAGCACCAGCCGGTGCTGATCGACTTCTGGGCGCCGTGGTGCGGCCCGTGCCGCCAGCTGACCCCGATCATCGAGAAGGCCGTGACCGCCGCCAAGGGGCGGGTCAAGCTGGTGAAGATGAATATCGACGAGAATCCGGAAATTCCCGGCCAGATGGGCATCCAGTCCATCCCGGCCGTGATCGCCTTCGTCGATGGTCGCCCGGCCGACGGCTTCATGGGTGCCGTGCCCGAGAGCCAGATCAACGATTTCATCAACAAGCTCACCGCCGGCCGCCCCGGCGCCGAGCCGACCACCGCCGAATTGCTGGAAGAGGCTGAAGGCATTCTCGCCGAGGGCGATCCGGCCACCGCGGCGTCAATCTATGGCGAGATCATCGCCGGCGACGCCACCAACATTGCCGCCATCGCCGGCCTCGCGGCCTGCTATGTCGCCACCGATGCCATCGAACAGGCCAAGCAGACGCTGGAACTGGTCCCCGCCGCCAAGCGCGAGGACGCCGCCGTCAAAGCCGTGCAGGCCAAGATCGACCTGGTCGAACAGGCCAGTGCGCTCGGTCCGGTCACCGAACTCGAACAGAAGGTCGCCGCCGATCCGCTCGATCATCAGGCCCGCTTCGATCTCGCCGTGGCGCTGAACGGCGCCGGCCAGCGCGAGCAGGCCGTCACGCATCTGCTCGAAATCGTGAAACGCGACCGCAAGTGGAATGACGACGGCGCCCGCAAGCAGCTGCTGCAATTCTTCGAGGCTTGGGGCCCGACCGATGAGGCGACCGTTGACGGCCGTCGCCGTTTGTCCACGATCCTGTTCGCATAATCCGCACCTCCATAGAACTTGCGAAGCGAGACCGGACATGCCCATCAATGCCGACTATCGCGGCCCGGCCGAACTGCCGGAAGTGATTCCGGTCTTCCCCCTGCCCGGCGCGCTGCTGCTGCCGCGCGGCCAGATGCCGCTCAACATCTTCGAGCAGCGTTACCTCGCGATGGTGGACGACGCGTTTCGCGACGGTCACCGGCTGATCGGCATGATCCAGCCCGATGCCGTGCATTCGGACGATGAAGAGAAGCCGTCGCTGTTCAAGGTCGGCTGCGTTGGCCGCATCACCCAGCTCGCCGAATCCGGCGACGGCCGCTACATCCTCGAACTCACCGGCGTCTCGCGCTTCGAGGTTGTCGAGGAACTGTCGGTGCTGACGCAATATCGCCAGTGCAAGGTCGACTACTTTCCCTTCGTCGATGACTTCACCGCACGCAAGGGCGAGGACGACGTCGATCGCGACGCATTGGTCGCGGTGCTTGGCGATTTCCTCAAGGCGAACAATCTCAAGGTCGACTGGGACGGCATCCACAAGGCCCCCAACGAGGCGCTTGTGAATGCGCTGGCGATGATGTCGCCCTACGGCCCGCCGGAGAAACAGGCGATGCTGGAAGCGCCGAACCTGAAAACCCGCGCAGAAATCCTGATCGCCATCACCGAGATGGATCTCGCCAAGAAACGCACCAGCGGCGACCCGCCACTGCAATGATCCGGAGCTTTGAATGACCACCGCGACCGAACAATCCCAGGACGGCACCGATCCGAAGCTGCTCGAAATCCTGGTGTGCCCGGTGACGAAGGGACAACTTGAATTCGACGCCGCGCGTCAGGAGCTGATCTCGCGCTCGGCGAAGCTCGCCTACCCGATCCGTGACGGCATCCCGATCATGCTGCCGGAAGAAGCAAGGAAGATCGATTGAGTTCGTAGCCCGGATGGAGCGCAGCGAAATCCGGGGACCGGCGAATTGCTGATGCTCTGAATCCCGGATTACGCTTCGCTCCACCCGGGCTACGGCCGCCGAGCTAGATCGCCTCGCCCTTCAACAATCTCGGCACTTCTCCAGACAATCCCGCTGCCTGCTTGATAAATGCCCCCTTCAGCGGCGGCAGACGATCGACGATCCCGAGCCCGATATCGCGAATGCTGCGCACGAAGGGCAGATCGTTCGAGAACATGAAGTTCAGCACATTCGTCGCGAGTCCCATGCTCATGGTGTCGAAGCGGCGCCAGCGCTGATAGCGCTCCAGCACGTCGGCCTGACCGAAATCCATGCCGAGCCGCGCCGCATCGACGATGCTCTCCGCCAACGCGGCCACATCCTTCAGGCCCATATTGAGCCCCTGCCCTGCGATCGGATGAATCACATGGGCGGCGTCGCCAATCAGCGCGAGGCGTTCGCCGATGAAGGAGCGCGCCACGAAGTAGCCGAGCGGAAACGCGCGCGGCTTGTCGAGCGCTTTCACCTCGCCAAGATGCAGCCCGAAACGGCGCTCCAGCTCCGCATGGAATTCATCCTCCGGCAACGCGACGATGCGCTCGGCATCCCGGCGCTTCTCGGTCCACACCAGCGATGAGCGATTGCCCCTGAGCGGCAGGATCGCGAACGGACCGGCAGGCAGGAAGTGCTCCTCCGCCCGGCCCGCATGATCGCGTTCATGGCCGACGGTGACGACGATGCCGGACTGATCGTAGTCCCAGCCATGGGTCGCAATCCCTGCCCGCTCACGCAGTTTCGAGCGCGCGCCATCGGCCGCGACCAGCAGCGCGGCCTCGATCACGCTGCCATCGCCAAGCGTGACGCTGACACCATCCGGGCGTGAATTGAACGTGGTCACCGGCGTCGCGCGCAGATCGACGCCTGCGGCTTCGGTGCGCTGGACCAGCTCGTCGATCAGGCGCCGGTTCTCGACCATATGCGCGAACGGCTCGCCCGGCTCGACTTCACCAGCAAAGGTCAGAAAGGTCGGCCGCGTGGCGTCGTCGACCCTGGAATCCGTCACCACCATGTCGAGGATCGGCTGCGCCTCCGCAGCCACGGCCTCCCAGACGCCGATGGCATCGAACATGCGCCGGCAGGCCGCGACAATGGCCGATGCGCGCGGATCGCGGCTCGGCCGCGTCGCCAGCGCGGGATCGGCAACGATCACCGGCACATCCGGCCCCAGCCCCTGGCGCAATGCCAAAGCCAACGCCAGTCCGGCGAACGCGCCGCCGCCGATGACAATGCCTTTTTGTGCCGCCATGATACCCGTTCCTGCTGTTGCCACGCGCTTATAGCTGGGCGAAACAGGAATGCGAAACAAGGCAGATCAATCAAGGCCGATCGATCAAGGCATGGGAACCATGACCCGGTTCATCGGCCCTGGTTAATCGACCGTCACGCAGCCGCCTTACGAAAGACGCCGACATGTCCAAGAGCCTGATCGATCTGATCGACATCCTCGATCTCGAGACCCTCGAGGTGAACATGTTCCGCGGCCGCAGCCCGAAGACGCGCTGGCAGCGCGTCTTCGGCGGCCAGGTGATCGGCCAGGCCCTCGTGGCCTCGGTCCGCACGGTGGAAGGCCGCATGCCGCATTCGCTGCATTGCTATTTCATCCTGCCCGGCGATCCGCAGATCCCCATTATCTACGAGGTCGAGCGGCTGCGCGACGGCAAAAGCTATTCGACCCGCCGCGTCACTGCGATCCAGCACGGCCAGGCGATCTTCTCGATGATGGTCTCCTTCCATGCCGAGGAGGAAGACAGCTTCAATCACTTCGATCCAATGCCGGACGTGCCGCCGCCGGATCGCCTGTCCGCTGAAGAACTGGCGAAGGATCCGATCATCGAGAAGATGCCGGACTACATCCGCCGCTATTACGAAAGCGACCGCCCCATCGAGCTGCGCCCGGTGGAATTCCAGCGTTATGCCGGCGAGAAGATTCCCGACGGCCGCATCAATTTCTGGATCCGCACCGCCGCCAAGCTTCCCGACGACCAGGCGCTGCATATGTGCGCGCTGGCTTATGCGTCGGATTTCTCGCTGCTCGATTCCATCATGTCGCGCTATGGCCGCACGTTGTTCGATGGGCAGGCGATGGCTGCGAGCCTCGATCACGCCATGTGGTTTCACCGC
>NZ_JBIISY010000059.1:0-29919 GCF_044340795.1 Tardiphaga sp.
GGGGCGTGTGTGTCATCCTCACCCTCCCTGCCGCGGCGTGATGATCTCTATTTCATCCCCGGCCTTCAGTGCGGTCTCCGCCCACTGGCTGCGCGGCACCACGTCGTAATTGATGGCAATGGCGCAGTGCGTGCCCTCATAATCGAGTTCGCTGAGCAGCGCGGCCACATGCGACGACTGGATGTCGCGCTGTTCGCCATTGACGGTCACTTGCATTGCATCACCTCATTGTCGATCGCACCACGCTGCACATAGTTCAGCGTCAGCTCCGCGAGCGCAGGCGCCAGCAGGAAGCCGTGGCGATAGAGGCCGTTCACCGCGATCGTGTTCTTGTCGATCGCAATGCGCGGCAGATTGTCGGGGAAGGCCGGGCGGAGGCCCGACCCGAATTCGAGAATGCGCGCTTCGGCGAAGGCCGGATGCACCGCGTAGGCCGCGCCGAGCAGTTCCAGTGCCGAACGCACGCTGACGCCGTCGCCTTCATTCTCGATCGAGGTTGCACCCAGCATGAAGCGGTTGTTGGCGCGCGGGATCACGTAAAGCGGCCAGCGCGGATGCATCAGGCGCACCGGGCGCGACAGCTGCACCTCATCGCTTTCGATGATGATGATCTCGCCCTTGACGCCGCGCAGCTTCGATCTCTCGTCCTGCTCGCGTGCATAGAGACCACGGCAATCGATCACGATCCCGTCGAGGTCGTCGGCCTTCGCCGCGCAATTGTATTTGATGATGCCGCCGGCGGCGGTGATGCGCCGATGCAGTTCGGGCAGCACCAGCCGTGGCTCCACATGGCCTTCGCCGGGATAGAACAGCCCGTCGCGAAAACGGCCTTCCAGCGAGGGCTCGATGTCGGCGACACCGGCCGCATCCAGCCGGGTATGGCCGGAGGTCATTTTCGCGAAGCGTTCGAAATCGCTGCGGTCGCGTGCATGCGCGATCACCAGCGAGCCGTTGAACGGGGTGTCGGGGAGTTCCGCGCGCCACAGGTCGAGTGCGCGCAGCCCCAAACGCGACACCACGGGCTCGGAGACCTCGGCCTCGCACCACGGCGCCAGCATGCCGCCGCCCCAATGGGTGGTGGCATCGCGCATGTCCGCATTGTCGCGCTCATAGAGCGTGACGGCGTGCCCGGCCTTGGCGAACAGCAAAGCCTGCCACGCACCAGCGATACCCGCGCCAATGATGGAGATAGGAGAAGTCGCAACGCCTGATCCGGCGTGCGACGCATGCGTCGTCTGATTCATCCCTGTCCCTTCGCCGGCATGACCCGGATCAGGTTCAAAGGGTCACCGCGGTATCGCATCGCTCGGGGATCGAGCATGCAAGCTAGCGGTATCTCAGCTCCTCGTCGGAGCCCCCCTCGGAACGTCTCTAATTTAAACCTCCGGCCGGGCGTGTCAACGCGCCTTCACCGAATGGTCACAGTCGCAAATCTGGTTACTGCGCCGCGACGCTGGCCTGGGCGTCCAGTTTCAGCCGCTCCGCATCCTTGGCGAAGATCGGCTGATGCGGCGGCGCGGAAACCTGCTGGCGCTGCCGCTTGGCGGCGTAGTAGTAGCCGCCGGCATAATAACGCACCGCGCGGTTGTGGTCGCCATGGGCGGCGCGATAGGCGCCGGCGAGATATTTGATGCCGTAAGTGAGATTGGTGTCGGGATCGCGCAGGCCCTCGGCACTGCCGCTGTAGCCGACGCCGCGGGCGGTCGCGAGCTTGATCTGCATGAGGCCGATGGTGCCGCCACGGCCGATCAGATGCGGCTGATACTTGCTCTCGCGCATGATGACGCGATGCACCAGCGCTTCCGGCACGCCATTGGCCTGGGCATGGGATGCGGCCATGGCCTGATAGTCGGCGCGCTGTTGCGCATGGGCGAATTGCGGGAGGGCGGCGAGGGTGATAGCCGACGCCAGGACAGTCGAAATACGGGTCATCAATGGTCTCGAAAATCGCATCGGCGGCGTTTAGCCGGCCGGACTTTCAGATGGCCTAAACCATCCTGTTCAATTCTTGTCGTTTGAGGCGCGAATTGAGTCTTTCTCGGGGCGGCAAGGCCCGGTTCCGGCAGCGATTTACCTCAAATTATGCCGCGCCGTGGTCTGTTGGGCGCATTCGCGGCTGCTCATGCCATTCTGCCACGGTCTGCTCTGCCCATGACGATGTCTGTCGCCCATGCCACCGATGCTCGCAAGCTGGACGTGTTGCTGCCGCTCTGGGTCGGCATCGGCGTCTATGCGCTGCTGCTCGCGGCCGGCAGCGGCCTCTTGAACGATCCCGACACCTACTGGCAGATCACGCTCGGCCAGTGGATGCTCGATCATCACGCGGTGCCGCGCACCGATCTCTATTCCTTCACCATGCAGGGGCAGCCCTGGATCTCGACCCAGTGGCTCGCGCAGGTCGCTTACGCTCTGTCCTACGGCATTGCCGGCTGGGCAGGTCCGGTCGTGCTCGCGGCCGCTTCCGGGTCGCTCGCCATCGCGCTGCTTGCGCGCTTCCTTGATCAACGGCTGACGCGCACCGCAACGCTCGTCATCCTCTGCGCGACACTGGCGCTGATGGCCGGCCACATGCTGGCGCGGCCACATGTGCTGGCGATGCCGGTCATGGTGGCTTGGGTCGCGGGTCTCGTCGATGCGATGGATCGCAAGGGCGCACCGTCATTCTGGCTGCTGTCGCTGATGGTGCTGTGGGCCAACATGCATGGCGGCTTCGTGCTCGGCCTCGCGCTGATCGGTCCGATCGCACTCGATGCGATCTGGCATGCGCCGAAGGACCGGCAGGCGCGTGTGTTCGTGCGCTGGGCACTGTTCGGCATAGCCGCCCTCGCGGCCAGCTGCATCACGCCTTACGGCTGGGAAGCACTGCTGGCGTCGCGGCGTATCCTGAGCCTCGGCGCAGCGCTTGCCGTGATCGGCGAATGGCGGCCGGCCGATTTCGGCCATGCCGGGCCGCTTGAAATCTCCGTGCTGGCCGCCTTCGCCTTCGTGCTCTGGCGCGGCATCACGCTGCCACCGATGCGCATCGTGCTGGTGCTGGGCTTCGTCTATATGGCGCTCGGTCATGTCCGCAATGCCGAGGTGCTGGCGCTGCTGGCGCCGCTGGTGCTGGCGAAACCGCTCGGCGAGCAGATCGGTCGCAACCCGGAGCGTGACGCGAGCGCTTCGCCGAACCGCCTGCTGCTTGCGGGCATTGCACTGTGCCTGGTCGTCGGGACGGTCGCCGTCGCCTCGCTGCGCCACTACACGCCGTCGGAGCGTTCCGCGCCGATCGCCGCGGTGGATGCGTTGAAGAAGCTGAATGTCAGCCGCGTCCTCAATGATTACGATTTCGGCGGCTATCTGATCTGGCGCGGCGTGCCGACCTTCATCGATGGCCGCACCGAATTGTTCGGCGAGAAGCTGATGGTAGACCATAACGATGCCAGCGGCCTGATGAAGCCGGACAATCTGTTCCGCCTGCTCAAGGACTACAGGATCGACGCCACCTTCATGCGCACCGAAAGCGCCGCGACAAAACTGCTGGATCGCATCGATGGCTGGGAGAAAGTCTATAGCGACGATCTCGCGACCATTCATGTGCGGAAGAGCGATGCGACCTTCAAAGTGAATGAGTAGCCCGGATGGAGCGAAGCGTAATCCGGGGACGGCGAATTGCTGATACTCCGATTCCCGGATTTCGCTCCGCTCCATCCAGGCTACGAGGCTACGTCGCCGCCGGCAATGTGATCCTCACGATCAATCCCTGTGGCTGACGATCCCGCAGCGTCAGCTCGCCGCCATGTGCCAGCGCGATCGCGCGGGCGATGGACAGCCCCAGCCCGAATCCCGCCGCCTCGTGATCCATGTTGCGCGCATCGTCGCCGCGGACAAAAGGCTGCAGCATCGCGCTCTTCTGCGCGTCGGAAATTCCGGGCCCGTCATCGGCTACATCGATGACGGCGCCGCTGTCCGACACGCTCAGCGTGATCGATGCCTCGCCGCCGAATTTCACGGCATTCTCGACGAGATTGGTCACCGCGCGGTGCAGGTCGTCCGGCCGCGCCATGGCCATGGCATGCGAGGGGCCGTCATAGGTGACGAGTTGGCCGATATCGGCGAACTGGTCGGCGATGAGTTGCAGCGTGGTGGCGATGTCGGTGAGGGTGGGCGCTTCCAGCCGCCGGTCATTGCGCAGGAAGGACAGCACCGCTTCCAGCATCGCGCGCATCTGGTCGAGGTCACGCAGCATATGGCGGCGGCTGTTTTCGTCCTCGATAAATTCCGAGCGCAGTCGCAACCGGGTGATCGGCGTGCGCAGGTCGTGGCTGATGGCGGCGAGCATCTTGGTGCGATCGTCGATCAGCGCGGTGATGCGTTCGCGCATGCGGTTGAGCGCGCGCGCAACGGCGCGGATTTCCTCGGGCCCGCGTTCGGGCAATGGCGCGGCGGTGCCGCTGAGGCTGAACTCCTCCGCCGTCCGCGCGAAGGACGACAGCGGCTCCGCAAGCACCCGCGCGGCCCATAGACCAAGCAGTGTCAGCGTGATCACTGCGAACATGAAAGTGAGGAAGATCGGGCTGCCGAGGAACGGCCGCGGCCGCCGTTCGGACAATTCGCTCACCGAGAATTTCTGTCCGTCGGGGAGCACGACGCCGACGCGCTCGCCAGCCAGCGGCACGACATGAATATCCGGGCCGAGGGTCCGGTTGATGCGCAGGAGGGACGGCGCACGGCGTCGGTCGTCAGTGTCGGCGGCCTGGACAAAGCCACCAGGCTCGAGGCGGAGATCGAATTTCGGAAAGGTCTGCGACATCCGCGCGAACAAGGCGGGCCGCTCATCGGCCGGTGTCGTCGACAGCAACCTAGCCATCGCTACCAGTTCACCCATGCCGCGCTCCGGCGGTTGCGGCTGGTCGGGCCGCAGCACGGCGAAGCCGACGCCGATGAGGAGGTGAATCGCGACGATCGACATCACGACCAATGCCGCGATCTGGCCGCTGATGCGCCGAAGATTGAGGACGTTCAGCAGCCGCATGATCAGGCCGGCTGGACCGCGCCGATGGTCTGCACGTCCGGCGTGAACATGTAGCCGCCCGAGCGCACGGTCTTGATCAACTGCGCATCCTGCGGATCGGCCTCGATCTTGCGACGGATACGGCTGACCAGCACGTCGATGCTGCGCTCGAACGAGCCGGCATTTCGGCCCTGCGTGAGGTCGAGCAGGCTGTCGCGCGACAGCACGCGGCCGGGGCGCTCGACAAAGGCCTGCAGCAGGTCGAATTCCGCGGAGGTCATCGCAATGCGTGCGCCTTCGGGATTGCGCAGCTCGCGCAGGCGGAAATCCATCTGCCAGCCGAGGAAGGCGAGGGAGGTCGCATGCGGCGTCGCGCTGGCATTAAGTGCATTGGTCTGCCGGCGCAGCACCGCATTGATGCGGGCCAGGAGTTCGCGCGGATTGAACGGCTTTGGCAGATAGTCGTCGGCGCCCATTTCGAGCCCGAGGATGCGGTCGACATCCTCGCCGCGCGCTGTGAGCATGATGATCGGCACCTGCGACTCCGCGCGCACGCGGCGGCACAGGCTGAGACCGTCCTCGCCGGGCAGCATCACGTCGAGGATCATGAGGTCGATGCGGTTGTCCGTCAGCGCCCTGTCCATCTCGCGGCCGTCGGCAGCCACCGTGACATTGCAGGCGTTGGTACGCAGATACTTCGCGATCAGCGTGCGGGTTTCGCGGTCGTCTTCCACGACAAGGATATGGGGAGGGTTTGCCATGTGGACCCTTGTGGCGGGGATTGGCGCCTTTTGCAGGGAAAATTTGTTTCGGTCTGTTGCTGTTCCAGCCCAGCGTAACGCCAGGCAATATCTTGGCAAGCGGGCAGCAAGACCCCGTTAAGATGGTTAATCCGAGATGGCAGCCGCAAGTCCACAGGATCAGGCCAAAGCCTCGCGGAGCAGATCATGACGTCCATTTCGGCTGCATCCAGCAGCCTCTATCAATCGCCTCTCCAGAAGCTGCAGCAGGAGCTGCAGGCCGAACTCACCACGGGAAAGATCAGCAGCGGCGATCAGGATGCGTTGTCAGCGGCGCTCGACAGCATCGACCAGTCGATGCAGGCCGATCGCGGCAACACGAGCAGCACGCGTCCCGAACCGGGCGAGATGAAATCGAAGATCGACGACCTGATCGGCGCACAGGTCTCGAGCGGCAAGCTCACCTCGGATCAGGCGGACGAACTCAAGGGCATCTTTGAAGCTGCTTTCGCCGACGGCCCCGGCGGTGCGCGCGGTGCGGGTGGTCCGCCTCCGGGCGGCGCCGGCGGCCCGCCGCCCTCGGACGGCGCGGACGATGGCGATGACACGGACAGCACGACGGATATCAACGACATCATGCAGCAGTTCCTGAACTCGCTGCAGCAGTCGCTGGAAGCATCGACGTCGCGGGCCTACAGCGCCAGCGGCGTCACTTCATCGGGAACCACGGCGTCCTTCACGGCGCTGCTGGTGGATTACAAGAGCTGAGTTCCGCAGCCGCCATCCTTGCATGTCATCTGGAACCTCTCTCGCCGGTCATCATTGTTCCTCCTAACTAACAACAAACGGAGGCAATGATGGCTCTCGATGTCATGACTAGGCCGCACACACTGATTGCGAGCGACCGGATCGAGGGAACTGCGGTGCGGCGCGCCAATGGCGAGCGCATCGGTCATATTGAAAGGCTGATGATCGACAAGATCAGCGGCAAGGTGTCCTACGCGGTGATGTCCTTCGGCGGCTTTCTCGGAATCGGCTCCAATTTGCTGGCCGTGCCGTGGGCGCTACTTAGCTACAACCGCAAGCTCGACGCCTACCAGCTCGATATCAATGATGAAGATCTGAAGAGCGCGCCTTCCTTTACCGAGAAGCGCGATTTCGATTGGGGCGATCGCACGCAAGAGGAAGCGCTGCATCGTCACTATGGTGTCGCGCCCTATTGGGGCGAGTTCTAACTACACTTCGTTCCGAACTGGTCGAAGACAATTTGGCGCAGCTACAAATTCATGCCGGAACCGGAACTGTGGCCAAATCCTCGCGTTGCTTTGATATAGGTGGCAACAACAGGAGGAACATATGTTCAAGAAATATATGACGGCTGGTATCGTTGGTTCCGCATTGCTCGCAACTGCAGCTTTCGCGCAGAACCCGGGCAGCACGACGACAACGGCACCTGCCGCGACGACGACTCCGGCGCCCGCAGCTGCTGACACGTCGTTCAACGGCAACTGGCGTACCTCGAAGGTCGTTGGCCTCAATGTGTATAACGAAGCCAACGAAAGCCTCGGTTCTATCAATGATCTTCTGACCGACAAGGAAGGCAACATCAAAGCCGTGGTGATCGGCGTGGGTGGTTTCCTCGGCGTCGGTGAGCGTCTGATCGCCGTGCCTTATGACAAGATCAAGTTCATGAATGAGCCGGTGCAGACCTCGGCGGCCGCAAGCGGCGGCTCGATGTCCAAGTCGTCGGGCAGCACGTCCAGCGGCATGACCACGGGCGCAGCCACGTCGGGCGGCTCGGCCGGTGGCGCAGCAGCGACCCCGCCGAAGCAGAACCCCTGGTATCCTGACCATGCGGTGCTGAGCGGCGCCAGCAAGGATCAGCTGAAGGCAATGCCGGAGTTCAAGTATTCGACCTAACGTCGGTCGAACATCAATCCGGATGGCGTCACATTGGTGGTGATGTCATCTGACGAAGAGGGCGCGTCCACTCCTGCTGGGCGCGCCCTTTGTCGTGCAGGCACCGTCGTTATAAATTCGGCAGCTTCGTCACGGTGACGTTGATCGCACCCTCGGCCTCGGCGATCACGCGCAGCGTCTTCGAGTCGAAGGCAATGCCGCCGAGCCTGAGTGCCGTGATGTCGGCGCCGACGCGCAGGCCGTCCTCGTTCTTCTGGAAATCCGCCAGGACGCCCGCGATCTTGCGCTGCGCATTGGACGCGAACGGCTTCAGATCGATCACCGCGCGCTCCGCCAGCGTGCTTTCCAGCAACGGCATCGCCGCACGCGCGGCGGCGCCGAGCAGGCCGAAGGCGGCTTCGGATTCCACCGCGAGTTCCGGATTGGTGAAGCGCATGACCTGGCTCGCCTGATCCAGTGCGGGCTTGCCCCACACGTGGATGGTGGCTTCACCGCCAAGGCCGAACCAGCTCGACTTCTCCTTGCCATTCACCAGCAGCGAGATCAGCAGCCGGTCGCCGGAGGCGCGCATGGTGGCCTTTTTCACCGTGACCGCGACCGAGCCCGTGCCGTCTTCCGGGAATGTCTTGCCGGCGAGCTGCGCCTCGATGATCTTGTTGAGCTCGACGAACGGCATGTCGATGGGCACGCCGATATTGAGCTTGCCGGGGCCGGGCGGCACGATGGCCAGCGTCGCCGGGAACGGGCAGTTCGGCGTGCTCTGCGTGCCGGTCACGCGCGTCTCCGCCTCGACGCCGAGAATGAGATTGATATTGCTGCCGTCGATGCGCGGCTGCGCGGCGATGGCGCGGGTCGGCTTCAATTCGAGATACAGGTTCTGCACCGAGCTTGCGCCCTGCAGCGGGATGGAGCGGCACAGCTTGGCCCATTCCCGCCGCGCATTCTGCTCGAATTGCGGATCGTTGCGCAGCCGCTGCTGTACGGCGGCGATCTGCTCGTTCACCGCATTGTCGATCATCGGCTTCACCTGCGCCGGCACATTGACGCGCACGCCGCTCACCGATGCGCTGGTGTCGCCGAGATTGACCTGCGCGGTGAGCCCGGGCTCGATGCGCCAGTTCGGCGTCAGCCGCGGCTGCGACGCCACCACCACATTGCCGCGGATCTCCGCATTGGCGTTGACGTTCTTGATATTGACGCTGCCGAGCTGCTTCGCGACATTGCCGCCGAGCAGGTTGCCGAGCGCGCCGCCGATGGCATCGCGCACATTGGATGACAATTCGCCGCTCACATTCAGCGTGCCATTCAGGGGCGTGGTCATGGTGAGCGTGTCCTGCGCACCGGTGACGGCGATGGCGCCGCGGGCGGCGCTCCATTTGATATCGGCATTCTGCAGCAGCTGCTGGGCGGGATTGTCGGCGGTGCCGGCGAAATTGCGCGGCGCGCCTTTCTCGGCGACATCGCGGATCGCGGTCAGCGCCACCGCGATCGGCGCGACGATGGTGGAGCTGCGCGGCGGCGAGGGCGGCAGCGGCGGCAATTCGACCAGCGTCGGCGCGGCGCCGGAGCCGCGCGGCGCCACATAATCCATGATCTTCAGCGCAGCCACGAAAGAAACGGCGATCAGCACACCGCCGATCAGAATGGTCTTCAGACGCATGATGTCCCCGCAGGCAGTATGCGGGGACAGTACATCAAGGGGCGAAGTGGGCAAAGTAAGGCGCGGACATGTCGTTCCGTGTCGACGAACGCCTATCCATTATCCCCGCCGGCCACCGGCGCTGTCGGCCCGCCGATCCATCGGCAGCACGATCACCCTGGTCCCGACATTCACCCGCGCATACAGATCCGACACATCCGCATTGGTCAGGCGGATGCAGCCGGACGACACTTGGGTCCCGATGGTCTCGGGCATGTTGGTGCCGTGGATGCGATAGATCGTATTGCCGAGATACATGGCGCGGGCGCCGAGCGGATTGCCGGGGCCGCCGGCCATCTGGCGCGGCAGATAGGGCTGGCGCGCGATCATTTCCGCGGGCGGCGTCCAGTCCGGCCATTCCGCCTTGCGTGTCACCGTCTGCACGCCGGACCAGGTGAAGCCGTCGCGACCGACGCCGATGCCGTAGCGGATCGCCTGGCCACCACCGAGCACGTAATACAGATAGGTGTTCGGCGTATCGATGATGATGGTGCCCGCCGCCTCGCGGGTCGGATAGGTGACGATCTGGCGCTTGAAGCGCGCGGGCTGTTCGATCGCCGGACGCTCGTCTTCGCGCTGCTGCGGCGCCTGATAATAAGGCGCCGGCTCGGTCTGCGTTGGCGGCAGCTGCACCGGCGGCGACATGAAGAAGGGAAACAGCGGCAGCGGCGCAGCGTGCGCCGGCGCCAAGGCGCCTAGTGCGGCGGTGGAGAGGGCGCCGATCGCGAGGGCGAGACGGCGGACGTTCATTTCAAGGCGAGCGAGCCTGAACATGGGATACTCCGTTTGAGCGCCTGTTGATGAGCGCCCGTTCGGCGCTTCGTTGGCGACAGGAGTACCCGGAGCTGGTTTCAGGGGATTTGCGTCGACGCCGCAAAACGATGTCATCGCGGACGATGAATGTGTCGTCCGTGCTTCATCGCGAAGTGTAGTTGCGGGTTGGTATCGAGCCGGATTACAATGATACGGGCGACTGGGTTGATCGCTTAACCGTAGGGAAGGGACCGCGTAGGATGGGTTGAGCGCAGCGAAAACCCGTCAGCCGACCAGTGAGAAAATCTTCGCCGATGGTTTTCGCTCCGACGCTGCGCGCCTCCACTCAACCCATCCTGCGGTCCGCACTGGTTGCTACAGCATGCCCAGCACGATGGCGCCGACAAAGGCCATGGCGGCATAGGCAGCGACAATGCTCAGCTGGCTGACGAATGCGGTCATGGCGGTGCCTCCCTCTCGCGTGTTTCAGCGCGGGGCAACGTCGAAGCGCAGCAAGCGTTCCGCAAAACACTTATCATTGCCCGGATCGGTTGCAGCCCGTTTGCGCTACCCTGTTACCGAAATGACGCACCTGCACCGAAAGCACCGCGTTCGATACGACGTGCAGATCGGTCGCATTGTACCGCCGAGGCGAATCGCTGAAGCGTGGCGAAAATGTGTTCGTGTGAGTGGGCGTTGGTGAAACGCGCGGGGCCACGCGAGGTCCACACCAGCCTGACCTGACATCGCTCGAAGCGGACACAGCGCGCACACTCGCCTGCGCGACTGGAATGCCGACAGCGAAGTCGGTGCAATTGCTGGGAATGCCTTGATGTCGCCATCGCCGTTCGACGTGACCCGTGTCGCCAGCCTGTCCGCTCACACCGGCGACAGGCCATCTCACAGCTTTCGGTCACCGGCGCGGCTCCAGGTGCGGTGGCGTTGCGCGGCAAGCGCGCTGGTGCTCGCGCTGGCGACACTGGCGACACCGGTCTTTGCGCAGCAGACCGGTGGTAACGGCGGCACCGGCAATGCTGGGGGCACAACCAGCCCGGCGGATGGCACGGCAACTGCGGGCACAGATGGCATGGGCGGAGGCGGCGGCGGTGCCGGTATCGTCGGTGGTTATGGCGGCAACGGCGACCAGGGCGCTGGCGGGGCAGCCGGCGGTCAGACGGCTGGGGCCAATGGCGACCCTGGCACATCCAGCACCGGTGGCGGCGGCGGCGGCGGCGCGCATGGGGCGACATCGTTTCCGTTGGGTGGTTCGGTAACGGGCGGCAACGGTGGAAACGGTGGCACCGGCAACGGCGCGGGGGCTGAAGGCGGCGGCGGTGGTGGTGGCGGTTACGGGGTCTTCGTCGTCGCCCCCGCCTTCAGCGGAACGTCAGACCAGATCATCAGGGGCGGCAACGGGGGCAGCGGTGGCAATGCCGCAAACTTTGGCGGGTCGGGCGGCGCCGGCGGCGTCGGCGTATTTTTCTCCGGTTCGGCCTCGCTGATCAATCAGTCGTCGATCCAGGGCGGCAACGGCGGCGCTCGCGGCACCGGCAGCCTCGGTTCGTCCATGGCTGGCGCCGGCGGCGCCGGCATCGTCGGCGCGAACCTCGCCATCGACAACCGGCTCGGCACCATCGCGGGTGGCATGTCCGGCGACGGCTTCACCCAAGCCGATGCCATCACCTTCACAGGTGGCGCCAACACGCTGACACTGGCCACCGACATGGCCGCGATCAATGGCGGCCTCACCGGCAATATCGGCATCACGGCGGCCGGCAGTACGGTGACCTTCGAACAGAACGACCACAATGTCACGCTGTCCAGTGCCATCACCGGCCTCGGCGGCATCATCAGCTCGTCGGGTTCTCTGATCCTCACCGGCACCAACACCTATTCCGGCGGTACCGAGATTCGGGAAGGTATACTGCGGATCGGTAACGGCGGGACGACCGGATCGATCATCGGCGATGTCGTCAACAGGGGCTCGCTGGGCTTCAACCGTAGCGATGCCGTCACGTTCGATGGCGCGATCTCGGGCACCGGTCATGTGTCCAAGAACGGCGGCGATACGTTGACGCTGACCGGCACGAACACCTATTCAGGCACAACGTATATCTATGACGGCACCCTGCGGCAGGGGTCGGCAGGCGCGCTGTCGGAGAACAGCCGTTTCTATGTCGGAAGCGGCGCGACCCTCGACCTTGCTTTCGGCAATGCGACAATCGCCGCGCTGCAGGCCGAAGGAGACGTGGAGCTCTACGGCCATACGCTGACATTCGGAAGCAACGGCCGGGATACGTACTCTTCCGGCACGATCTCGAACGGCAATCTCGTCAAGACCGGCACCGGTGAGTGGAATTTCTGGGGCACCGCGAGCAACATCGCATCCATGCGGGTCGATGGCGGCCTGCTGAGTATCGACAGCATCATGCCAACGACGCAGGTCACCGTGAATGCGGGAGGCACGCTCGGTGGCTCCGGCACCGTCGGCACCACCACCATCGCTGGCGGTACGCTGGCGCCGGGCAACACCCCGCGTTATTTCGGCCCCCCGGCCCGCGCCATCGACCTGCTCACCGTGCAGGGCAATCTCGTGATGACCGCGGCCTCAACCTATATGATCGACGTCGCGCCGACCAATGCCGATCGCGTCAATGTCACCGGCACGGCAGATCTCGGCAATGCGACGGTGCAGGCGAAATTCGCGCCGGGCAGTTACGTCGCCAGGCAGTACACCATTCTGAATGCGACCGGTGGACTCAGTGGCACGGTGTTCGGCTCGGTGGTGAACACCGGTCTGCCATCGGGGTTCAGCACTGCGCTGAGCTACGATGCCAACAACGTCTATCTCAATCTGTCGCTCGGCTTCGGCATGCCCGGCGGGCTCAACGGCAATCAGGCCAATGTCGGCCGCGCACTCACCGATTTCTTCGATCGCACGGGCGGCATCCCGCTGGCTTTCGGTTCGTTGAATGCCCAGAGCCTGACGCAAGTCTCCGGCGAGGTCGCCACCAGCAGCCAGCAGACCAGTTTCGACGTCGCGAACCTGTTCCTGACGCAGATGACCGATCCCTTCTCGGCCGGCCGCGGCGAGGGCGCGCCGGGTGCGATGTCGTATGCCGACGAGGCGATGGCCTATGCGCCGAAGCGCGCGCCGACCGACGCCTTCGCATCGATGCATCGCAAGGCGCCGATCCTCGCGCCGCGGGAGCGCTGGAATGTCTGGGCCGCCGGCTTCGGCGGTTCCCAGACGACGGATGGCAATGCGGCGGCGGGATCGAACAATAGCAAGTCGAGCATCTACGGCATGGCCGTGGGTGCGGACTACTGGTTCTCGCCGTTCACGGTCGCAGGTCTCTCGATGGCTGGTGGCGGCACGAACTTCTCGGTGACGGGTGGCGGCACTGGTCGCTCGGATCTGTTCCAGCTCGGCGGCTTCATCCGGCACAATGTCGGCTCGATCTATGTCACCGCCGCTGCCGCTTACGGCTGGCAGGACATCACCACGGAGCGCACCGTCACAGTCGCTGGTCTTGATCAGCTCCGCGCGAACTTCAACGCCAACAGCTACTCAGGCCGTTTCGAGGTCGGCAATCGTTTCGTCGCGCCATGGATCGATGGCATCGGCCTCACGCCCTATGCCGCCTTCCAGGTGACAGCGTTCGATCTGCCGTCCTATGCGGAAAGCGTCGTCGCCGGCAGCAACACCTTTGCGCTCACTTACGCCGGCAAGACCGCCATCTCGCCACGCAGCGAACTCGGCCTGCGCACGGACAAATCCTTCGCCGTCAACGATGCGATCCTGACGCTGCGCGGCCGTGCGGCATGGGCGCACGACACCAATCGCGATCGCTCGGCGTCGGCGACCTTCCAGTCGCTGCCGGGCGCCAGCTTCATCGTCAACGGCGCGTCGCTCGCGAAGCACACGGCGCTGACCTCGGCTTCGGCAGAGTTGAAGTGGATGAATGGCTGGTCCGTCGCTGGCACGTTTGAGGGCGAGTTCTCGGACGTGACCCGGAGCTATGCCGGCAAGGGCGTGGTGCGCTACGCGTGGTGACGTCGCTACCGCAAGCGGAGACCAAAGTTGTCAATTGCCCCACTTGCGGCAATTCGGTCCGTAACGGTCCGAGATCGAGGACGCCGCGCGCTGACGATCCACTACGAAAATTCGTGACCGGAGCGTCATTGTCCACGGCGATGGGCGAGGGCGCTCCGCCTTATTTCGGCCTCTGGTCTGCCGCCGTGCGACCGCACCGCATGCGCGACGGGCAGCAATTTCAGCACTCGAGAACCGGCATGTTGAAGAGTCATTAAAACATTTAATTCAATTTGCCCGCATGACGCGCGGAGTTCGTTTGTATCTCGTCGGCTCCTTCGTCCTTGTCTCGATGGCAGGTTGCGGCAAAGGTTTGTTTCAAACCGAAGTGCGCGACCCCTGGCGAGCCGAGGCAGAAGTCGCATGCATGAAGTCGGGCGCCGTGCGCGAGAGCGCCGGCCTGGTCCGCATCGAACCTATTTCAGGTCCCGGTGTGTGCGGCGCCGAGTTTCCGCTGAAAGTCGCAGCGCTCGGGGAATCCAACAGCACGATCGGCTTTGCCGATGAGGCACCGCGCCCGCCCGGCGGCATTGGCGGTGGCCCGTCGCGCTGGCCCGGGCAGCAGGCGCCGTCGCAGCCGATGGTGCGCGCGACCAGCCAGTATCCGAATTCCTATCCGCAATCGGCGCCGCCGCAGCAGCAGCCATCCTATGGCGGCGGCTATAACGCGGGCTACGCCAATGCACCCGCTGGCAATGGCCCTGTCTCGCTGAATGCGCCCGGCGTTCACCAGGCCGAAGACGATATCAATCTGCCTGCCGACGGCATGCCGGAGCAGGACATGCAGCAGGCGATGCCGCGCAGCGCGCCGCCGCAGACGCGCGCACCTTATGGCCGCTACAGCTCCGGTCCCGCACTGAGCCAGCAGCAGGATTACGCTCAGCCACGGCTCGGTCCTGGTCCAGGCAATGTCACCGGCTCCGTCGGTCCTGTCGAAGTGAAGCCCACGGCGACACTCGCATGTCCGATCGTTTCGCAACTCGACAAGTGGCTGGCGGAAGTCGTGCAGCCGGCGGCGATGCGCTGGTTTGGCCAGCGCGTGGTGTCGATCCGGCAGATTTCCGCTTACTCCTGCCGCGGCATGAACGGCAATTCGCGCGCGCATATTTCCGAACATGCCTTCGGCAACGCCCTCGATATCGCGGCCTTCACCTTCGCCGATGGGCGCAACATGTCGGTCAAGAACGGCTGGAAGGGCCTGCCGGAAGAGCAGGGTTTCCTGCGCGACGTGCAGGGCGGCGCCTGCCAGTATTTTACGACGGTGCTGGCGCCGGGCTCCAACATCTATCACTACGACCACATCCATGTGGATCTGATGCGCCGGCCGAAGCGTCCGTCGATCTGCCGCCCTGCCGCCGTTTCAGGCGAGGAAGTCGCCGCGCGTGCCATGGGTCGCAGCTATGCCGGCCGCGGCAATTTCGATGGGCCAACCGGCTCGATCAAGAAACCAGCCAGCAAGAGCAGCCGCAAGACGCCGGACGACGAGGATTTCTACGAGAACGAATAGGCGTCAGGTCCGATAGGCTGCCAGGAATACGCGCACGGCACTGTTCACGACCTTGTCGATTTCCGCAGTTGTCGGGGATGGTTTGGCCTGGAAGATGAAGGGCTGAAACAGGGTCGCCTGGCAGGACATCATGAACTGCGCTGCGGCCAGCTCTGTATCCTCGATCTTCAGCTCTTTGGCCGAAACGCGCGCATCGAGATAGCCCGCGACTTGCCGGATCGCATGCGCCAGCACCGCTTCATAAAACCGTTTGCCCACGTCGGGCATCCGCTCGGCGATCGCCATCACGGTGCGGATCGCCGATCCGCCGCCGGGGCGGCATAGCAGCTGGATATAGCCGCGCCCGAACTCCGCGAGCGTGGTCTCCGCGTCTCGTTCCGGATCAAGATTGAAGACGGCCTTGCCCTGTTCGAGCTTTTCCTGCTCGACGATGGCCTCGAACAGCGCGTTCTTGTCGGTAAAATAGACATAGAGCGTGCCCTTCGACACGCCCGCCGCGCGCGCGATCTCGCCCATGCTGGCGCCGTCAAAACCCAATGTCATGAAGACCTTGCGCGCACCGTCAAGAATCTGCCGACGCTTGGCACTGTCTTCTTCGCCGACCTGAGCGAGGGGAGCATGGGGAGAGGCAACCATTCATTCAGCCTGTTGCAAGGGAGGGAGCCGCCGCAGCCCATCTGGCCTGTTTCCGGAATGGCTCGAAATCACAATGGAATGATCTCATGTTTATCTTGACCGAACCGTTCGGTCAATGTACATGATGTCACAGTCAGCGGGAACCTGCGTGGTTTTCGCGCGAGTTTCAGGAGGCCGAAATGGCCGCACCACGCGATCAGGCTGCCCGTATCATTCGCTCCGAAGATGAAGGCGACGCTGCTTCTGCGCGCGTGGTGCCATTGGAAGAGCCCGCGGCTCGCGGCCCTGTCGAGGCTCCCGCGCCGGAAAAGCCAGCGGAAGCTCCCGCCGCGGCCAAACCCGCGGCGCCAAAATCGCCGCGCAAGAAACGCATTCTCCTGGGCGTCGGCGCGCTTGCCGCTATCGCTGCAGTTTATGTCGGCGTGAACTATTATCTGGTGGGCCGTTTCATCGTCTCCACCGATGACGCCTATGTGCGCGCCAACAACTCGACGCTGGGCGCGCGCGTCTCGGGCCACATCGCGCAGATCGTCCCCGGTGACAACACCGAGGTGAAGGCCGGGCAGGTGTTGTTCAAGATCGATGACGGCGACTACAAGATTGCCGTCGATTCCGCGCTGCGCAAGATCGATACCCAGCAGGCGACCATCGAGCGTATCGGCCGGCAGGCCGAAGCGCAGGAAAGCGCTGTCGCCCAGGCGCAGGCGCAGTTGTCGTCGGCCGATGCGGCCGCGACGCGTGCGCAGCTCGAATTCGATCGTCAGGAAACGCTAAGCAAGCAGGGCTTTGCCTCGCGCTCGGTCTATGAGACCTCGCAGTCGAACCGCGACCAGACGGCAGCTTCGGTGAAGGCAGCCAAGGCAGCCGTGGATTCCGCAAAGAGCGCCGTGGACGTCACCAAGGCACAGCAGGTCGAGGCCCGTGCGCAATTGCAGGAACTGAAGAGCGCGCTGGACAAGGCCCAGCGCGACCTCGCCTTCACCGATGTGAAGGCACCGGTCGATGGCATCTTTTCCAACCGCATGGTCAATCTCGGTGACTTCATCACCACCGGCCAGCGCCTCGCCAATATCGTGCCGCTCGACGACGTCTATATCGATGCCAATTTCAAGGAAACGCAGCTGCGTCGCCTGAAGCCGGGCCAGCCGGTGTCCGTTGAGCTCGATGCCGATACCAGCCGTGTCATCGAAGGCACGGTGGAAAGCCTGTCCCCGGCTGCCGGTGCGGTCTTCACGCTGTTACCGCCGGACAATGCGACCGGCAATTTCACCAAGATCGTGCAGCGCGTGCCCGTGCGTGTTCGCGTGCCTGCGGATGTCGCCAAGCAGAATGTCCTGCGCGCGGGCATGTCGGTCTATGTGCGGATCAACACGAAGCCGGACGCGAAGCCCGCGCAGTAATGGATCGCGCTGATGTCCTTGGCATCGACAACCATGTCAGGAGCACCGCCGGCCACGCCGGCGGATGACCGGATCGCGCCGAAGCGCCTGATCGCGTTCCTGATCATGGTGTTCGGCATGTTCATGTCGATCCTGGACATCCAGATCGTTTCGGCGTCGCTCTCGGACATCCAGGCCGGCCTGTCCGCATCGTCGAACGAGGTCTCCTGGGTTCAGACCGCATATCTGATCGCGGAAGTGATCGCGATCCCGCTGTCCGGCTTCCTGTCACGCGCGCTCGGTACGCGCCTGCTGTTCGCGATTTCAGCGGCGGGCTTCACCTTCGCCAGCCTGATGTGCGGTTTCACCTCGTCCATCGAGCAGATGATCCTGTGGCGTGCGGTACAGGGCTTTCTCGGCGCCGGCATGATCCCGACCGTGTTTGCCTCGGCCTACACGGTGTTTCCGCGTTCGAAGTTCCACATCGTTGCGCCGATCATCGGTCTGGTCGCGACGCTGGCGCCGACGATCGGGCCGACCGTTGGTGGCTACATCACCGATGCACTGTCGTGGCACTGGCTGTTCTTCATCAACGTCGTGCCGGGCATCGGCATCACCGTCGGCGTGCTTGCGCTGGTGGATTTCGACGAGCCGCATTTCGAATTGCTGGAGCATTTCGACTGGTGGGGTCTCGGCTTCATGGCCGGCTTCCTCGGTTCGCTCGAATATGTGCTGGAGGAGGGCCCGCGTAACGACTGGTTCGAAGACGAGGCCATCCTGCTATTCGCCGTCATCTGCGCGTTTTCAGCTATCGCCTTCTTCTGGCGTGTGCTGACCGCGAAAGTGCCGATCGTCGACCTGCGTGCCTTTACCAACCGCAATTTTGCGCTCGGTTCGACCTTCTCTTTCTGCATCGGTATCGGACTTTACGGCCTCACTTACATCTATCCGCTCTATCTGGCCCAGGTGCGCGGCTACAGCGCGCTGCAGATCGGCGAGACCATGTTTGTCTCCGGTATCGCCATGTTCGTGATGGCGCCGATCGTCGGGCGCCTGATGACCAAGGTCGACCTGCGTATCCTCATCGCCAGCGGTCTCGTGCTGTTTGCGTCGGGCACCTGGCTGATGACGTCCATCACGCGCGACTACGATTTCTATGAGCTGCTGGTTCCGCAGATCCTGCGCGGCATGGGCATGATGCTTGCGATGGTGCCGATCAACAATATTGCGCTCGGCACGTTGTCGCCGGACATGCTAAAGAATGCCTCCGGCCTGTTCAACCTGACACGCAATCTCGGCGGCGCGCTCGGCCTTGCGCTGATCAACACCGTGCTCGATCACCGCACCGACTTTCACATCTCGCGCCTGCACGACAAGGTGACGTGGGGCAATGCGAAGGCGGTCGAGACGCTCAACATGCTGACCCAGAAATTCCAGGGCATGGGTGATGCCTCCCGCATGGCGCTGAAGCAGCTCTCGCTGATCACCCACCGCCAGGCACAGGTGATGGGATTCGGCGATGCGTTCTTTGTGCTGACCTGTTTCTATGCCGGTCTCAGCCTGATGGTGCTGCTGCTCGACAAGCCGAGCAATCCGGCCTCGGCCGGCGGCGGACACTGATCTTTCCGACTGCTGAAACTGGCGAGGGGCCCGGCGTGTTGCGCCGGACCCCTCGTTGTTCAGATATCAGCCGGCCTGTAAGCCGGGTTCTGTAAGGCACCGCCGCTTGCGCGACGATACGTGACGACCATTCTTCTGGGACCGCATTTGCATGCGGCCTCAAGCAACCTACCCGGACAGCGGGTTTGACATTACCCTGCAGTGTTATCGTTCGCGGGCTTGCACCCGGGAATGAACTGACTGCCATGCCGTCCCTATTCGGTTTTGCTCCCGGTGGGGTTTACCTTGCCGTCTCCGTTGCCGGATCCGCGGTGCGCTCTTACCGCACCTTTTCACCCTTACCCCGCTTCGCCTTGCGGCTTCGCGGGGCGGTTCGTTCTCTGTGGCACTTTCCCTGGGGTCGCCCCCGCCGGACGTTATCCGGCACCGTATGTCATTGGAGCCCGGACTTTCCTCCCCCGCGACCTTTCGATCATTGCGGGAGCGGCCGTCCGGCCGACTGACGGGGAAGCCATGCGGGCTTCCGTGCCGGACGTCAAGTCGTGGCAGCGGGTACTGGCAGGCTTGCCAGCAGTGCCTGCAGCGTTTCCAGTGTGGAGAGGTCGGCGATGCCATCCACCCGTTCGGGACGGAAGTGGCGCTGGAAGGCGGTGACGACTTCGGCTGTTGGCGCATCGTAGACGCCGCTGATCTCGATGCCGTAGCCATAGCGCGCCAATGCCTGCTGCAGGGCCTTCACCTGATCGCCATCAGCACCGGTGCGAAGACCTTCGCCTGGTACGATCGGGGCAGGATGTACCCAATGGCCGACGCCGGAACTGGCGAGCAGATGCCACGGGAATTTCTCGCCGGGGTCCTTCTTGCGCGAAGGTGCCACGTCGGAATGGCCGAGCACGCGATGGGTCGGCATGTCATGGCGCAGCAGGATGCCGCGACACAGTGCCGTGACAGCCGCAATCTGCCGCGTGGGATAATCGGGATAGCCCCAGTCATGGCCGCGATTGATGATCTCGACGCCGATGGAGCAGGAATTGATGTCGTCCTCGCCAGCCCAGAGCGACGAGCCGGCATGCCAGGCGCGTTTCGACTCCGGCACCGTCTGCACGATGCGGCCGTCCTCCAGCACGATATAGTGGGCGGAAACGTCGGTGCCGTCGCTGCACAACCGGGCGATCGCACCTTCTGCATCGGGCATGCCCGTGTAGTGCAGGACGATCATGTCAGGCACGAGCCCCTTGTTGCGATCACCGTAATTCGGTGACGGGATCACGTCCGACACGACGGAGGAATCCGGCGTGAAGGTCGGAAGTTCCGCAACGCCTTTCGGGATCGGCAATGGGCGCGGGCGTTTGGTCTCGGGTCCGGGCAATCTGTTTCAGTCTCCACAAGATCTGGTGCAGCTTGGCTGCCGCCAGGGGAGGGACACTATTCCGATCGATGTCTGGTTGCGCAACGATGGCAGACCGGTTTTACCCTTTTATTTCATCACCCTATGCGTGATGCGCCAGCACTACGATACAACCTCCGCGAATGAATTGAGTCGAGTGACGGCGGCATCTTCAACGCTTTCTTAACGCTAAACGACGTTACTGAAGTTTGAAGAACCACGTTCGTTTTTGCGCGGTTCGGGTTCCAATCGACGCGCATCCCATGGCCTTTGTTCACGATCCATGCGGACGACAACACGCCCCGTCGGATCACGCGGGCGGTGCGTCGAAGCGGAGCTGCGAATGCGTGATGCCGCGGATGAGCCGCGCATTGCGCCGAAATTTGAGATGCCATCGGCCGGTCGGAGTCCGGATCGGCCTGGTGTCTCGCAGTAAAGGAACGGAACCCGTTGCCCGTTCGCGTGCGCGTATGATTGATGCCCGCCACATCTCCGTGCTCGGCCCCGAGGCCGTGGAGATGCTGTCGCCGCGCGCCGGTGGCGTCTATGTGGACGCGACCTTTGGGGCCGGCGGCTATTCGCGCATGATCCTCGCGACCGAAGGCACGCAGGTGATCGCCATTGATCGCGACAGCACGGCGATCGCCGGTGGCGCCGATCTGGTGTCGTCCTCCAACGGTCGCCTCGCACTGGTCGAGGACCGATTCTCCAATCTTGCTGATGTCTGTGACGCGCAGGGCTCGCCGCTGGTCGACGGCGTCGTGATGGACGTCGGCGTGTCGTCGATGCAGCTCGATCAGGCCGAGCGTGGCTTCTCGTTCCGTTTCGACGGCCCGCTTGATATGCGGATGGCCCAGCATGGCCCGAGCGCGGCGGATGTGGTCGCAAAGGCGTCCGAAGCCGATCTCGCCAACATCATTTATATCTTCGGCGAGGAGCGCCATTCGCGCGCTGTCGCCCGCGAGATCGTGGCGGCACGAAAAGAAGTCGCGATCACCACGACCAAACAGCTTGTCGATATCGTTTCAAAGGTCGTGTGGGCGAAACCCGGCGAAATCCATCCGGCGACGCGGACGTTTCAGGCGCTGCGCATCTTCGTCAATGAAGAGCTCGACGAATTGCACACGGCGCTGGCCGCTGCCGAGCGCGTGCTGAAGCCCGGCGGTCGCCTCTCGGTGGTCTCGTTCCACTCGCTGGAAGATCGCATCGTCAAGAACTTCATCGCCGAGCGCAGCAAGACCGGCGGCGGTTCGCGCCATCTGCCGGAGATCGCGCAGGCGGTGCCGCGCTTCAAGATCATCAACAAGCGTCCGATCGTTGCCGACGAAGACGAAACCAGGGCCAATCCACGCGCACGCTCCGCCAAATTGCGCGGTGCCGAGCGCACCCCGGCGCCGGCACAGGACGCCGGTCCGCTGCCGGGCTGGCCGACCCTTGCATCCGTGTTGCGGGGAGGCTGAGTATGCGTTTCATTCATCTCCTCGTCATCGGCGTGCTCGTCTTCGCTGCGGCCTATGTCTATCGCATCAAGATGGAATCCACCGTGCGCACCGAGAAGGTGTCGCGCCTGCATGCGGATATCCGCGAGCAGCGTGATGCGATCGCATCGCTGCGCGCCGAATGGGCCAAGCTCGACGCGCCGATGCGTCTGCAAGGGCTCGCCGAGCGTCATCTCAAGCTGCAGCCGATGACGGCGCAGCAGTTCGACACCCTCAAGAATCTTCCCGATCGTCCGCCGAGCTTTGCCCGGCCGGGCACGCCCGATCCGATCGGTGCGATGCTCAACAGCATCGATCCCGACGTGGTCGTGACCGGATCGCTTCCGGACAAGGCGGATCGGCCGGAGGATCAGCAATGACCGCACAGGTGCCCGCCAACAAATCCAATGAGCGTCCGCCGGAGCCGTGGCGTCAGCGGCTGATCCGCACGCTGCTTTACGGCAAGAACACCGATCGCGCTGCCAAGGCGCGTGCGCGCGTGGGTCTGGCGATGCTGACTTTCGGCGCCGTCTACGGCATCATCGCCGTGCGGTTGGTCGTGTTCGCCGTCAATGGCGACAGCCATGCGGAGCGTCGCGCCTCGCGCGATGCGATTGCGACTGCGCGCCCTGACATTCTCGACCGCAACGGCACGATTCTCGCGACCGATGTGAAGTCGCCGTCGTTGTTCTCCGAGCCGCGCCGCATCATCGACAAGGACGAGGCAGCAGAGCTTCTCACCGGCGCGCTACCCGATCTCGACGGGGCGGAAGTGCGCGAGCGCCTCAACAGCCGCAAGGGATTTGCCTGGCTGAAGCGTGACATCACCCAGCAGCAGCAGCGCGACATCCATCGTCTGGGCATTCCCGGCATCGGCTTCCTGCGCGAGAACAAGCGCGTCTATCCGAACGGATCGACGGTCTCGCATGTGATCGGCCTGACCAATATCGACAATCAGGGCATCGCCGGCATCGAGAAATGGCTCGACAACAACGGCCTCGCAGACCTGCATCGCGCTGGCTTTGCATCGGACCGCATGCAGCAGCCAGTCGAGCTCGCGCTCGACACGCGCGTCGAACATGCGTTGCGTGATGAACTGCTCAAGGCGAAAGCCAAGTTCAGCGCGAAGGCAGCATCCGGCCTCGTCTCGAATATCCGCACCGGCGAGATCGTTGCCATGGTGTCGCTGCCGGATTTCGACCCGAACAATCCCAAGGAAGTCCACGATCCCGATCGCATCAACCGCCTGACCACCGGCGTGTATGAAATGGGCTCGACCTTCAAGACGCTGACGCTCGCCATGGCGCTCGACAGCGGCAAGGTCAATCTCAACACCATGTTCGATGCGCGCTATCCGCTCAGCTATGGCAAGTTCAAGATCCACGACACCCATCCTGTGCCGCGCCCGATCTCGCTCGCCGAAGTGTTCACCTATTCGTCGAATGTCGGCGCGGCCAAGATTGCACTCGGCCAGGGCGTCGAGGCCCACAAGGCGTTTCTGAAGAAGGTCGGGCAGCTCGACCGGTTGCGCACTGAACTGCCGGAAAGCGCCATGCCGATCGTGCCGAAGCGCTGGGGCGACCTCAACACCATCACGATCTCCTTCGGCCACGGTATCGCGGTCGCGCCACTGCAGGCGGTGATGGCGGTCAATGCCATGGTGAATGGCGGCAACCTGATTCCGCCGACCTTCATGAAGCGCACCGAGGAAGAAGCGCTGGCCGTCGCCAAGCGCGTCATCAAGAAGGACACCAGCGACAAGGTCCGCTACATGATGCGCCTCAATGCCGAGGTCGGCTCTGCGCGCAAGGCCGAGGCGGTGGCGAAGGGCTACTATCTCGGCGGCAAGACGGGTACCTCGGAAAAGGTCGTCAATGGCCGCTATTCCAAGAAGCAGGTGCTGAATTCATTCACTGCCGTGCTGCCGATGGACAATCCGCAGTATCAGGTGTTGATCATGCTGGATGAGCCGAAGGCGCTGCCGGAGACCCACGGCTTCATCACATCGGGCTGGAACGCGGTGCCGACCGGCGGCGCCGTGATTGCCCGGATTGCGCCGCTGCTGGGCCTCGAGCCGCGCTTCGATCTGGCGCCGTCCGACCGCCTTATTCTTGCGACATCTAGGGCCACTCAGTAACGCCGCATCCGCGCTTTACAGCGCGGGCAAAATGCGGTTTGCGTGACTTGCGGAACCCTTCCGTTCCCGATCTGGCCCGCCCGGAGCAGCATGAAACTACGCGATCTTTTCAGCAGTGATGCCGTGATGGCGCCTGACGCCGCGGATATCGGCGTGGCCGGCCTCGCGGTGGACAGCCGTGCCGTGAAACCGGGCGATCTGTTCTTTGCGCTCGCCGGTGCCAAGACCGACGGCGCGCGTTTCATCGCGCGGGCGATCGCATCCGGTGCCGTCGCGGTGGCGGGCGAGCATGCCCCGGGTGACATCGCGGTGCCATACGTCACTTCTCGCAATCCGCGCCGCGCTCTGGCGCTGGCGGCCGCAAAATTCTATCCGCGCCAGCCGCAAGTGATCGCGGCCGTGACCGGCACGTCGGGCAAGACCTCGGTGGCCTCGTTCACGCGCGAGATCTGGGGGCGGCTTGGCCTTGCTTCGGCGAGCATCGGCACCATCGGTCTGGTGTCTCCGACACGCACCATCTATGGCTCGCTGACGACTCCGGATCCGATCTCGCTGCATCGACAGATCGACGAGATCGCAGGCGAGGGCGTCACGCATCTGGCGCTCGAAGCATCATCTCACGGCCTCGATCAATACCGGCTCGATGGCGTGCGCGTGTCCGCGGCGGGGTTCACTAACCTGTCGCGCGACCACATGGATTATCATCCGGACGTCGCACATTATCTCAATGCCAAGCTGCGCCTCTTCCGCGATCTCGTCGCTGCCGATGGACCAGCGGTGATCTCGGCCGATCATGATTGTTCGGCTGAAGTCATCGATGCGGCCCGTGCGCGAAAACTGCGCGTCATGACCGTAGGACGTCGCGGCGATGGCGCAGGTGAGGGCGTCCGCCTGGTGGACGCCGTTGTCGAAGGTTTCGAACAGCGGCTTACGCTCGAACATCGCGGACAGCGGCATGCGATCAAGCTGCCACTGGTCGGCGAATTCCAGATCGAGAATGCACTTGTGGCTGCGGGTCTGGTGATCGGCAGCGGTGGCGATGTCGCGCAAACTTTCGCGGCGCTGGAGCATCTCGAAGGCGCCAAGGGTCGGCTCGAACGCGTCGGCGATCACAATGGCGCGCCTGTCTTCGTCGATTATGCCCACAAGCCCGATGCGCTCGCCAAAGCGCTGCAGGCGCTGCGCCCTTATGCGAAGCGCAAGCTCGTCGTCGTGTTCGGAGCCGGCGGCGACCGTGATGCCGGCAAGCGGCCGCTGATGGGCGAGATCGCTGCTGAGAATGCGGACACGGTAATCGTCACCGACGACAATCCGCGCAGCGAAGATCCGGCGACGATCCGTGCTGCTATTCTGGCTGCTGCCAAAGGCGCGACCGAAATTGGCGATCGCGCCGAAGCCATTCGCGCGGCTGTGCAGGGGCTTGAGCCCGGCGATGCGCTCCTGATCGCCGGCAAGGGCCACGAGACCGGACAGATCGTCGGCAACCAGACGCTTCCATTCAGCGATCACGAAGCTGCGCAGATGGCGCTCGGCAATTCTTCCAGGATCTTGGGGACATCATGAGCGAGTTTCTCTGGACGCCAGCGGCGATGGCGGAGGCGATGGGAGCCGAGATGCATGGCAATCTCCCCGCCGGCATCACGGGCATCTCCATCGATAGCCGCACCATCAAGCCCGGCGAAGCCTATTTCGCCATCCTGGGCGAGGTGCATGATGGTCATGCCTTTGTCGACGCAGCGCTGAAGAACGGCGCTGCGCTGGCGGTGGTAGAGGCTGCGCAATGCGAAGACTTTGGCGCCGATGCGCGGCTGCTCGTGGTCGATGATGTGCTCGAGGGGCTCGTTGCGCTTGGTATCGCCGCGCGAGCGCGGTTGGGCGCGCGCGTCGTCGCCGTCACAGGCTCAGTCGGCAAGACGTCGACCAAGGAAGCGCTGCTGCGCGTGTTGTCGGCGCAGGGACCGACCCACGCGTCGGTCGCTTCCTTCAACAATCACTGGGGTGTCCCGCTGACGCTGGCGCGCTGCCCGGCCGATGTGCGCTTTGCCATTTTCGAGATCGGCATGAACCATGCCGGCGAGATCGAGCCGCTGGTGAAAATGGTGCGCCCGCATTACGCGGTCATCACCACCGTCGAGCCCGTGCATCTGGAATTTTTCACCGGTATCGAGGCGATTGCCGATGCCAAGGCCGAGATCTTCCTCGGCCTCGAGCCCGATGGTGTCGCCATCCTCAACCGCGACAATGATCAGTTCGCGCGGCTGGAAAAGAGCGCAAAGAAGGCCGGTGTCTCGCGGATTGTGTCCTTCGGCTCCGATAGCAAGGCCGACGCGCGACTGATCGACATTGCCTTGCATCCGACATGCTCCGCGGTTCATGCTGACGTGCTTGGCCAGGACATCACCTATAAATTCGGCATGCCCGGTCGCCATATGGCAATGAACTCGCTGGCCGTGCTGGCGGCATCGTCCCTGATGGGCGCGGACCTTGCTCATGCTGCATTGACGCTATCGCAGGTCGTGCCGGCGCAGGGCCGTGGTGTTCGCCAGACGCTGGAGATCGCGGGGGGCGAGGCGCTTTTGATCGACGAGACCTTCAACGCCAACCCAGCCTCCACCTCCGCCGCGCTGAACGTTCTCGGAGCGGCCACCATCCGCGGGCAGGGGCGTCGTATCGCCGTGCTCGGCGACATGCTCGAACTCGGCCCGCGTGGCGGCGAACTCCATGCCGGGCTGCTGGAGGCTGTGGCCGCAAACGCAATCGACCTCGTATTTTGCTGTGGCCCCCTGATGCGCAACCTCTGGGATGCCCTTCCCTCCGGCAAGCGGGGCGGTTATGCCGGGGATGCAAAGGCGCTCGAATCACAAGTGGTTGGGGCGATCCGGGCCGGCGACGCCATTCTGGTCAAGGGCTCGAAGGGCTCCAAGATGGGACCCATCGTGGCTGCCCTGGAGAAGCGCTTCCCCGGTAACGCCGCGCTCGACGACGCTGCGGTATAAGGCGGACTGGAATGTTCTACTGGCTGATCGATTTCGCGGGCACGATCCCGGCTTTCAACGTGTTTCGCTACATCACCTTCCGCACCGGCGGCGCGGTGGTGACGGGCGCGCTGTTCGTGTTTCTGTTCGGACCGTGGATCATCGACAATCTGCGCCTGCGTCAGGGCAAGGGCCAGCCGATCCGGACCGACGGCCCGCAGTCGCATCTGGTCAAGGTCGGTACGCCGACCATGGGTGGTCTGATGATCCTGTCCGGCCTTGTCGTTTCGACGCTGCTCTGGGCCAATCCGCGCAATCCCTATGTCTGGATCGTGCTCGCCGTCACGCTTGGCTTCGGCTTTGTCGGTTTTTATGATGACTATCTGAAAGTGACCAAGCAGAGCCATAAGGGCTTTGCCGGCCGCACGCGTCTCCTGATCGAATTCATCATCGCCGGCGCCGCCTGCTACGCCTTCATGCGGCTTGGCCGCGATCCGCTGTCGAGTTCGCTGGTCATTCCGTTCTTCAAGGAGATCAGCATCAAGCTCGGCTGGTTCTTCGTCATCTTCGGCGCGTTCATCGTGGTCGGTGCCGGCAATGCCGTGAATCTCACGGATGGCCTGGATGGTCTGGCCATCGTGCCTGTCATGATCGCCTCCGCAAGCTTCGGCCTGATCGCCTATCTCGCCGGCAATGCAGTGTTCTCCGATTACCTGCAGATCAATTATGTGGCGGGCACCGGCGAGTTATCCGTCTTATGCGGCGCCGTGCTTGGCGCCGGTCTCGGCTTCCTCTGGTTCAATGCGCCGCCGGCTTCGATCTTCATGGGGGATACCGGTTCGCTCGCACTTGGCGGCATGCTCGGCTCCATCGCGGTGGCGGTTAAGCACGAGATCGTGCTCGCCGTGATCGGCGGCCTGTTCGTGCTGGAAGCGGTGTCGGTGATCGTGCAGGTGACGTCGTTCAAACTCACCGGCAAGCGCGTATTCCGAATGGCGCCGATCCATCACCATTTTGAACAGAAGGGCTGGACCGAACCGCAGATCGTGATCCGTTTCTGGATCATCTCGGTGATGCTGGCGCTGGCCGGCCTCGCCACGCTGAAACTGCGGTGATCACGTGACCCCCGTCACCTCATTCGCCGGCAAGACCGTCGCGGTGTTCGGCCTCGGGGGCTCCGGCCTCGCGTCCTGTCACGCACTGAAGGCCGGTGGCGCCGAAGTCATCGCCTGCGACGACAGCGCCGACAAGATGGCGGAAGCGGTGCGGGCCGGTTTCATCACGGCCGACCTGCGCACCGTCTCCTGGGCGAATTTCGCCGCATTGGTGCTCACGCCCGGCGTGCCGCTGACTCATCCCCAGCCGCACTGGACCGTGCTTGCTGCGCGTCAAGCGGGCGTCGAAGTCATCGGCGATGTCGAACTGTTCTGCCGCGAGCGCAAAGCGCATGCGCCGGATGCGCCCTTCATCGCCATCACCGGCACCAACGGCAAATCGACCACCACCGCCTTGATCGCGCATCTGGTGCGCGAGGCCGGTTTCGATACGCAGATGGGCGGCAATATCGGCACCGCGATCCTGTCGCTCGAGCCGCCGCGCACCGGTCGCGTCCATGTGATCGAGATGTCGTCCTATCAGATCGATCTCACGCCATCGCTCGATCCCACGGTCGGCATCCTGCTCAATGTCACACCCGACCACATCGATCGCCATGGCACCATCGAGAGCTACGCCGCCGTGAAGGAGCGTCTGGTCGCCGGCGTTCAGCCTGACGGGACCGCGATCGTTGGCGTTGACGACACCTGGTGCAGCAAGATTGCCGATCGCCTGTCGCAGGCGGGCAAGCGCGTGGTGCGTATTTCGGTCGAGCATCCGCTGGCAGATGGCCTGACGGTCGATGGCAGCAGGATCGTCGAGAACGCCGGTGGCGCGCAGAGCGCGGTGGCCGACCTCGCGGATATCGGCTCGCTTCGTGGCCTGCACAATGCGCAGAACGCTGCTGCCGCCTCCGCCGCGGTGCGCGCGCTCGGCGTCAGCCTCGATGTGCTGCAGAAGGGCCTGCGCTCGTTCCCCGGTCTCGCCCATCGCATGGAGCAGGTCGGGCATCTCGGCACGACACTGTTCGTGAATGACAGCAAGGGCACCAATGCCGATGCCGCGGCGAAGGCGCTGTCGTCCTTCACCGACATCTTCTGGATTGCCGGCGGCAAGGCGAAGGAGGGCGGTATCGCGCCGCTGGCCGAATTGTTCCCGCGCGTGAAGAAGGCCTATCTGATCGGCGAAGCCGCCAATGACTTTTCACGCACGCTTGAGGGCAAGGTCCCGTTCGATGTCAGCGTGACACTCGATGTCGCCGTCGCCAATGCCGCGCGCGATGCGGCGGAGGCGGGGCTGCCCGCGCCGGTGGTGCTGCTGTCGCCGGCCTGCGCATCCTTTGACCAGTTTCGCAATTTCGAGATCCGCGGCGATCGTTTCCGCGAACTCGTCCTGGCGCTGGATGGCGTGCGTAGGATGGGTTGAACGGAGGCGCAAAGCGCCGGAGAGATACCCATCAGGACCACGCGCATGCGGTGATGGGTATCGCTGCGCTCAACCCATC
>NZ_JBIISY010000295.1:0-6659 GCF_044340795.1 Tardiphaga sp.
CATCGTCGAAGGCATGAAGTTCGATCGCGGCTACCTCAGCCCCTACTTCGTGACCAATGCCGAGAAGATGACCGCCGAGCTCGAGGATGCCTATATCCTCCTCGTCGAGAAGAAGATCTCCAGCCTGCAGGCGATGCTTCCGGTGCTCGAAGCCGTGGTGCAGTCGACCAAGCCGCTCGTGATCATCTCGGAAGACGTGGAAGGCGAAGCCCTCGCCACCCTCGTCGTCAACCGTCTGCGCGGCGGCCTCAAGGTTGCAGCCGTCAAGGCACCGGGCTTCGGCGATCGCCGCAAGGCCATGCTGGAAGACATCGCGATCCTCACCGGCGGCCAGCTGGTGTCGGAAGATCTCGGCATGAAGCTGGAAAGCGTCACGCTGGCGATGCTCGGCCGCGCCAAGAAGGTCGTGATCGACAAGGAAAACACCACCATCGTCAACGGCGCTGGCAAGAAGCCGGCGATCGAGGCACGCGTCGGCCAGATCAAGGCGCAGATCGAGGAAACCACCTCGGACTACGACCGCGAGAAGCTGCAGGAGCGTCTGGCCAAGCTTGCTGGTGGCGTGGCCATCATCAAGGTCGGCGGCGCGACCGAAGTCGAAGTGAAGGAAAAGAAGGACCGCGTGGATGACGCGCTGAACGCGACCCGTGCGGCCGTTCAGGAAGGCATCGTCCCCGGCGGCGGCACCGCCCTCCTCCGCGCCAAGAAGGCCGTCGGCAAGATCACGAATGCAAACGCAGACGTGCAGGCCGGCATCAACATCGTCCTCAAGGCCCTCGAAGCGCCGCTGCGCCAGATCGCCGAGAACGCCGGTGTGGAAGGCTCCATCGTGGTCGGCAAGATCCTCGACGAGAAGTCGGAGACCTTCGGCTTCGACGCCCAGAACGAAGTCTATGTCGACCTCGTCGCCAAGGGCATCATCGACCCGGCCAAGGTCGTGCGCACCGCCCTGCAGGACGCTGCCTCGGTTGCCGGTCTCCTCGTGACCACCGAAGCCATGGTTGCCGAGCTGCCGCGCGAAGCAGCCCCGGCGATGCCGGGCGGCGGCGGCGGAATGGGTGGCATGGGCGGTATGGGTGGCATGGGCTTCTAAGCCCGGCGCTCGACAGCCTCACCAAACATCGAAGGCCGCCCGAAAGGGCGGTCTTCTTTTTTGCTTCTTGCTTCACCTCTCCCCACCGGGGAGAGGTGAAAATCGGAGCGAACCAAAAACAGAAAGGCCGCTCTTTCGAGCGGCCTTGTTTTTTCCAGTGAAGGATGATCGTCCCTTACTGCGCCAGCACGTATTTCCCGTCCTTCACCGTCAGCAGGATGCGCGAGCGCTCGTCGAGGCCGTAGCGGTCCTTTTCGGTGAAGTTGTAGACGCCCTGGGTCGCCGGGATCTCACGCTCGGTGAGGAGCGCCTGGCGGACGGCCTCGCGGAATTCGGGGGTGCCGGGTTTTGCGGTCTTCAGCGCGGTCGGGATGATGCGCTTCAGCACCTCGAAGGCATCATAGGAATGGCCGGCGAACTGGCTGCGGCTGTTCGGGCCATACTTGGCTTCATAGGCAGCGTTCAGCGCCAGGCCCGGCTTCTTGGTCAGCGCGGAATCCGGCTGGCCTTCCGGATACATCACCGGACCCGACGCCATCAGCACGCCTTCCGCAGCCTTGCCGGCGATGCGGATGAAGTCCATCGAGGCGGCGCCATGGGTCTGGTAGATCAGGCCCTTGTAGCCCTTGTCGCGCAGTTCGGTCTGCGGGAGGGCCGCGGCGGTGCCGGAGGCACCGATCAGGATCGCATCGGGATTGGCGGCGATCAGCTTCAGAACCTGGCCGGTGACCGACGTATCCGGACGGGCGAAGCGCTCTTCCGCGGCGATCGTGATGCCCATCGGCACCGCCTGGGTCTTAAGGTCGTTGAACCACAGATCACCATAGCTGTCGGAATAGCCGATATAGCCGACGGTCTTGATGCCCTTGGCCTTCATGTGGTCGTACATCACCTTGCCGACGATCGGCACCGGCTGCGGCATGGCCACCGACCACTTTGCGCGCTCCGGGGTGATCGGCAGCGGCGACAAGGCGAAATGCGGAATGCCGGCCTCATTGGCGACGTTGGACACCGCGATGCTGGTCGGCGTCACCGCCGAGCCCATGATGATGTCGGCCTTGGATTCTGTCACGAAACGGCGGGCATTGGTGGTCGCCGTGGTGGGATCGCCGCCATCGTCGAGCACGATCACCTTGAGCTTCACACCGCCGATTTCCTTCGGCACGAATTCCAGCGCGTTGCGCTCAGGGATTCCGAGGGCTGCGGCCGGGCCGGTGGTGGAGGTGGTCAGGCCGACGGTGACTTCCTGCGCTGCAGCAGGTGCGGCAAGTGCCAGCGACGCGGCGACCGCCGCAATCGCGAAATGACTCGTCATGTGATGCTTGGACATTAGTCTCTCCCTGAAGGTTCTTTTGTTATCGTCAGCTAAATCAAAGTTGGGCCGATCGTTCAGCCCCTTCTTTAGGTCAGTGGGGAGGCAGTGGTAAAGGCCCACCCCACCGGCGCTTCGCCGCAGGCTTAACGGCTAGACGGCAATCACCCTCGCCGCTTCGCTGCCGGCATAGATGTCGGCGATCAGCGCCGCCCGATGCTCCAGCACCGCGCGCTGGTTGATCGAGCCCTTGTCGGTGACCTCACCCTTGTCGATGGACAGCGGCGTATCGAGCAGAACCGCTTTGGCGATGCGCGTGGACGAACCGGTGGCGCCTGCCATGAACTGCGCAAGCCGCTCGCGAAAGGCTTCGCGAATAACGGGATCATGCGCTGCGGCAGCAAGATCGCCCGGCGGCAGATCGGGATTGATGACGCGGCAGCCGTCGAGATCGAGCACCACCAGTGCGGCAAGCTCATCACGATTGATGCCGGCGATGACGACATCACGCACCAAGGGCGCACAGGTGCCGACGAAACGCGCGCGCAACGGGCCGACGCTGACCCATGTGCCGCTGCCGAGCTTGAAATCCTCAGAGATGCGGCCGTCGAAATCGAAGCCGGCATCGAAATCGTCGGGATCGACCGCCTTCAATGCATCGCCAAAAATATAGTAGCCCTCGTCGTCGAATGCCTTTGCGGTGAGTTCGGGCTGGCGCCAGTAGCCCGGCGTGACATTCGGGCCCTTGGCGCGGACTTCCATCTTGCCGTTATTGGGCACCAGTTTTGCGTCATTGCCCGGCACGGGCAGGCCGACATGGCCGGAACGGCTGGTGAGCGGCGTCACGCACATGAAGAACGGCGCGGTCTCCGTGGCGCCAAGGCCGGTGAGCATCGGCACGCGCTTGCCGGTGGTCTGCACCGACAGCTCATCGAGACTGCCCCAGACATAGGGGGAGAGCGCCGCGCCGGAGAAGAACATCGCATGCAGCCGCGAAAAGAACTTTTCACGCAGTTGAGCGTCCTCGCGCAGATAGGGCAGCAGCGACTCGTAACCCTTGGGAACGTTGAAATAGACCGTCGGAGAGATTTCGCGGAGATTGCGGATCGTCTCGGCGATGCCGGCCGGCGTCGGCTTGCCCTCGTCGAGATACATCGAACCGCCATTGAACAGCGTCAGCCCGATATTGTGATTGCCGCCAAAGGTGTGATTCCACGGCAGCCAGTCGATGATCACCGGCGGCTCGTCCTTCAGGAAAGCGAGCGTGTCGCGCAGCATGATCTGGTTGGCGCACATCATGCGCTGGGTATTGATGACCGCTTTCGGATTCCCGGTGGAGCCGGAGGTCAGCAGGAATTTCGCGATCGTATCGGGGCCGATGGCCTGATGGGCCGCATCGAGACCCGCGGCCTCGGCCGTCGTCAGCAGGTCCGACAGTCTTGTCGCCTGTCGATCGGGCAGCGTGCCGCGTGACACCACGACCTCGACATCGGCGGGGACGTTGAAGCGGATGGCGTCGGCGAACACATCGCCGTCGTCGACGAAGACGAGGCCGGGGGTCAGCAGCCCCATCAGATATTTCAGCTTGCCGTAATCCTTCGACACCAGCGAATAGGCCGGCGACACCGGCGCGAACGGAATGCCGGCATAGAGCGCACCAAAGGCCACCAGCGCGTGATCGATGGAATTGCCGGACAGGATCATGATCGGCCGATCCGGCGACAGATTTCGCGCCAGCAGCGCGGATGCAATGCGGCGCGCGGCGTCGAGCATGTGAGCATAGGTGATCTCGCGCCAGCCACCGCCCTCGCCGCGCTCGCCCATGAAGACGCGGTCCGGCGTTTCCCTAGCCCAATGATGCAGATAATCAGTGACGCGGGCGGGATAGTCGCCGATCGCAGCGGTCGGGCGGAGATAGATCGTGCCGTCGTCGCGGCGCTCCACGCGCACGGCGGGATCGCCATAGGAGATCGGACGAAGCGGATGTTTTGCTGCTGTCGTCTGGTCGCTCGTTGTTGCCACTGCAGACATGACTGTCCCGTCCCCTGTGTCTTCCGTCCCGTATTTTTTTGCTTTTAGTTATAGCTCCGTCATTGCGAGGAGCGTAGCGACGAAGCAATCCAGAAAGCCAAGTGAAGAAAGACTGGATTGCTTCGTCGCCAAGAGGCGCCTCGCAATGACGACTAACAATTAGCCGGATTTCACCTTGCCGACTTTCTTCTCCAGAAAATCGCGGATGCGGTTCTTCGCCTCCTGATCGCTCTGCGCCACCGACGCCATCAGCGATTCCAGCATCAAGCCTGTCTGAGGGCTGGCCTCCGCGATCAGCGGCAGCGCCTGCAGCACGGCGAAATTCGTCAGCGGCGCATTCTGTGCCACGCGCTCGGCGAGTTCGAGCGCCTTGGTGAGCGCGCCGTCGGCTTCGGTGAGATATTGCGCGAAGCCGAGCGTGACGCCCTCCTCCGCCTTGTAGACGCGGCCGGTGAGCATCATGTCGGCCATCCGGTGCACGCCGATCAGCCGCGGCAGCCGCATCGAGGCGCCGCCGCCGACAAAGATGCCGCGGCTGCCTTCGGGCAGCGCGTAGTAAGCCGAGGGATCTGCGACGCGGATATGGGCGGAGCAGGCCAGCTCCAGCCCGCCGCCGATCACCGCGCCTTGCAGCGCGGCGATGACGGGCACGCGGGCATGCTGGATCAGGTCAAACACGCGGTGCCACATGCGGGAATGCATCAGGCCGGCGGTGGCGTCGCGCTCCTGCAGCTCGGAGAGATCGAGGCCGGCCGAGAAATGGCCGCCGATGCCGTGGATGACGACGGCGCCGATCTCCGCGGGCAGCACCTGAAAGGCGCGCTCGATCTCCAGGATGATGCCGTCATTGAGCGCATTGCGCTTGGCCGGGCGATTGAGGCCCACCAGCAGCACCCGGCCGCGGGTTTCGATCTGGAGCAGGGAAGCAGATTGGGTCATCGGCACCGAATAAGGACAGAGAAGAATAATTATAGATTATAACGGATTGGGCGTGAGTCAACCGGGAGGGGTAGCCCGGGTAGAGCGCAGCGTAACCCGGGGACCGGCACTTCAATTGATCGGCTGTCCCCGGATTACGCTGCGCTCCATCCGGGCTAAGAGCGCTAACCTACCTGATCGCCACCGGATTGATCATGCTCTGCACGCCACCCTTGAAGCGCGGCTGGCCGAGCACGAACATGAACTCATAGCCCTTGTCCTTGGCGAGTTCGGCCGTATCCATGTTCTCCAGAATATAGGTGCCATTCATCGCCAGCAGGATCTGATGCACCTCGAACACGGTGCCTTTCTCGAATGGCAGCACCTCGACGCCCCAGGTATCGGCGCCGACGGCGACCACGCCCTTGCTGGTCAGATATTTCGCGCCCTCGACGCCGAGCCCGGGCTCGCCGCCATTGTAGCGCTTGTCGTCCTTGCCGAGCAGGCTGAGCCAGCCGGTATGGAACAGCACCACGTCGCCTTCCCTGATCTCGACGCCCTGCGCCTTGGCCGCTTCCTCGATCTCCTTGGTGTTGAACGCCGTGCCTTCCTTGACCACATCGGTCTTGTAGTAGGCCGCCATGTCGAGCATCACGCCGCGGGCGACCAGCGGCGGCACCTTGTCGATGCCGAGCTTCTTCAGACCGGAGACATCGCCGAAATCGGCGATCTTGTTGCCGTTGTAATAGACGTGATCCACACCGAGATGGCCGAGCCCGTCCATCTGGCTGCCGACGCCGACCCAGCCGGTGATCATGTCGTCGTTATAGGTGGCCTGATTGGGTCCGATGCCGTGATTGCCGGCCTGGCCGGGCTGCACGATGGTGACCTTCACCGACCGCGGCGGATAGGCCGGCGTATCGGCGCCGACGGGAATGCCGAGGGCATAGGTCTTTCCGGTCTTCACCAGCTGGGCGGCGGCCTTGACGCGTTCGGGGGTGATGTAGTTGGCGGCGCCGATCTCGTCATTCGGGCCCCATTTGGATTTGGTCCAGTCCTGCGCCAGCGCGGGCATGGCCATCACAAGCGATACGGCACTTCCAAGCAAAACTGCTCTCAACATCGTCGCCTCCCTGTGTTCGCCGGATGTTTCCGGTCGATGGGAGTAAACTACAGCAATTGGGGCATCTGTAGGGTGGGCAAAGGCGCTCTCGCGCCGTGCCCACCTTCGCGTGCACGGCGCGTGATGGTGGGCACGCTACGCTTTGCCCACCCTACAGGTCACAGCACCTGATGCACTGCCAG
>NZ_JBIISY010000296.1:0-6650 GCF_044340795.1 Tardiphaga sp.
CCGTTTCCGCCAGCGGAACCTGCCCGCGCCAATGCAGCAGGTAGCAATCGAGGCGCTCGGTTTTCAGCCGCTTCAGTGAACGCTCGCAGGCGGCAACCGCGCCTTTGCGCGATGCGTTGCCCGGCAGCACCTTGGACACAAGAAACACCTGATCGCGGCGGTCGGCGATGGCGTCGGCGACCACGAGTTCGGCATCGTCATACATTTCGGCGGTGTCGATATGGCTCATGCCCGCATCGAGTCCCGCCTGCAGCGCCTTGACCGCTGCCGCGCGATCACCGCGGTCGATATACCATGTGCCCTGCCCGATCACGGACACGTCGTGCCCGGTGGCCCCGAATGGATTGTGTCGCATGATTGCGCCTCCGCCTGCCCCGCCAGATGCACGGGGGTGGACGATAGCGCATTCCAACGACAGTGTCAGTGGCTGATCATCCAGGGACGCGCAGTCGGGAAGCTCTTGGAGCCAGTCGCCGTCTTCTTCATCAGCCGTGCGGGCTTCTTGCCGGAGCAGCAGCCGCAGCCGGGCGCGTGCTTCGCCTTGTATTCCGCCACCGTTTGCGGCGCATGCTTGCTGCGCTCGTTGGTGGCGTGCGCCTTGCGCTTGTCCGACGGCATGCAGAAGAAGGCCGGTGCGGTCAGCATGACGCGGGGCGCGGAAGTCGCGCAGTGCGGGCAGTCCTGCGGATCATCGCATTCGGCCATGGGCCGCATATCGGTGAAAGGACCGCAGGCATCGCAGAGATATTCATAAACCGGCATGGCCGTCCTCATCGCAAAGGGGAAAAGGCAGCCGCGGAGCCAAATGGCATGGCCCCGCGGCCGAGTTGGCCGTGTTACTTGTCCGGCGACAGCGGCATCTGGATCGAACCGTCGATATGTTTGATCGGTCCGGCCCCGCTCGGCATGATGTCGAAGTCGAAGATTTCGGTCGGCAACCACAATGTGGCGCAGGCATTGGGGACGTCGACGACGCCGGAGATGTGGCCCTGGCACGGTGCGGTGCCGAGGATCGAGTAAGCCTGCGCGCCCGAATAGCCGAACTTCTTCAGATACTCGATCGCGTTCAGACAGGCCTGGCGATAGGCGATGTGAACGTCGAGATAATGCTGCTTGCCGGCCTCATCCACCGAGATGCCTTCGAAGATCAGAAAGTCCTTGTAGTTCGGCGTCATCGGTGACGGCTTGAAGACCGGATTCTTGATACCGTATTTGGCGACGCCATCCTTGATGACATCGACCTTGATATGCAGCCAGCCGGCCATCTCGATGGCGCCGCAGAAGGTGATCTCGCCGTCGCCCTGCGAGAAGTGCAGGTCGCCCATGGAGAGGCCGCCGCCGGGCACATAGACCGGGAAATACACCTTCGAGCCGCGCGACAGGTCCTTGATGTCGCAATTGCCGCCATGCTCGCGGGGGGGCACAGTGCGCGCGCCTTCTGCCGCGGCCTTGTCGCGGGCATCGCCCTTGAGGCGGCCCATATGCGCGGTCGGACCGAAGGGCGGGTTGGCGAGGCCGGGCACGCGGGTTGGATTGGTGTCGATCAGCGCCTGCTCGCGCTCGTTCCAGGTGGCGAGCAGTTTCGGATCGGGCAAACAGCCGATCAGGCCGGGATGGATCAGGCCGGCAAAGTTCACGCCCGGGATATGACGCGACGATGTGTACATGCCCTTGAAGTCCCAGATCGACTTCTGTGCCTGCGGGAAATGATCCGTGAGAAAGCCGCCGCCGTTCTGCTTGGAGAAGAAGCCGTTAAAACCCCATTGCGAGTCCTTCATCGGACCGACATCGAGCAGATCGACGACCAGAAGATCGCCGGGCTCCGCGCCCTTGACGCCGATCGGGCCGGACAGGAAATGCACGATGGACAGGTCGATGTCGCGCACGTCGTCGGCACTGTCATTGTTCTTGATGAAGCCGCCGGTCCAGTCATAGGTTTCGACGATGAAATCATCGCCCGGATTGACCCACGCCACCATGGGAATGTCCGAATGCCAGCGATTGTGGATCATGTCATTGTCGTAGGCCGACTGCGTAAGATCGACCTTGATCAGTGTATCGGGCATTCAATGCTCCCCTTGGGTTAGAGACTTGCAGTTTCTGAGATGAACTAGACGGACAGATATTTTGCGATCTGCGCGGCATCGATGCCTGTGCGTGCTTCGTCGCGTACGATCTCGCCATTCTCGATCACCAGCACGCGGTCGGCGACATCGAGCGCGAAGCTCAGCACCTGTTCGGAGACGATGATCGACAGCCCCTTGTCGTCGCGGATCTTCTTCAGCGTCCGCGCCATGTCCTTGATGATGGAGGGCTGGATGCCTTCGGTGGGCTCGTCCAGCAGCAACACCTTCGGCTTGGTCGCCAATGCACGCGCGATGGCGAGCTGTTGCTGCTGGCCGCCGGACAGATTGCCCCCGCGGCGGCCTTTCATCTCCAGCAGCACCGGAAAGAGCTCGTAGAGATCACCGGGCACGTCCTTGCCGCCGTGCGCCACAAGGCCCGTCTCGATATTTTCCTTCACCGTCATGTGCGAGAAGATCATGCGCCCCTGCGGCACATAAGCGAGGCCGCGCGCGACACGCTCATAGCTCTTCAGCGCGCCGAGCTCCTTGCCGTCCATCGTCACCGAGCCCGATTTCGTCGGCACGATCCCCATCAGCGATTTCATCAGCGTGGTCTTGCCCATGCCGTTGCGGCCCATGATGGCCACGATCTCATTGGGCTGGACCTGGACATTGAGGCCGTGCAGGACTTCGGCATGGCCGTAGGCGACATGGAGATCGTTGATGGCAAGCATGATGATCTCCTCAATGACCCAGATAGACTTCAATGACTTTCGGATCGTTCTGCACCTTCTCCATCGTCCCTTCGGACAGGATCTGGCCCTGATGCAGCACGGTCACCTTGTGGGCGATGTCCTCGACGAATTTCATGTCGTGTTCGATCACCAGCACCGACCGGTTCTTGATGATCGTGTTGAGCAATTCCGCCGTCTTGACGCGTTCGCTCACGCTCATCCCGGCCACAGGCTCGTCGAGCATCAGAAGGTCCGGGTCCTGGATCAGCAGCATGCCGATCTCGAGCCACTGTTTCTGGCCATGCGAGAGCACGTCGGCATACATATTCAGGCGGTCCTTGAGGAAGATCATTTCGGCGACTTCCTCGACGCGCTCCTTCACCGCGGCATCGCGCTGGAACATCAGCGAACCGAACACGCTGCGCCCGCGCGGATAGGAGATTTCGAGATTCTCGAACACCGTGAGATCCTCATAGACCGACGGCGTCTGGAATTTGCGGCCGACGCCGGCCTGCACGATCTGGTTCTCCTTCAGCTTGGTCAGCTCCTTGCCGCGAAACTGCACCGAGCCCGACGTCGCCTGCGTCTTGCCACAGATCAGGTCCAGCACCGTGGTCTTGCCGGCGCCATTCGGGCCGATGATCACGCGGATTTCGTTCTCCTCCACATAGAAGGAGAGATCGTTGACCGCCTTGAAGCCATCGAAGGAAACCGTGAGTCCTTCGACTGCGAGCAAAAATTCTTTCGGCTGATGTCCTATGAGCATGACCTGTCCCCTTACTCAGCCGGCGCGCCGTCGGCGGCGGATTTGATCGCCCAGTCCTTCCTCGCCTTGGGCGAGCGCATCGCGAGCAGGCGGTCGACGTGACGCTGCACGTGATCTTTCCAGATCCCGGACAATCCGTTCGGGAAGAACAGCACCACGGCGATGAACAGGCCGCCGAGGCCGAACAGCCACATCTGCGGGAAGGATTCCGAGAGGCTGGTCTTGGCGAAATTCACCAGCAGCGCTCCGTAGACGGCACCGAAGATCGATGACCGGCCGCCGACCGCCGTGTAGATCACCATCTCGATGGACGGCACGATGCCGACAAAGGACGGCGACATGAAACCGATCTGCAGCGTGAACATGGCGCCGCCGATCGCCGCGAACATCGCCGCCGCGCAGAACGCGAAGATCTTGAAATTGGCGACGCTGTAGCCGGAGAACCGCACACGATCCTCCTGCTCGCGCATGGCCACCAGGATGCGGCCAAGCTTGGTCAGCCGGATGAATTGCGCGGCGATGATGCAGGCGAACAGAACGATCACCTCGAAGAAGTAGAGGATGACCTTGGCGCTGTCGGTGCGGATATCCCAGCCGAGCAGCGTGCGAAGATCCGTCATGCCATTGATGCCGCCGGTGTAACCCTGCTGGCCGATGATCAGGATGGTCGCAATCGCCGCGATCGCCTGGGTGATGATGGCGAAATAGACACCCCCGACGCGGCGTTTGAACATCGCGGCGCCGATGATGAAGGCGAGCAGCGTCGGTACGACGAGAATGGCAATGATGGTCAGCGTGAGCGAATGAAACGGCTTCCAGAACATCGGCAGCGCCGTGATCTGGTTCCAGTCCATGAAATCCGGAATGCCCGGGGTGGACTGGATCTTGGTGTTCTCGACGCTCGACGCCTCGAGCTTCAGGAACATCGCCATGCAGTAGCCGCCGAGGCCGAAGAACACGCCCTGGCCGAGGCTGAGAATGCCGCCATAGCCCCAGCACATCACCAGGCCGACGGCGACGAAGGCATAGGTCAGATACTTGGCAACCAGATTGAGCCGGAACACATCGAGACAGAGCGGCAGGATCACCACCAGCAGCAGCGCGAGCGAGAGGAAGCCGATGAGCTCCGAGCGATTGAAGAAGCGCGAATTGATGATCATGTGACTGTGCCCTGCTCTGCCGATGGCGCTTACTTGCGGACCTTGAGGGCGAACAGCCCCTGCGGCCGGATCATCAGGATCGCGACGATGGTGAGCAGCGTCAGCACCTTGGCCATCGAGCCGGACATGAAGAATTCCATGGTCGACTGCGCCTGCGAGATGGTGAAGGCTGAGGCGATGGTGCCGAACAGGCTCGCGGCGCCGCCGAACACCACGACGAGAAACGTATCGACGATGTAGAGCTGGCCCGAGGTCGGCCCGGTCGAACCGATCATGGTGAAAGCCGAGCCCGCGATCCCGGCAATGCCGCAGCCGAGGCCGAACGTGTAGCGGTCGACCTTCTCGGTATTGATGCCGACGGCGCCGGCCATCACGCGGTTCTGCACCACGGCGCGAACCTGCTGGCCCCAGCGCGACTTGAACATGATCCAGGCCACGACCACCGTGATGGCCACTGTGAGGCACATCACGAAAATGCCGTTGATGGGCACTTCGATCGTGTCGGTGACCTGCTTGGAGCCCATCATCCATGACGGCAGCTCGACGCCGACCTCGCGCGCACCAAACACCGAGCGATAGGCCTGCTGCAGGATCAGGCTGAGGCCCCAGGTCGCGAGCAGCGTATCCAGCGGGCGCTTGTAGAGAAAACGTATCAGTCCCCATTCCACCAGCATGCCCAGCGCCCCGGAGGCGATGAAAGCGAGGATCATGGCGACGAAGAAATAGCCGGAGAACAGCGACGGCATGTAGGTCTGGAAGAAACCCGACGTCATCCAGGTGACGTAGGCGCCGAGGATCATGAACTCGCCATGGGCCATGTTGATGACGCCCATCTGGCCGAAGATGATCGCAAGACCGAGAGCCATCAGAACGTAGACCGAGAACAGGATCAGCCCGGCAAAGCCCTGCATCGCGAAGATGGCGCCGAGATCGCCAAGAGAGTAGTCGCCTAACATGATCCATCCTCCGTCAGGGAAAGGTCCCGCGCCGCGCATGAACGCGCGACGCGGGGTCTTGATGCGCAGATAGGTCGTCCGCGCCAGGGAGAGGTGTCCGGGCTTACTGGTAGCCCTTCGGGAACGGATCCGGCTCGATCAGGTCTGCCGTCTCGAACACAACCTTAAACTGGCCATCGGTCTGCGCCTGGCCGACGCGGGCCTTCGACCACAGGTGATGGTTCGGGTGGATCTTGACGTAGCCTTCCGGCGCCTTGGCGAATTCGATGCCGTCGGAGGCTGCCGCGATCTTGTCGATGTCGAAGGAGCCGGCCTTCTCCACCGTCATCTTCCACAGCCAGGGGCCGAGATAGGCAGCCTGGGTGACGTCGCCGATCACGGTCTTCTCGCCCCACATCTTCTTGAAGGCGGCCACGAATTCCTTGTTGTTCGGATTATCGAGCGACTGGAAATACTTCATGCAGGCATAGGCGCCCGCGATGTTCTCGCCGCCGATGCCGTCGATCTCGTCCTCGGTAACCGAGATGGTCAGCATGGTCTGCTTCGACAGATCGATGCCGGCCGCCTTGAGCTGCTTGTAGAAGGCGACGTTGGAGCCGCCGACCACCGCCGCATAGATCACATCCGGCTTGGTGAGTTTGATCTTGTTGATCACCGAGTTGAACTGGGTGTGGCCGAGCGGGAAGTATTCTTCGCCCGAGACCTTGCCGCCGAGCTTGCCCTCGATATGTTTGCGGGCGATTTTCATCGAGGTGCGCGGCCAGATATAGTCGGAGCCGATCAGGTAGAAGCTCTTGCCCTTCTTCTCCTTGGCGACCCAGTCGAGGCCGGCGAGGATCTGCTGCGTGGCTTCCTGGCCTGTATAGATGACGTTCTTCGACTGCTCGAGGCCTTCGTAGAAGGTCGGGTAGTAGAGCATGCCGTTATACTGCTCCATCACGGGCAGCACGGCCTTGCGCGAGGCCGAG
>NZ_JBIISY010000381.1:0-3921 GCF_044340795.1 Tardiphaga sp.
GTCCGGAGCTTTCCAAGACTCACTGTCGGATATTTCGGTACCGCTGCGCAATCAAAACTATCAGCGCATCACAGCTGCACGTCACTCAATGGCGCGTGGTCGAATCCGCCGAATCCAGCAGCGCCTCGCTGAAAGGAAATTCCAGTACGATCTCGCCCTGCTCGTCGGTCACTTCCAGCACCGCCGCCAGCAGATCACGCTGCGTGCCTTCCGAGCGCAGCAACTGCATGATCATGGAGCGCGCAACCTCCCAGGCATGGTCGGGATTGCGCAGCAATTCGCCGTCTGGATCGTCGACGACCTCGTCGCCAAGGCGGGTGTTGAAGAAATAACGTGGCATAGCGATACCCGACTTCCAGGAATGTGCCGCGAGCAGCGGGTGATGTGTCTGCCGCGATCTCGCATACGAGGTTAAGGAACGCGGCTGGCTTTGCAATGTTGCATTGCGGACTATTGTGCGGTGCACGCAAACGTGATTTTTTATGCGCTAACCTGACTGCCTTCCCTCACATTGTGATGACGAGACTGTTGGCGAACCTTTAGGCAACGGTTAGAGTTATGGTGTTGCAGCATCGGCTGCAGTCACGAGCGGGAGAGCATCATGGCCTGGAAAGCACCGAAGATCGTTGAAGTTGCGGTCGGCATGGAAATCAACATGTACGCTTGCGCCGCGCGCAAGTAAGATCGACTTCAAGCCGATCGGGGCGTCTTGCCGGACTTGCCGGGAAGGCGCCCTTTTCGACTCGGTCCTTCTGGACTTGGGCCTTCTCGACGCGGGCCTTCTCGACTCAGACGGCATCTCGATGCCGGCTGCTCATATCTCCGCTGTCTTTATCTCGCTGGCTTGAGGCGATCTGATGTTGCGTATCGTCGTTCTTGGAGCCGCAGCCGGCGGTGGAATCCCGCAATGGAATTGCGGATGTCAGATGTGCCGGGCCGCGCGCAGCGACAAGCCCGAACTGCAGAGCGGCCAGGCGTCCATCGCCGTCAGCGCCGATGACCGCAACTGGTTTTTGATCAATGCTTCCCCCGACCTGCGACAACAGGTCACCGACACGCCGCAACTGCATCCGCAGGAGGGCGCACTGCGCCATTCCCCGATCGCGGGGGTGATACTCACCAATGGTGAGGTGGATGCGGTAGCGGGCTTGCTCTCGATGCGTGAAGGCTCGCCGTTTACGGTCTATGCGCATCAGCGCGTGCTGGCGATCCTGAAGGCGAACAGTATTTTCAACGTGCTGTCGGACAAGAACGTAAAGCGCGAGGCGGTCGAGATCGACCGGAGTTTTGCGTTGCGGCTGCAGGATGGCATGGCGTCGGGGCTTGAAGTGCTGCCTTTCACGGTGCCCGGCAAAGGAGCGTGGTATCTGGAGGGGCAGGCGCATCCGACCGGCACCGATGGCGACGGCGACGGCGATACGCTGGGCCTGCGCATCAGCGAGTCGGCCAGCGGCAAGCATTTCTATTTCATCGCCGCGTGCGCGCGCGTGACGCCGGAATTGAAAGCCCGCATCAGCCGCGCACCGCTGCTGTTCTTCGATGGCACCGTATGGCGTGATGACGAACTGGTTGCTGCGGGGCTCGGGCAGAAAACGGGCCAGAGCATGGGGCATATCGCCATGTCCGGTGAAGACGGTGCGATCGCGTCGCTTGCGGATGCCGGCATCGGCCAGAGATTCTTCCTGCACATCAACAATTCGAATCCGGCTCTGCTGCGCGACTCCACTGAACGCGCGGCGCTGACCACCACCGGATGGAAGATCCCCCATAACGGGATGGAGATCACGCTGTGAAACTGTCCGCGCTCTCGATCGACAACAGCGTGCCGCTCGACACCGCCGAGCAACTGGAGGCGGCGCTGCGCGAGATCGGCGCGACGCGCTATCACAGCCTGCATCCGTTCCATAAGCTGCTGCATGGCGGCAAGCTCAACAAGGGCCAGGTGCAGGCCTGGGCGCTGAACCGCTATTATTACCAGAGCACGATCCCCATCAAGGATGCCGTGGTGATCTCGCGCTTTCGCGACCGCGCCACGCGGCTGGAATGGCGCCATCGCATCGAGGACCATGACGGCGATGTCGGCGCGGAAGGCGGCATCGAGCGCTGGCTGAAACTGACCGAAGGGCTCGGGCTGGACTCGGCCTATGTGGAATCCACCGAAGGCATCCTGCCCGCCACGCGCTTCGCCGTGGAGGCCTATGTGCATTATGTCCGCGACCGCTCGCCGCTGGAGGCGATCGCCTCCTCCCTGACGGAACTGTTCGCGCCGAACCTGCATGAGGAGCGCATTTCCGGCATGCTGAAGCATTACGACTTCGTCAATCCGGACATCATGAGCTATTTCAGCCGCCGCCTGACCCAGGCGCCACGCGATGCCGGATTTGCGCTGGATTACGTCAAGCAGCATGCCACGACGCCGGCCGAACGGCGGCTGGTGGCCAATGCGCTGATCTTCAAGACCAATGTGTTGTGGGTGCAGCTTGACGCGCTATATCATGCCTATGTGGATGGCCATGTGCCGCCGGGCGCCTTCGTGCCCGCGGCCGGATAGAGGCAGATCATGACGGAGCCGCGCAGCCGTCGGATGGAAGTCTCCGAGGCGAGCAAGCCGATCTTGCCGCGCCACGCCCGGCTGAAATTCGACGAGACACGGCAGGTGTGGGTGATCCTCGCCCCCGAGCGCGTGCTGGCGCCCGACGAGATCGCGGTCGAGATCCTGCAGCTCTGCGATGGCGCCCGCAGTGTCGCCGATATCGTCGACCTGCTCGCCGCGAAATACAACGCGCCGCGCGACGACATCGGCAATGACGTCATCGCCATGCTGCAGGACCTCGCGGACAAGGGCTTTCTCACGCAAGCGCGGGAAAAGACGCCATGAGCCCGACGCTGACAGATGCTTCGCCGGTTGCGAACGACAGCCTCGCGGTGCTGGAGCGCACGCGCTCGACGGCCGAGACGTTCGGCATTCCACTGGCGGTGCTGGCCGAGCTGACTCATCGCTGCCCGCTGCAATGTCCGTATTGCTCGAACCCGGTCGAACTGGATCGCGCCAATAGCGAGCTCACCACCGACGAATGGAAGAAGGTGCTGAGCGAGCTTGCCGAGATCGGCGTGCTGCAGATCCACTTCTCCGGCGGCGAACCGACGGCGCGCAAGGACATCGTCGAGCTGGTGCAGCATGCCACCAATGTCGGGCTATATACGAATCTGATTACCTCGGCGGTTCTTCTATCGCGCGAGAAACTTGAAGCGCTGGCGGATGCCGGCCTCTGCCATGTGCAGATCAGTTTTCAGGGCAATGAGCCCGTGGTCGCCGATCGGGTCGGCGGCTATCGCGGCGGGCATGCAAAGAAGATCGAGGTGGCGCGCTGGACGCGCGAGCTCGATCTGCCGCTGACGGTGAATGCGGTGATGCACCGTCAGAACCTACATCAGCTCGCGGACATCATCCAGATGGCGGTCGATCTCGACGCCGATCGGCTGGAAGTCGCCAATGTGCAATATTACGGCTGGGCGCTGAAGAACCGTGCTGCACTGATGCCGACCATTGAGCAGATCGACGACACCAGCCGCATCGTCGATGAGGCACGGGTGCGGCTGAAGGGCATTCTGGACATCGATTATGTGGTGCCGGACTATTATGCGCTGCGGCCGAAGAAGTGCATGGGCGGCTGGGGCCGGCAGTTCTTCAATATCTCGCCGGCCGGCAAGGTGCTGCCCTGCCACGCTGCGGAGACCATCACCGGGCTCGACTTCGAAAGCGTGCGCAGCAATCATTCGATCGCCTGGATCTGGCAGAATTCCGAAGCCTTCAACCGCTATCGCGGCAGCGGATGGATGCCGGAGCCCTGCCGCAGCTGCGAGTTCAAGGAAGTGGATTTCGGCGGCTGCCGCTGCCAGGCCTTTGCATTGACCGGCGAT
>NZ_JBIISY010000433.1:0-2718 GCF_044340795.1 Tardiphaga sp.
CGATGCCGGCAACACTGATCCCGCCTGCACGCTGTCGCCCCGACACGAAGAGATCTTCAAGCTGGCCGAGCTGGAATCCAGCGAAGGCGCCGATCGCTTCCTGTATCGCAACTTCAAGGGCGGCACGCTGGAAGACGACACGCATGGCCGCTGACTCCCCTGCCCCCGTTTCCGGCGATGCCTTTACGCCGCTGACCTCGGAACATCTCGATGTCGGCGACGGGCATTCGATCTATGTCGAAAGCGTCGGCTGCAGCGACGGCATCCCGGCGGTCTATCTGCATGGCGGGCCCGGTTCGGGCTGCCAGCCGGATCATCGCCGGCTGTTCGATCCACAACGCTTTCACACCGTCCTGTTCGACCAGCGCGGCGCCGGACGCAGCCGGCCGAAGGGATATCGCGAGCACAATACGCTGCCGCATCTGATCGCGGACATGGAGACGATCCGCCGCAAATTCGGCTTCGAGAAATGGCTCGTGGTCGGCGGCTCCTGGGGCGCGACGCTGGCGCTGGCCTATGCTCAGGCGTATCCTGCGCATATCAGCGGCATCGTGCTGCGAGCCGCTTTTTTCGGCACCCGCGAGGAATTGCACGACGTCTTCAACGTGATCCTGCCGCGGCATTACCCCGGCCTGTATGCCGATTATCTCGGCGTGCTGCCGGAAGCCGAACGCGCCGATCCGCTGCCGAACTTTTATCGTCGGATTCTCGATGCCGATCCCATCGTTCATGTGCCGGCGATCCGCGCCTGGGGCGGCACCGAAGCCATCCTGTCCGAAGTCGCGCCGAAGCGGACGCGGCTCGATCAGGCGGCGCTCTCCAGCACCTCGGGGCCGATGCCGGCAACGCCGGGCATGGAAGCGCACTACTTTGCGCATGACTGCTTCATGCAACCGCAGCAATTGATGCGGGATGCCGGCAGGCTCAAGGGCATTCCGGGCGTGATCGTGCAGGGCCGCTATGATCTGCTCTGCCCGCCGGTGAACTCGCACGCGCTGGCGGCGCGTTGGACCGATGCCGAAGTCCGCATCGTCGAAGGCGCCGGCCATAATCTCTACGATCCCGGCATCCGCGATGCCGTGATGAAGGCGATCTCGGACGTTGCATCACGATTCAAATAGGACTGCATCATGCCCATGGCCGGAACGGGAATGCTGATGACGTCGATGGATATCGACGCCGCGCATGAGCAGGAATTCAACCAGTGGTATGACCGCGAGCATCTCGCCGAACGCGTTGCCATCGCGGGCTTTGTCGAAGCCCGCCGCTATGTCGCCGTGAATGCCGCGCCAAAATATCTCGGCCTGTATTCGACCGAGACGTTCGAGGTGCTCGACAGCGACGCTTATCGCACCGCGCTGGCCAACCAGACCGCGTGGTCGCTGGCCAATATCGGCCGTTTCAGGAACATGCTGCGCTCGGTGGCCCGCATCACCGTCAGCCGCGGTCGGGGCCGTGGCGCGGCGCTGGGCCTCGTGCGTATCCGGCCGCCCGAGGGCGATCTCAGCGCGCTGCGCGAGGCCCTCAGGGCGCAACTCGACCCGGGCATGATCCACGACATCATCTCGATGCATCTGATGGAAAGCGATGCCAGGTTGTCGAAGCCGCTGACCGACGATCCCGCTGCGCCGAACCCGGCCGCCCGCGACTGGTACGTGCTGATCGACGGGACGGACGTGAATGCCGTCAGCGAGACGATGGCTGGTCGTTTCGACGCCGCCATCGCGGCCGCCGGCGCGCAGTTGATCTCCAGCGGCACCTATCGGCTGATGTGGGATCTGGCAAAGGCGGATCTCTGATTGAACGCTTCCCACCGCTGGCGCGACCAATGACGCATAAAATTTACACAACCGTCATCCTGCGCCGCACACGACATTGCGATCACGGCGAAATGGAACCGTTCGCCTTGCCATGCGTAGGGCTTTGGGGTGATCATTGGAACTCGCCTGCGCACGGACAGCGCGCGGGGCCTTTGACACATTTGAACCGAAGAGCACCATGAATCCCGTCAAAGCACTCGAATCCCACGGTCAGGCCGTATGGCTGGACTTTCTCGCCCGCGGTTTCGTCGCCAAGGGCGACCTGAAGAAGCTGATCGACACCGACGCCGTGAAAGGCGTGACATCCAATCCGGCGATTTTCGAGAAGGCTATCGGCTCGTCCGACGAATATGACGCGCCGATCGCGGCTGCATTGAAATCGGGTGACAAGTCTCCGGCTGATTTGTTCGAGCATATTGCCGTCGAGGACATCCAGAACGCCGCCGACGTGCTGAAGCCGGTGTTCGATGCGACCAAGGGCCGTGATGGCTTCGTCAGCCTCGAAGTCTCTCCTTATCTGGCCAATGACACCAAGGGCACGATCACCGAGGCGGAACGCCTCTGGAAGAGCGTCAAGCGCCCGAACCTGATGATCAAGGTGCCGGCGACGCCGGAGGGCCTGCCGGCCATCGAGCACCTCATCGGCGAAGGCATCAGCGTCAACATCACGCTGCTGTTCGCGCAGAAGGTCTATGTGGACGTGGCCGAGGCCTATTTGCGCGGCCTCGAAAAATTCGTAGCCGGTGGCGGTGATCCGTCGGGCATCGCCAGCGTGGCGTCGTTCTTCGTGAGCCGGATCGATACCCAGGCGGACAAGCAACTCGACGAGAAGATCGCGCAGGCCAATGATCCCGCCGAGAAGGAGCGCCTGAAGGCGCTGAAGGGCAAGGTAGCGATC
>NZ_JBIISY010000060.1:0-29619 GCF_044340795.1 Tardiphaga sp.
TATTTGGCAGCATCCGCGAGGATCTCCAGCTTGCGCTTCACGTCCATTCCAAATTCCTTCCAATACCGCCGCGAAAATTTGGGTCGCGATCCCGATTGACTCGTCCAAGCCTCTCGGCGTTATATAGAACACATCATGAACAAATGAGCCAGTCACGGGTTCATTGAAAACCCATCACTGGCAAAGATTTTGAGGAGCGGCGCATGACCAGCGCACGCACGGACACGCTTGCGCGCCTGCGCGGCAGCATCGAACGGATCGAGGGGCATGAGGATACCACGCGCCTCGATCGCGTGGCGCTTGGCCATGCCGAGGCGGACAGCATGCTGCAAGGCGGCCTTGTGCGTGGAACCCTGCATGAGGTCTTCGCGCTGGAGACACGGCAGGTGGGCGCCGCGACAGGTTTCGTCGCCGGCATCGCCCAGCGCCTGACCAGAGGCAAACCGCTGCTCTGGATCCGTCAGGATTTTGTTGCCCGCGAAGGCGGTGCGCTGGCCATGAGCGGGCTCAAGGAGCTTGGCCTCGATCCGCGCCGCATCGTGCAGGTCGCGGCCGCCGATCATGAGATGGCGTTGCGTGTCGGCGCCGATGCGCTGGCCTGCGATGCGCTCGGCGCCGTGGTGCTCGACCTGTGGGGCGAGGTGCGCGCCTTCGATCTCGTCGCCAGCCGCAAATACACGCTCGCCGCCCAAAGCTCCGGTGTCAGCTGCGTGATGCTGCGCACCTCGGCTTTGCCGATGGTCAGCACGGCGGAGACGCGCTGGGTGGTGCAGGCCGCGCGTTCGCCACCGACAGCGCCGTGGGAAGCCTGGGGAGCACCGATCCTCGACACACAACTTGTTCGCAATCGCCATGGCCAGACCGGCCGATGGATCATGGAATGGAAATGTGATGAGTGCCTTTTCCGTGAAGCGGCGCATTCTGAGCCTGTGGCTGCCGCGCCTTCCGACCGACCGTATCAAGCGCCAGCGCGCCCGCAGCGGCGCGTTGCACGACGCGCATAAGCCGCTCATCGTTGCTGCCAAGGAAAGCAATGCCTGGCAGATCACGGCGGTGAACGATGCTGCGGCAAAACTCGGCCTCGAGATCGGCATGCCGCTCGCCAATGCGCGCGCGGTTTGCCCCGATATCGATGTCTGCGATGCCGATCCTGTCGCCGACACCGCATTGCTCAACGCCATTGCCGACTGGTGCGACCGTTTTACGCCACTGGTAGCGCTCGATGCGCCGCATGGCTTGTTTCTCGACATCACCGGCTGCGCCCATCTGTTCGGCGGCGAGGCTGGCTTGATGGAGCAGCTCTGCGCCACGCTGACCAAGCAGGGTTTTAACGCCAGCGCCGCGATTGCCGGCACCGCGATCTGCGCGCGCACGCTGAGCCGCCACAGGCATGGCCGCATCGTCGCGGCGGGCGACGAGGCGAAGGCCGTGAAGCCATTGCCCCTGCATCCGCTCGGCGCCGATGAGGCTGTCATCCGCGGCCTGCGCCGCGCCGGCCTCAAGACCATCGGCGATGTCGCCGCGCGCGGTCGCGCCGAGATCACCGCGCGTTTTGGCGCGGCTTTCACCGCCCTTCTTGAAGCCGCGCTGGGGCAGGGCGATAGCCCGATCTCGCCGCGCAAACCACTGCCCGATTACATCGTCGAAAAACGCTTCCCCGAACCCATTGCCACTGACGCTGTGATCACCACGACGTTGCATGCCCTGGCCGGCATGCTGATCGCGGCGATGGACAAGCAGGGCAAAGGCGCGCGCCTGCTGGAAGCTGCGTTCTTCCGCACCGATGGCGTGGTCCGTGTCATCGCCGCACAGACCGGGCAGGCGGTGAACCGCGTCGAGGTCGTCGACCGCCTGTTTCGCGAGCGCCTCGACGCCATCGCAGATCCGCTCGATCCCGGCTTCGGCTTCGACATGATCCGCCTGTCGGCCAGCCATAGCGAAGTCGTGGTGCAGCAACAGAGCGATCTCGACAGCCGTGTGCAGGACAATGACGAGGTGATCGGGCTGGTGGATCGTCTGTCGGCCCGCATCGGCCCGCGTCGTGTGCTCGTGCATCTACCGGTCGATACGCATATCCCGGAACAGGAAGCACATCCGATGCCGGCACAATGGGGGCTGATCGAAGCCTCTCTGGCGCCATGGCCGCTGCGCATCACCGGCGAGCCGCCGCTGCGGCCGCTGCGCCTGTTCGAACGGCCCGAGCCGATCGATGTGGCGCTTGCTGAATTTCCCGACAAGCCGCCGCATTCCTTCACATGGCGACGGATCAATCGCACTGTGCGCCGCGCCGAAGGCCCGGAACGTATTGCGATGGAGTGGTGGCGTTCACAGGAGCCGCAGCCGACGCGCGATTACTTTCGCATCGAGGACGATATCGGGCAGCGGCTCTGGATCTTTCGCGATGGGCTCTATGGCGAAATCCTGGACAAGGAGGGGAAGCGCGTCGATCCGAAATGGTTCGTGCATGGGCTGTTCGCATGAGCAAGCGTGCAGCCAGATCACCGGCGCCGGTCTATGCCGAACTTGGCATCACTACCAATTTCTCGTTCCTGCACGGTGGCTCGCATCCGGAAAGCTATGTGCATCAGGCGAGCAGGATCGGCCTGCCGATCATCGGCATTGCCGATCACAATACGCTGGCGGGCGTCGTTCGTGCCTATAAAGAGTTGGGAAATGAAAAGGAGGTCTCGCATCCTCCACGTCTGCTGATCGGCGCACGCCTCGTTTTTATGGATGATACGCCCGATATCGTCGTTTATCCCCGAGATCGCGATGCTTATGGTCGGCTATGCCAATTGCTTAGTCGCGGAAAGCTCAATGCAGATAAAGGCGATTGTCACCTGACTTTCGCCGATCTCATCGCTTTTTCGGAAGGGCAGCTATGTATTGTGTCCCTGCCGCATCGTTTCGATAAGGTCACCGCGCTCAAAACGCTGGATCGTTTGACCAGAGCATGTCCCGATAATGTATGGCTCGCTGCAAGTTTCCTGCATCATGGCGACGACAAGCGGCGTCTCGCACGGCTCGAACGTATCGCTGCCACCGCCCGTGTGCCGTTGCTTGCCACAAATGAAGTTCTTTATCACGACGACAGCCAGCGGCCGCTGCAGGATATTCTGACCTGCATTCGCGAGAAGACGACGGTCGACAAAGTCGGCCGAAAACTGCAGGCCAATGCCGAGCGTTATCTCAAACCGGCGCCCGAGATGACGCGGCTGTTTCGCGACTATCCGGATGCCATTGCCGAGACGATCCGTTTTTCCGACCGCATCACCTTCACGCTCGATCAGCTCAAATACCAGTATCCCGATGAGCCCGTGCCACCAGGCAAGACGGCGCAGCAGCATCTCGAAGACCTGACATGGGAAGGCTATCGGCGGCATTTCCCCAACACGGTCGATGAGAAGCTGGAAGCGACCTTGCACAAGGAGCTCGCTTTGATCAGGGAGCTCGAATATGCGCACTATTTCCTGACAGTCCACGACATCGTTCAATTCGCGCGCCGCGAGGGCATTCTCTGCCAGGGGCGTGGCTCGGCAGCTAATTCAGCGGTTTGCTACATGCTGGATGTTACCTCGGTGAATCCCGCCGAGGTCGATCTCCTGTTCGAACGGTTCATTTCCAAGGAGCGGTTGGAGCCGCCGGATATCGATGTCGATTTCGAGCACGTCCGGCGCGAGGAGGTGATGCAATATGTCTATCGCCGCTACGGTCGCCACCGTGCCGCGATCATCGCCACCGTCATCCATTATCGCCCGCGCTCGGCGATCCGCGATGTCGGCAAGGCGCTCGGGCTGACCGAAGACGTCACCTCGGCGCTGGCAGACACCGTCTGGGGCAGCTGGGGCAAGGGTCTCAACGAGATGCAGGTGAAGCAGGCCGGTCTCGATCCGTCCAATCCCGCCATCGTGCAGGCCGTCGCGCTGGCGACGCAACTGATCGAATTCCCGCGTCATCTCTCGCAGCATGTCGGCGGTTATGTGCTGACACAGGACAGTCTCGACACCTATGTTCCGATCGGCAATGCGGCCATGGACGACCGTACCTTCATCGAATGGGACAAGGACGATGTCGATACGATGAAGATGATGAAGGTCGACGTGCTCGCGCTGGGCATGCTGACCTGCATCCGGAGATGCTTCGAGCTGATCTTCCAGCATAAGGGACGACGTTATGAGTTGAAGGATATCAAAGTCCAAAACAAGAAAGAGGCCAAGCCAGTATTTGCCATGCTTCAGCGCGGCGAGTCCCTTGGTGTCTTCCAGGTCGAAAGCCGAGCGCAGATGAACATGTTGCCCCGCTTGAAGCCTAAGACATTTTACGACCTCGTGATTGAGGTCGCCATCGTTCGTCCCGGACCGATCCAGGGCGACATGGTGCACCCCTATTTGAAACGCCGGGAGATGGACCCGAACAAGATTGTCTATCCTTATCCCAAAGGGGGGGATGAGAACGAACTTCACGATGTCCTGCACAAAACGCTTGGTGTTCCGCTGTTTCAGGAACAGGCAATGCGTATCGCGATCAAGGCGGCAGAGTTCACGCCAGAGGAGGCGAACGGCTTGCGCCGGGCGATGGCCACGTTTCGTAATATCGGCACCATCGGTACCTTTGAAGAGAAGATGGTCGGCAACATGATCCGGCGTGGCTATGACAAGATTTTTGCCAAGAACTGCTTCGAACAAATCAAGGGCTTCGGTAGCTACGGTTTCCCTGAAAGCCATGCAGCCGCATTTGCACAGCTCGTCTATGTCTCGTCATGGCTAAAATACTATCATCCTGACGTCTTCTGCTGCGGTTTGCTGAATTCCCAGCCGATGGGATTCTATGCACCGTCGCAGATTGTGCAGGACGCGCAGAAGAACGATGTCGAGGTTCTACCCATTGACGTCTCATACAGCCATTCGCAGAATACGCTCGACGACATCGGTGGCGCACTCCACGCCGTCCGTCTCGGCTTTCGCCAGATCGATGGCTTCAAGTGGGCCGATGCTGATGAAGAGCGGCTGAGGCAAAGCAAGAAGAACCCGCCGCCTCCTTCAGAAGACTGGGGCGCCCGCATCGTCGAAGCGCGTGAGAAACGCGCCTTCACCACGCTGGAGGATTTCGCCCGCGACACCGCGTTGCCGAAGCGCGCATTGATCATGCTGGCTGATGCCGATGCGTTCCGCTCCATCGGCCTCGATCGTCGCGCAGCGCTCTGGGCGGTGCGGCGTCTGCCGGATGACAAGCCGTTGCCGCTGTTCGAGGCCGCGACGGCGCGCGAACTGCCTGATGAAAATGCCGCACCGCTGCCGCAGATGCCGCGCGCCGAGGAGGTCGTCGCCGACTACCAGACCATTCGCCTGTCGCTCAAAGGCCACCCGATGGAATTCTTGCGCGCCATGTTCGCCGCGGAGAAAGTCTCCACATGCGCGACCGTCGCTGCGTCTCCGAATAACACCCCGGCGCGCTGTGCCGGCGTCGTGCTGGTGCGGCAGCGGCCGGGTAGCGCAAACGGCGTGATCTTCATGACGCTGGAAGACGAAACCGGCATCGCCAATGTGGTGGTGTGGCCGAAGGTGATGGAGAAGTTTCGTAAGGAAGTGATGGGCGCGCGATTGATCTGGGTGGAAGGTCGTATCCAGAGCAGCAAGGAGAAGGTGGTTCATCTCGTCGCCGAGCGGTTGGTCGATCGTTCCGATGAGCTGCGATACCTGGCCAATGATGCGCTCGGCCCGCCGCGACGCATGCTATCTGGCCCCGAACCGCTGAATGACGACCGCCGTGAACATCCCGACAACCCCGCCCAGCGCATCCGCCACCCGCGCGATGTCCGTATCCTGCCGCGCTCGCGCGACTTTCATTGATCTCGTTCAGCAACCGTTCAGTCGTTGACCTGCAGGATGCGAATACGGTCTGCTGGCATGCATCAGCCACCGTTTCTCAGGTCAGACACCCATGCAGACGCCGCGCGACATGCTTGCCGAGCTGTGGACCGATCTGGGCGGCGAGCGCGCCGCGCTGGATCGCATCGTGCTGACCGGTGACGAGCCCGCGCTGCCGTCCTCGTTCCGCGCCGGCGCTGCCGCTCAAGTGTCGATCGCTGCGGCGGGTCTTGCCGCTGCGGAGATCTGGCGCGTGCGCAGCGGGCAGGCGCAATCCGTCGCCGTCGATATGCGCCACGCCGTCGTCGAATGCCGCAGCGAGCGCTATCTGCGCTGCGACGGCCATCCGCCACCGCCCGCATGGGACGCGATTGCCGGCGTCTACAAGACCGGCGACGGCCGGTTCGTCCGCCTGCACACCAATTTCCCGCATCACCGTGATGCGGTCTGCTCCGTGTTGTCCTGCGCGCCCGAGCGCGATGCCGTGCAGGCCGCGCTGATGCAGTGGAAAGGCGAGGCTTTTGAAACCGCGGCTGATGCGGCTGGCGGTGTCGTTGCGTTGATGCGCAGCCATGATGAGTGGATGGCGTTGCCGCAGGCGCAAGCGATCGCCGACCTGCCGCTGGTCGAGGTCACCAGGATCGGCGACGTCGCGCCAAAACCGTGGCCTGCCGGCGATCGTCCGCTGGCCGGCCTGCGCGTGCTCGATCTCTCACGCGTCATCGCGGGACCTGTTGCCGGACGTACGCTCGCAGCGCACGGCGCTGACGTGATGCTGGTCTCCAGCCCCAGGCTTCCCGCGATCCCGTGGCTCACCATCGATACAGGCCGCGGCAAGCAGGCATGCTTTGCCGATCTCGACACCGCGCAGGGCAGGGAGGCACTGCGCGGCCTGCTCGCCGACGCCGATATCTTCTCCCAGGGCTATCGCCCGCAATCACTGGCGGCGCGCGGCTTTGCGCCGGAGGATGCCGCACGCATCAGCCCCGGCGTCATCTATGTCTCGCTCTCCGCTTATGGCCGCGGCGGGCCATGGTCCGGGCGTCGCGGTTTCGATTCACTGGTCCAGTGCGCCAGCGGCTTCAATCACGCCGAAGGGCAGGCAGCAGGCCTCGCGGGCCCAAAAGAGCTGCCGGCGCAGATGCTTGATCATGCGACCGGATACCTCATGGCTTTTGGCGCACTGATGGCAAGACTCCGCCAGGCGCGGGAAGGCGGCAGCTGGCATGTCCAGGTCTCGCTGGCGCGCACCGGAAAATGGTTATGGGAGATGGGGCGCCTTGAAAATGGCTTGAATGCGCCGGATATCGCCGGCGATGCGATCGCGGCGCTCGCGGAAGAGATGCCGTCAGGCTTTGGCCGATTGTCGGCTGTTCGTCATGCAGCCGTGCTAGGGGCCACCCCAACATATTGGGCTCATCCGGCGGTTGCGCTCGGATCTTGTCCACCGGTATGGGGGTCCGCAAAATAATGATTGCTTTGCGACCAAACGAAAGTTTAATCAAAAATGCGGGTCTGACCTGCGTTTTTTGATTGTCTCAACGTCCATATGCGCACTAATAGCGCGCATAATGAGACAAAACGCCGCGGCATAAGCGGACTCTCGATTTAAGGGCTCGGCAGGTGACGAACGTGAACCAGGGATCTTCGAAATTCAGCCGCAAGCAGCTGGTCTTCAGCGCTTGCGCGGCCGTCATTCTCGTCGCCGGCGGCTATGCCTATACGCAGCTCACCGGGGCGCCGCAGAAGCATTCCGACGTCTCCAGCCAGTCCCGCAAGAACCCGCAACGCTATACGCCGAGCGCAACCGAATGGGCGAGCCTGACCATCGAGCCGGTGACGGTGAAGTCGTTCCGTTCGGAATCGGTCACCGAAGGCAAGATCGCCGTCGATGAAGACAAGTCCACGCCGATCTTCTCGCCCTATGCCGGCCGCGTCACGAAATTGCTCGCCAAGCCGGGCGATCAGGTGGTCAGGGGCCAGCCGCTGTTCGTGGTCGAGGCTGCCGACACGGTCGGCGCGCAGAATGATTTCGTCGCCGCCGTCACCGCGGCGAACAAGGCGAAGTCGCAGCTCGATCTGGCCACGATCCAGGACAAGCGCGCCAAGGATCTGTTTGAAGGCAAGGCTGTGCCGCTGAAGGATTATCAGCAGGCGCAGGCGACCCTGTTGCAGGCGCAAAATGATCTGCGCACCGCGGATACTGCGCTCGAGGCCGCGCGCAACCGTCTGCGCATTCTCGGTCTCACGGAAGATGCGATCACCGCCTTCCAGGAGAAGGGCCGCATCAATCCGGAGACCACCGTGTTCTCGCCGCTGGCCGGCACCGTGGTCCAGCGCAAGGTCGGTCCCGGCCAGTTCATCAGCGCCGGCGCCAGCGATCCCGTCTTCGTGATCGGCGATCTCTCCACCGTCTGGCTCAATGCCTATGTGCGCGAGACCGAAGCAGCCTCGGTGCAGGTCGGCCAGGAAATGACCTTTACTGCGCTGGCGCTGCCGGGCCGCGTGATGACCGGTCGCATCGACTATGTCGCCACCGCGCTCGATCCCGCCACGCGCCGCCTGCAGGTCCGCGCCACGCTGAACAACAGCAACGGCCTGCTGAAGCCGGAAATGTTCACCACGGTGACGATCTATGCGCCGGGCGAGCAGCCGACCGTAGGCGTGCCGAAGACCGCGCTGATCTATGAAGGCGATCAGGTCCGCGTCTGGGTCGCCAATGACGACAAGACCATCGAGCTGCGCACCATCAAGACCGGCATGACCAATGCGGGCCTGGTGGAAGTGTTCGGCAACCTCCGGCCGGGTGAGAAGATCGTCACCCGCGGTAGCCTGTTCATCGATCGCGTGGCGTCTGCTAGCTAAGTTCCAGCTTCGGCTTTTCTGAAAGGTCCGATCTGGATGGATCGTCTCGTCTCTATTGCCGTCGACCGTCGTTTCCTGATGGTTGGCATGTTTCTCGCTGTGTTCATCGGCGGCATCTTCGCCTTTCAGCAGCTGAACATCGAAGCCTATCCAGATCCGACGCCGCCGATGGTGAACATCGTGACGCAGTCGCCCGGCCTCTCGGCCGAGGAGATCGAGCGTTACATCACGATCCCGATCGAGACCCAGGTCGCCGGCATCAAAAATCTGAAGACGATCCGCACGATCTCGCTTTACGGTCTGTCCGACGTCAAACTGCAATTCTCGTTCGACTATACGTATGATGAAGCGTTGCAGCAGGTATTGAACCGGCTAGCGCAGCTCGGCCAATTGCCAAACAATGCACAGCCCGGCATTTCCCCGCTGTCGCCGGTCGGCGAAATCTTCCGTTATCGTCTGGTCGGTCCGCCGAATTACAGCGTGCTCGATCTGAAGACCCTGCAGGATTGGGTCCTGCAACGCCGTTTTCGCGCGGTGCCGGGTGTCATCGACGTCGTCGGTTGGGGTGGCAAGACCAAGACCTATGAAATCCAGGTCGATTTCAACAAGCTCGTCGCCTATGGCCTGACGCTGCCGCAGATGCTCACCGCAGTGGGCAATGCCAACATCAATGTTGGCGGCAACACGGTCAATATCGGCCCGCAATCGGCCGTGGTGCGCGGCGTCGGCCTGATACGCTCGATCGACGACATCTCCAACACGATGATCTCGCAGACGGGTGGCAATCCGGTGCTGATCCGCGATGTCGCCACGGTTACGGTGGGCGAAAAGCCGCGGCTCGGCATTGCCGGCCTCAACAATGACGACGACATCGTCCAGGGCATCGTGATGATGCGGCGTGGCGAGAAGAGTTCGCCGACGATCGCCAATGTCGAGAAGGCGGTGCGTGCCATCAACAATGGCAATGTGCTGCCGCCCGGCGTGCGGATCGAGCGTATCTATGACCGCAAGGATCTGATCGACATCACCACCCATACGGTGCTGCACAATATGGTGGTCGGCATCCTGCTGATCGTGTTCCTGCAGTGGCTGTTCCTCGGCAATCTGCGCAGCGCATTGATCGTCGGCGCCACGATTCCGTTCGCGCTGTTCTTTGCCGTCATCATTCTGGTCGCGCGGGGAGAGTCCGCGAATCTGTTGTCGGTGGGCGCCATCGATTTCGGCCTGATCGTCGATGGCACCGTCATCATGGTGGAGGCGATCTTCAGGCGATTGACGCAGACGACGCCGCTGTCGGATGCCGAGAAGAGCCACATATCCCCCGAGACCATCATGGGGATGAAGAAACACGGCATCCTCAGTGCGTCCGCCGACGTGTCGAGATCAATCTTCTTCGCCGCGGCGATTATCATTGCGGCCTTCCTGCCGCTGTTCACGCTTTCGGGCGTCGAAGGCAACATCTTCGGACCGATGGCGCGCACCTATGCCTACGCGCTGGCCGGCGGCCTGATCGCCACCTTCACCATCACCCCGGCGCTGTCGGCCCTGATCCTGCCTGCCCATGTGCAGGAGACCGAGACCTGGATCGTCCGCAAGCTGCATCACCTCTATATGCCGGTCCTGAACTGGGCGGTGAAGAGCCGTGCCGCGGTGATGGGCATTGCCGCTGCGCTGCTGGTCGCGACCGCGATCATGATCCGGCTGCTCGGCCTCGAATTCCTGCCGAAGCTGGAAGAAGGCAATATGTGGATCCGCGCCACGCTGCCGCCGACCATCTCGCTGCAGGAGGGCAATACCTACGTCAACGAAATGCGCCGCTTCATCCGCGAGCAGCCCGAAGTGGAATCGGTGGTGTCGCAGCATGGCCGTCCCGACGACGGCACCGACGCGGCCGGCCTGTTCAATGCGGAATTCTTCACGCCGCTGAAACCTGTCGCACAGTGGCCGGGGACGAAGGACAAGGACGAGCTCACGGCGCGTCTGCTCAAGGACCTGCAGACGAAATTCCCGGGCGTCGAATTCAACTTCTCGCAATATCTCCAGGACAACGTTTCCGAAGCGGTGTCCGGTGTGAAGGGCGAGAACTCGATCAAGCTCTACGGCAATGATCTGGAGACGCTGACCAAGACCGCGAACGAGATCAAGGACGTGCTGTCCACCGTGCAGGGCGTCACCGACCTCGCGGTGTTCACCTCGCTCGGCCAGCCGACCATCCAGATCGACATCGATCGCGCCAAGGCCGCGCGCTATGGCCTCGCGCCGGGCGACATCAATGCCACCATCAAGGTGGCGATCGGCGGCGACAGCGCCGGCGACCTCTATGAGGGCGGCAGCGATCGTCACTTCCCGATCGTGGTGCGTCTTGCGCCTGAATTCCGCCGTAGCGCGGAGGCGATCCAGAACCTGCGCATCGGTGCGCCCGGACCGAACGGCACCATCACGCAGATCCCGCTCAGCGAGGTCGCCTCGATCAACCTGATCTCCGGCGCGGCCTATATCTATCGCGAGAACCAGGAACGCTACCTGCCGATCAAGTTCTCGGTGCGTGAACGCGATCTCGGCAGTGCGATCCAGGAAGCGCATGAGAAGGTCAATGCGCTGGTCAAGCTGCCGGCTGGCTCGCGCACCGAATGGGTCGGCGAATTCGGCAATCTGCAGGATGCCATCGCGCGCCTGTCCGTCGTGGTGCCCATCAGCCTGCTGCTGATCGGCGTGCTGTTGTGGTTCAATTTCGGCTCCATGGCCGACACGCTGTTGGCCATGAGCGTGATCCCGATGGCGGTGTTCGGCGGTGTGCTCGGCCTGTTCCTGTTCGGCATTCCATTCAGCGTCTCGGCGGCCATCGGCTTCATCGCGCTGTTCGGTATCGCCGTGATGGACGGCATCCTGATCATCTCGCAATACAACCAGCTCATCGATGAGGGGATGGAGCGCATCAAGGCGGTCATCAAGGCCGGCGAGCTGCAGCTCCGGCCGGTGCTCATGACCTGTATCGTGGCGGGTGTCGGTCTGTTGCCGGCGGCGCTGTCCGAGGGCGTCGGCTCCCAGGTGCAGAAGCCGCTGGCCGTGGTGGTGGTCATGGGCATGATGCTGGCGCCGCTGGTCATCCTCATCACGTTACCGGTGCTGATGACCTTCTTTGCAAAACGCACACGTCAGGCCTAACGACGGCTGTAACCTGTAGCGTGGGCACGCTTTGCTTTGCCCACCATACAAAATCCAGCATGGCCGGGATCAAAATCACGGCTCGCTTGTTAGGATCGTCAAGCCGGGTTCCAACCGTTTCGGGGAAGCCGCGGCGGGTGTTTCTTTGTCAAAGTCTCAGGACATGGCATTCTCCCGCTTATTGCCTGCGCGGATTGCCGCCAAGAGAGACTTGATGCTCACCACGACTGATCCCGTCGATCTCACCAATTGCGACCGCGAGCCGATTCATATCCCCGGCAGCATCCAGCCTTACGGCTGCCTGCTCGCTTGCGACGGCTCGGTGGGGATGGTGCGGCGGCATTCGGCCAATGCAGGTGCCATGCTCGGCATCTCCGGCGAGATCAATGACCGCCGTCTCGATGATCTCATCGGCGAGAAACCGGCTCATGACATTCGCAACGCCATCGCCAAATGGGGCAGCCAGCAGCGCGCGGGCCTGCTGATCGACTTCAAGGTCGCGCATACCGACACGTCGTTCAATGTCGCCGTGCATCGCCAGCACGGCGTCAATATCGTCGAGTTCGAGCCCGTCGATCCCGTCGAGGCGACGCCGCCGCTGGAATTGTCGCGCCTCCTGATCGGCCGCATCGGCCAGTGCAACGATCTCGACATGCTGTTCGACAATGCATCGCGCCTGCTGCGTGGTGCGCTCGGCTATGACCGGGTGATGGTCTATCAGTTCGCCCATGATGGTTCCGGCCGCGTCATCAGCGAGGCCCGTCGCGGCGATCTGGAGAGCTTTCTCGGCCAGCATTTCCCGGCCAGCGACATCCCGAAACAGGCACGCATTCTTTATCTGCAGAACACCGTGCGCATCGTTTCGGATTCGTCCTGCGCGCGTGTCGCGATTGTGCCGGAGCGCGACAGCTCCGGCGAGCCGCTCGACCTGTCCTTCGCGCATCTGCGCAGCGTGTCGCCGATCCATTGCGAATATCTCCGCAATATGGGCGTCGGCGCGTCGATGTCGATCTCCATCATTCTCGATGGCGCATTGTGGGGGCTGATCGCCTGCCATCATTACGCGCCGCGCGCGCTGTCGATGGAGAAGCGCGTCGCCGCCGAGATGTTCGGCGAGTTTTTCTCCATGCAGCTCGCCTCGCTGATCCAGAAGCGCAAGCTGGCCGCGAGCGAACGCGCGCGCCGCTACCTCGACCAGCTGCTGCACAATGTCTCGCATCACGGCGATGTCGAGGATCTGCTCAAGAACAATATCCGCGATTTTCGCGAGCTGATGCCATGCGACGGCGTCGGCATCTTTTTCAACGATAGCTGGACCGGCTTCGGCAGGGTGCCGCCGGCCGACGCCATTCCCGCGCTCATGGCGCTGGTGAACTCCGCTGCCGAGGGGCGCGTCTGGGCCACCAGCGCATTGTCGGATCGCTTGCCGGAAGCCGCCGACTACAGCGAGCTGGTGGCCGGCGTGCTGGCCGTGCCGCTGTCGCAATTGCCGCGCGACTATCTGCTGTTTTTCCGCAGCGAAGTCGCGCAGACCGTGAACTGGGCCGGCGATCCCAATAAGACCTACGAGACCGGCCCGCTCGGCGATCGTCTGACGCCGCGCAAGAGTTTTGAGATCTGGAAGGAAACAGTCGAACTGCAGTCCGAACCGTGGCTGCAGAGCGAGCGCGACACGGCGGAAGCCACGCGGGCTGCGCTGGTGGAAGTGGTGCTGCGTCACAACGAGCTGCTGGCCGATGAACGCCACAAGGCCGATCTGCGCCAGAAGATGCTCAATGAAGAGCTCAATCACCGCGTCAAGAACATCCTGGCGCTGATCAAGTCGCTGGTCTCGCATCCGGTGGAAGAGGGGCGCAGCATCGAGGATTATGTCGCCTCGCTGAAAGGCCGCATCCAGGCGCTGTCGCTCGCCCATGATCAGGTGATCCGCGGCGCCGGTGGTGGCGGGCTGAAGAGCCTGATCGATGCGGAGCTGTCACCCTATCGTGAGGCCGTGAAGGAGATCGATGTCGCCGGTCCCGAAGTGATGCTCGATGCCCGCGCTTATTCGGTGCTGGCGCTGGTGCTGCACGAGCTCGCGACCAATGCCGCGAAATACGGCGCATTGTCGGTGAGCCTCGGCCGCCTCTCGCTGAGATGGCAACGGCTCGACAGCGGCGATTGCGAGATCCGCTGGCTGGAAAGCGATGGTCCCATCGTCAGGCCGCCGTCGAAGCCGGGTTTCGGATCGATGCTGATCGGCCGCAGCATTCCCTATGATCTCGGTGGCGAGAGCGATGTCGATTACGATCCCGCCGGCACGCGCGTGCGTCTGCGGATTCCGGCGCGCTTCGTCACCTGGCCGGCGCCGGCGGCGGCGCGCACACGCCAGGCCAAGCGCATCGACGAGCGCCCGGTGGCCTCCATGCGCGGGCTCGATGTGCTGATGGTCGAGGATCAATTGCTGATCGCGATGGATGTCGAGACCATGCTGGCCGGCGAGGGCGCCGCGCGGGTCGAGACGGCCGCGTCAGTGAAGGAGGCGCTAGCGCTGCTCGCGAGCTTCAAGCCGGATGTGGCGATTCTCGACGTCAATCTCGGCAACGGCAGCTCGATGCCGGTGGCGCATATGCTGAGCGAGCTCGGCGTGCCGTTCGTGTTCGCCACGGGCTATGGCGAGACCAGTCTCATTCCGGCGGCGCTCGATGCCGTGCCGGTGATCCGCAAGCCATATGACCTGACGTCGCTGGTGACGGCCCTTGGTGCTGCGATCGCGCGAAAACAGTAGGACGGGTAGAGCGAAGCGAAACCCATCAATGGAAGTCGTCGCGCGGTTCGGCTGATGGGTTTCGCTCAGGCGCTGTGCGCCTGCGCTTTACCCATCCTACGAAATCACTACTTCCCGTCCGGCGTGCGCAGGCCGTGCCAGGCGTCGCGCACCTGGTGATAATGCACTTCCGGCAGATAGTCCGGTGTCTTCAGGTTGAGCGTCTTGACGTCGAGGCGGCCGATGGCGCTGAGCAGGGCATAGGAGGCGATCACGCGGTCGCGCTGCGCGCCGATCAGGCGGGCCTTGGCCAGGATCAGATCCTGCTGGGCGTTCAGCACTTCGACCGTGGTGCGCTGGCCGCCTGCGGCCTCGCGCTGCACGCCCTGCAACGCCACGCCGGCGCCGCGCACTTCGGCCTCGGCGGCGCTCACAGCCGTCTTGGCGCCTTCATTGGACACCCACGCGCCGATGGCGGCGGTGCGGGCCTGATTGCGGACCATCTCCAGCACCAGCCGGCTCGCGGTCGACAGTTGCTTGGCCTGCCGCGTCTGCGAGGCGCCGAGGCCGCCGTCATAGATCGGGGCATTGAGCTGGCCGACGATGGAGGCCTGGTCGGTGCCATAGGTGCCGAGGGTCTGGTCCGACTGGCTCGATTTGCTGGCGCTGCCCTGCAGCGTCAGCGTCGGCAGCAGGCTGCCCTCGGCGACCTTGATGCTGGTAGTCGCCACATCGACGTCGAATCCGGCGGCAAGCACGGCCGGATGGCCCTTGAAGGCCAGCGCGATCGCATCCTCGCGGCCGCGTGGCAGCAGGCGGTCGATCGGCTCCGCCGGGCTCAGGCGGCTCGGCATCACGCCGACGATCTGGGCATAGGTGGCCTGGCTGATGGACAGTGCGACTTCAGCGGCGTTGAGGTCGGCCTGGCCGCGGGCAAGGCGGGCTTCCGCCTGCGACGTGTCGGTCGGCGTCACGTCGCCGGCATTGAGGCGCTTCTTGGCGATGTCGAGCGTCTCGCGCAGAGCGGTGACGTTGGAACGCTGCGCTTCCACCAGCGACTGGTTGGCGAGCACGTTCATGTAAACGGTGACGGCATCGAGCAGCACGCCCTGGCCGACATTGCGCAGCGCCTCGCGGCCCGACTGCACCTGGAATTCGGCGATGCGGACACTGTTGGCTGTGCGGTTGCCGTTATACAGCGTCTGGGTGACGGTGACGCCGATGGTCCACGGCTTCAGGGTGGCGCCCTGAATCGTATTGTCCGGCAGCAGGTTGCGCACCGCCTGCAGGCCGTAGCTCAGCGTCGCCGCGACCTGCGGGCGATAGCCGGCCATGGCCTGCGGCACGTTCTCATCGGTGGCGCGCTGGCGCGCGCGCTCGCTGTTGAGTTGTGGATTGGTCTGGTAGGCCTTGACGAGTGCATCGGCGACGGTTTCAGCGCGTGCGTCCGCAATGGCGAAGACGCTGCAGCCGATGAGTCCCAGGGCCGTTCCGGCTCGCAGCACGTTGCGTGCGACGCGGCCCTTGCTTACGCGATGACTGGTCATTTTATCCCAAAGCGATCTTCGGATATCCGCCCCCGCTGACATCCACTCAACTGTTTAGAGGGCGTTGCCAACAGTGGCAAACACTCCGGCGAAGAACCTCCGGGCTTTCACGCGTTCCCCACAGGGCATTTCGGGACCCTGATCTTCTCGATTGTTCAAGACCCTAGCTGCATCGAACAGGCGATGGAATGCGACGACGTGACCGCTCAATTCGCGCGCGGCTGTTGCATGATGGGCACATTCGCAGTTACTCGCAGGGTGGTACCCACTTCCGGTCCGCGCTGTTCAATCGGGATCCTCATGCCGACAATTTTTTCCGACCCTGATGACATCGTCGAGGACATCATTCGCGACGTCGGCACCAGGCTCGTGGTCGGCTTGCCGCTCGGTCTCGGCAAGGCCAATCACATCATCAATGCGCTGTATCGGCGCGCCGTCGCTGATCGCAACATCGATCTGACATTCTTCTCGGCGCTGACGCTCGAAAAGCCGCGGCCGTCGAATGAACTCGAGAAACGCTTCATCGGTCCGGTGATCGATCGTCTGTTTGGCGGCTACCCCGATCTCGACTACGCAAACGCCATCCGCAAGCGCGAATTGCCAGATAACATCAGGGTCAACGAGTTCTTCTTCCTCGCCGGCAAATGGCTGCGTGTCGCCGACGCGCAGCAGCACTATATTTCCGCGAACTACACCCATGCCGCGTCATATCTGCTGGCACGCGGGCTCAATGTCATCACGCAACTGGTGTCAAAGCGCGTCGTCGATGGCCATGCGCGCTACAGCCTGAGCTGCAACACCGACACCACGCTCGATCTGATGCGCGCACGTGCCGAAGGCCGTGCATCATTCAAGCTGGTCGGTCAGGTGAATGCCGAACTGCCTTACATGCCGGGGCAGGGGGATCTCGCCGGTGATGAATTCCATGCGGTGCTGGAAAGCCCGGACGTTGAATTCCCGCTGTTCGCGCCGCCGTCGGAACCGGTCAGCGATACCAAATACGCCATCGGCCTCCATGCGGCGGGACTGATCCGCGATGGCGGCTCGCTGCAGATCGGCATCGGCCAGATCGGCGATGCGCTGGCACAGGGGCTGATCGCACGCCATCGCGACAATGCGGCCTTCAAGGCGACGATGCAGCGGCTGGCGCCGGGCGTCGCCGTGCGCAGCGAGCCGTTCGAGCGGGGCCTTTATGGCGTCAGTGAAATGCTGTTCGAGGCATTTCTCGGCCTGATCGAGGCCGGCATTCTGAAGCGCGAGGTCGACGGCACGATTCTGCAAGCGGCCTTTTTCCTCGGACCGAAAGCATTTTATCAGTCCCTGCGCGACATGGCACCGGAACGTTTGGCGAAAATCCAGATGACGCCGGTGTCCTTCACCAACGAACTCTACGGCGACGAGGCCGCGAAACGTCGCGCGCGCGTCGATGCCCATTTCGTCAACAACACCATGATGGCAACCTTGATGGGCGCTGCGATCTCCGATGGCCTCGATGACGGTCAGGTGATCAGTGGCGTCGGCGGCCAGTATAATTTCGTCGCGCAGGCTTTTGCGCTGGAGGGGGCGCGGTCGATCCTCACGCTGGAAGCGACGCGGCCGGGCAAGGCGCCGTCGTCCAATATCCGCTGGTCCTATGGCCACCAGACCATCCCGCGACATCTGCGCGATATGTTCGTGACGGAATACGGCGTCGCCGACCTGCGCGGCAAATCCGATGCGGATACGATCGCGGCCATGCTGGAGATCACCGACTCCCGTTTTCAGCCGGAACTGATGCGGCAGGCCAAGGATGCGGGCAAGTTGCCCAGACAATTCGAGCTCGCATCCGCACATCGCGACAACACACCGGAGCGGATTGCCAAGGCCTTGAAGCCGGCGCGCGATGCCGGTCTGCTGCCGATGTTTCCGTTCAGCAGTGATTTCACCGATGTCGAGCAACGTCTGATTCCGGCGCTGCAGATCTTGAGCGCGGCGGTGAAGACGCCGTCGAAGCTCTGCGGACTGTTTTGGGAAGGACTCACCTCGTCGCCGGGCGCGAATGACGAAGCCTGTCTCGCACGCCTGAAACTCGAAAGGCCCGCCACCATGCAGGAACGGGCCTATCGGTTGTTGGTCTTGGCAGCGCTGAAGCGCAGCCGCGCTTAGCGGTTCTTGTTCACCGGCTTCCGCTTCTCGATGAACGCGGCCATGCCTTCGCTGCGGTCTTCCAGCGCAAAGGTCGCGTGGAACAGGTCGCGCTCGACCTTGAGGCCTTCGGCCAGCGAGGTTTCCAGCGAGCGATTGACGGCGCTCTTGGCCATGGCCGCCACCGGGCGCGACATGCCGGCGATCTTCTCCGCCATGGCGATCGCTTCTTCCATCAGCTTGTCGGCAGCGACGACACGGCTGACGAGGCCGGAGCGTTCGGCTTCCGCTGCATCCATCATGCGGCCGGTGAGGCAGAGGTCCATCGCCTTCGACTTGCCGATGGCGCGGGTGAGGCGCTGGGTGCCGCCGATGCCGGGAATGGTGCCGAGGGTGATTTCGGGCTGGCCGAATTTGGCGGTGTCCGAACAGATCATGATGTCGCACATCATCGCCAGCTCGCAGCCGCCGCCGAGCGCATAGCCGGACACGGCGGCGATGGTCGGCTTGGTGCAGGTGGCGACGCGGTCACCGCCGATCTGGGTAAAGTCCTTCGAGAACATATCGATGAAGCCCTTCGGCTGCATCTCCTTGATGTCTGCGCCAGCGGCGAAGGCCTTCTCGCTGCCGGTGACGATGATGCAGCCGACAGAGTCGTCAGCTTCGAGATCGTCGATGGCGACTTTGATCTCGCTGAACACGCCGAAGGAGAGTGCATTGAGCATCTTCGGGCGGTTCAGGGTCACGATGCCGACGGCGCCTTTGCGCTCGACGAGAATGTGTTCGAAGCTGCTCATGTTTCATCCCGCGGATCTGTTGATTGCGGCCACCGGAGCCGGCGACCGCGCGCAATCTGCCCGCTCACAGGATGAGGTTCAAGCCATAAACATTCGCGCTGCGGAGGCGAGCGTAAGCAGCCCGCCCATGGCGATGAACACCTTGCCGATCATGGAGGTCTGCTCCCACGGCTTGCTGTTCTCCACGGTCGCAGCGGGCGCCGGCGTGTCGATGGTGGCCTTTGCGAGGGTCAGGGGCGGCTTGTCCTCGGCGGCGCGGTCGAGGTCATTGATCTGGTCGGACGCGACCACATCGGCGGCTGGCGCGTGGTTCTCGGCGTCGGCCGTGGCGTGCGGTTCGGGCTGGGCGTCCATCTGGCTCAGCACATTCCCGGCCTGGGCGGACATGTTGTAGGTGTCGGTGGGCTTGGCATCATTGGCCCACTGCGCATTCGCATTGGCGACGGCGGGAGTCATGCTGTCGTCCTGCGTGGGCTTGAGGTCGTCTGCCTTGGCCTCCTGCTTGGCGGCCTCTTCCTTGGCAGTCTCTTCCTTGGCCGGCTTCTTCGCCTTGGCGTGGCGCACGGCCTTGCGGGATTTGCTGGCCGACTTTTTCGGATGCAGACGGGTCGGCTGGCCCGGTTCGGCGGCCACGACACCCGTGGCGGTGCCGACGGCGGCAGGTTGGTCAGGCGCCTGGGCGGCTGTCTGCGCGGCGGCCTCGGTGGCCGGGAACAGCGACGCGAATGCCCACAATCCCGCCGCGAAAATCCATGCGGCGTGCCCGGTGGTGTTGAATCTCATCATAGTCTCCCCAAGGATACCCGCCCCTTCGGGTCCATAAGGAAACTGCGCAGGTGACCACATGGGGGCAGAAAAGGGGAATCTTCGCGCTCGTTTTCGCCATGATCGGCCCGAGGCCGGTTTTCGGCACTGGGATGCCGCAGGGCAAAGGTGCTATGAGCCGCACTGCACGACCTGAAACCGCGCCGGCCATTGCCCGCGGGTCACGGTTCTGTGATCTCACCGTGGCGGATGTAACACTCTGATCCCACCGCCGAAATGCCATCAGGAGCGCGCGTGCGCGGACGTGACGACGACGAATGGACGGGTCTGATGCAATCGGCCATGGCCGGTGACGGCGCGGCCTATCATCGCCTGCTGAAGTCGGTCACCCCCGTATTGCGCGCGGGTGCGCGGCAGGGTTTGTCGCGCGCCGGACAGTCGCCTGACCAGGCCGAGGATATCGTGCAGGACATTCTACTCGCGGTGCATCTGAAGCGGCATACTTGGGACGCCAACGCGCCTTTCGCGCCGTGGCTGTTCGCGATCGCGCGCAACAAGCTGATCGATGCGCTGCGCAAGCGCGGTCGGCGTGTCTTTGTCGACATCGACGATTTCTCCGAGACGCTGCCGAGCGAGCCGCCGGCCGAACCGCTGCCCACGGTGGATATCGCCAGCCATCTCGGTGATCTGCCGCCGCGCCAGCGCGACGTGCTGCAGTCGATCGCCGTCGAGAATGCCTCGATCCGGCAGACCGCCGAGAAACTGTCCATGACCGAAGGCAATGTCCGCGTGGCCTTGCATCGCGGGCTTGCCAGCCTCGCGGCGAAATTGCGGGAGGATTGATGATGGATACCGACCGCCTGATCAGCGCGCTTGCTGCCGACAATGCTCACCGTCCGCCACCGGTGCGCACGCAGCTCGCCATGGCTCTGCTCGTGACGCTGCCTGTGGCGGCGGCGATGATGCTCGTCACCATCGGGCTGCGTCCCGATTTCATGGCGGCGATGCGCAATCCGTTCTTCGATCTGAAATTCGTCGTCACGCTGGCGCTGGCAATCCCCGCCATCGTCATCAGCGTGCATCTGTCGCGGCCGGAAGCGGTGCTCGGCCGCTGGGTATGGCTGCTGCTGCTGTCGCCCTTCATTCTGGTCGGTGCGATCATTGCCGAGATGATGATGCCGCAGCGTTCGCCGATGATGACGCGGATGATGGGGAAGGGCGCGACGCTGTGCACGGTAGCAATCTCGCTGTTCTCGCTGCCGATCCTCGGTGCCGCATTGCTGGCGCTGCGACAGGGCGCAACCACGCGTCCCGCTTTCGTCGGTGCACTGGCGGGGATGATGTCGTCGGGATTGGCGGCGACCGTCTACGCCGCCCATTGCACCGACGACTCACCGCTCTTCGTGGCGGTCTGGTACACCATCGCTACAGTCATGGTGACGGCGCTCGGTGCTTTCGCGGGTTCGCGCGTGCTGCGGTATTGATGCATCGCACGCGCGTTCCCGCTTCCTAAGAATTTCACAAACTCCGCCCGACTTCCGTAGTCGCTCGTTACCCAACGAGCCCGTAGGTAGCATCCTCCCTGCAACAACCCGCATAACTTGTCGTTCTTGCTTCACGTCAGACCAAGCGTGGAGCTTTCCCTCATGACGACACTTCTGAACGGAAGCGATAACAACCGGCTTGCCGAAGTGCTGGCCGGATCGGCGGCATTGTTATCCGGAACCAGCGCCGACGCCGCGTCGCAATTGTCACTGAACGCATTGCTGAGTGACGAGGCGATCTCGACCGATGCAAGTGTGGATGCCACGGCGACGGCGGATACCCATACGCTGCTCGATCCCATCCATCTCGATCTTGCGGCCAGTGCCGGTGCGGAGGCGCCTGCTCCCGAGATGGCCAATCTTCTCGGTCTTGGCGATATCCTCAAGATTGAACCGGATTCCCAGCTCGATCTGACGCATCTCATCCAGCCCGCAACCGATGCCGTGCAGAATGTCGTCAGCGACCTGCATCTACCGACAGATCTGCTCGGCGATCAGGGCAATCTCATTCAACTGCCCGCCGATCTCGCGCAGCAGCTCACCGACACCGTCGCGCAAGGCAGCGGAAGCCTGCTGCCCGCCGCTGCGGACGGCCACGCCGATCCTGTGGCGGGCCTGTTGAGCACGCCCATGGGATTGCTGAATGGCGGGTTGTTGAATGGTGGGCTTCTGAGTGGTGGCCTTGGCGAGACGATCGAGCATGTCGGCGAGACCGTCGGTTCCGTCGTACACTCGCTCGATGATCTGCTCGGCAATACCGGCCTGCTGGATCCGGTCGCCGATCTCGTCACCGGCGTGACGAGCAGCCTTCATGAGCTGCCGATCCTCGGCAATCTGCTCGGTGGCGCGTCCGGCGACGAGGGCGGCTCGCAGGGTGGTCTGCTCGGCGGTATCCTCAACATTCCGAGCCTCGGCGGTGCCGGCACCGACTCGCTGACCGGAACACTGCTCGGGCCGCATGGCCTTGTCGGCGGACTACTTGGCGGCGACTTGCTGGGCGGCGAAGCGGCCCACGACACAGCGGCCGCTACCCATGAGACCGCGCCGCTCGATCTCGTTGCGGGGCTCACCGACGCGCTCACCGGCGATCACGGCGTGCTCAATCTGCACGGCGCGCACATCATCTGAGCCTGACAAAACCGGGAGAGGCATCCGTGCCTCTCCCGTTGTCCCGAGCACATCCCCCATCACCCGGTGCGTTAGCCGAGAGGATGTCAATGAGTGGTTTGCGTTTCCGGCCGTCTGCCTTGCCGGCCCCAATTCGTTCTGCCCTTGGCGAAACCCGTATTGCCCTGATTGCGGTTGCGAGTGCGAGCTTCATCGTCAATCTCCTGATGCTGGTCGGCCCGCTGTTCATGCTGCAGGTCTATGACCGCGTGCTGCCAAGCCGCAGCATGTCCACGCTGATCGGCCTGCTGCTGATCGCGGTCATGCTGCTCCTGATCCAGGCCGCCGTCGACGTCATGCGCAGTCGCTTGCTCGCGCGCATGGGCGAAGGCTTTGACCAGTCCCTGCGCGGTCCCGTCTTCGATTGCGTGCAGCATCAGGCGCTGACAAAACCCGGCACCGACGGTCTGCAGAACATCCGCGATCTCGACACCGTGCGCGGCTTCATGTCCGGCAGCGGTCTGATCGCCGCCTGCGACCTGCCATGGACGCCGCTCTATATTCTCGTCTGCACTTTGTTTCATCCGCTGATGGGTGCTGCAGTCGCGGTCGGCGCCATCATGCTCGGCGCCATCACCTGGGCATCGGAAACGTTTAGCCGCAATCCCACGCAAGCTTTGGTCGGCCTCGCCACCGCGCGTCGGAGCCTGTCGGAGACGGTGTTCAGCCACGCCGAGGTCGTGCATGCGCTCGGCATGAAGCGGCGCATGGGCGATCTTTGGGGCGAGCGGACGGACGCATTTCTCGACGGCCAGCGCACGACCTCCGATCTCACCGGCGGCTTCGGCAGCGCGTCGCGTTTCCTGCGCATGATCCTGCAGTCCGGCGTGCTGGCGCTCGGCGCCTGGCTCGTCATCAATCAGCAGGCCACGCCCGGCGTCATGCTCGCCGCCACCATCCTGTCGATCCGTGCTCTGGCGCCGATCGAACTCGCCATCGCCAACTGGCGCAATTTTATCGCCGCGCGCGCGAGCTTCCAGCGGCTCTGCGATTCACTGGCTGCATTGCCGGCGAAGAAGGCGCCGGTCGATCTGCCGAAGCCGACGCGGCAGCTCCGCGTCAATTCCGTCAGCCTCACGGTGCCGCGGGCCGAGGCGTTGGTGCTGCATGATGTCAGCTTCGCACTGCAGGCCGGCAGTGCCGTGGCGATCGTCGGCCCCAGCGGGTCCGGCAAGTCCACGCTGGCGCGGGCGCTGGTCGGCATTCTGCCGCCGGTGCGCGGCGTCATCCGCATCGACGGCGCAGCACTGGCGCAATGGGATCAGCAAGCGCTCGGCGCCGCCACTGGCTTCCTGCCGCAGGATGTCGCGCTGTTTCGCGGCACCGTGGCGCAGAATATCTCGCGCTTTGCAGCGGAGCTCGATGCCGAGCGTCTGCTGGCCGCTGCACAGCAGGCCGGCGTGCATGATCTCATCCTGCGGCTGCCCAATGGCTACGAGACCGAAGTGGGCGAGGGCGGGTTGATGCTGTCCGGCGGCCAGCGCCAGCGCATCGCGCTTGCGCGTGCGCTTTACGGCGATCCCTTCCTCGTGGTGCTCGACGAGCCCAATTCCAATCTCGACAGCGAGGGCGAGCGTGCATTGGTGCGCGCCATTGCCGGGGTAAGGCAACGCGGCGGCATCGTGGTGGTGATCGCGCATCGGCCGGCGCTGCTGGCGGTGGTCGATCACATGCTGGTGCTCAATGAAGGCCGGCAGCAGGCGTTCGGAAAGACGGATGCCGTCCTGCCATTGCTTGCGCCGAAACAGGCGGCGCGGCCCGCCGAAACCATCGAGGAGCCCGCGCCGAAGCGCGCCGGCAGGAAGCGTGCGGTGGCCCATGACTAAGGATGTCGCACGCAACAGGCAGTCGATCCGCCGCCACATGATGGCGGTGGGCGGCGCGGCGGTTTTCATGGTCGCCAGCATGGGCATCATGGGCGCGGCCACCGACATGTCCGGCGCCGTGATCTCGAATGGCTCGCTGGTGGTGGAGTCCAGCGTCAAGAAGGTGCAGCACCCCGCCGGCGGCGTGGTGAAGAACCTGCTGGTCACCGAAGGCATGCGGGTCAATAGCGGCGATCTCCTGATCCGCCTCGACGAGACCGTGGCGCAGGCCAATCTTTCCGCCGTCACCAAGAGCCTGTGGGAGTTGGAAGCGCGTCGTGCGCGGTTGCAGAGCGAGCGTGACGGGCTTGCGGAGATCGTGTTTCCGGAGGAAATCGCCGCACTTCCCGAGGACTCGCCGGCGCAGGTGATCATGACCGCCGAGCGGCGCTTCTTCCAGCTCCGTCGCGACGCGTCGGATGGCCAGCGGCATCAGTTGCGCGAGCAGGTGTCGCAGCTCAAGGAGCAGATCACCGGTCTCGAGGATCAGCTGACCGCGAAGAAGCAGGAGGCAGATTTGCTCGCCAAGGAACTCGTCGGTGTCGAGCAGCTGTGGGAGCAACGCCTGGTCTCGATCACGCGTCTTGTCACCTTGCAGCGAGACTCCGCACGTCTGCTCGGCGAGAAGGGGCAGCTCACCGCCTCCATCGCCCAGGCCAAGGGCAAGATCTCCGAGACCGAGCTGAAGATCCTGCAGATCGATCAGGATTTCCGCAGCGAGGTCGCCAAGGAGCTGGCCGATGTGCGCGCCAAATACGCCGAGACCTTCGAGAAGAAAGTGACGGCGCGTGATCAGGCCGAGAAGCTGGAAATCCGCGCGCCGCAGACCGGCGTGGTGCACGATCTCAACGTTCACACCGAAGGCGGCGTCATCGCGGCCGGCGAGACCGTGATGATGATCGTGCCGGACACCGACAGCCTGATCGTCGAGACCCGCGTGCAACCGCAGGAGATCGACCAGGTCAAGCTCGGTCACAATGCGGTGCTGCGCTTCACCAATTTCAACCAGCGCACCACGCCGGAAATCGATGGCGAGGTGTCGCGCATCGGCGCCGATATCTCGCGCGAGGACAAGACCGGTCCGACCTACTTTGTCGTGCGCATCACCATCGGCCAGGACCAGGTCGCGAAATTCAACGGCACCAGGCTGATGCCCGGCATGCCGGTGGAAGTCTTCATCCGCACCGGCGAGCGGACATTGCTGTCCTATCTGATGAAGCCGATGGCCGACCAGATGCACAGGGCATTCCGGGAGAAGTGATTTTTCTTCACCTCTCCCCACCGGGGAGAGGTGAAGGAGCACCTCACGCCGCTGACGTCTTCGCCGCGCTTCCCAGATGCCGCTGATAGCTCATGATGATCTCGTCAAAGGTCTTGTCGGCCACGACGCCGACCGATGGCGCGCGCGTCGAAATGAATCCCTTCGGCCAGCCATCAACGATCTTCTTCAATTCCGCATCAGGCTCGAATGTCACGCGCGGCGCCACCTCGGCCACGATGTTCAGTGCATTGACGATGTCTTCCATGCTCACCGTGAGCGCCGGCTGGTTGAGTACGCGCTTGCCGCGCAGCGCGGCCGTATCCGCATCCTGCAGCGTGATCAGGTTGCGCACCACCGTATCCACCGAGACCACCGGCACCTTGGTGTCCGGCCGCAGCGGGCACACGGTCGGCTGGCCGGCGACGCTGTCGCGCACCATGCCGGCGATACGGTCGGACACCGACTGGGTCGGCGGGCCCGGATGCACCAGCACGATGGGCAACCGCAGCGCGCGCGCATCGATCAGGCCATGGCGGGTCGCATCCGCCAGCATCAGTTCGGCAATGGCCTTGTGCGTGCCGTAGGAGGTCTGCGGTTTCTGCAGATGATCGTCGTCGACATTGTCCGGCAGCAAGCCGCCGAATACCGCGATCGAACTCGGGAAGACGAAGCGCGGCGGTGCCGCCTTGTTGCCAACGGTGTCGATCAGATTGGCCAGCGACGACACATTGACCGCAAGTGCTGCCGCGGGGTCTTCCTCCGCAGCGCTGGTCAGCACTGCTGCCAGATGAAACACGCAATGCGGCTTCCATGCGGCGATCGCCGTGCGGGTGTCGTGATCTGAAATATCCGCCTGCATGCGTGTGAGCCGCGGATCGGATGTGGCTGGCAGATGGGTGTCGAGCAGCAGGATCTCGTCGATCCGTTCGCTCTCGCCCTTGGCGTTCTTCAGAGCGCCAGCCTGCAGCAGTGCCGCGGTGAGTGTCGTGCCGATGAAGCCACCGGCACCAGTAATCAACACACGCATGGAGCCCGCCCTGTTGTCGTGTCGTGGATGCGGCGTTGATCGCCGCGATTGCGCACCACTATCAACGCCTGCGCGGGCAAGTCGATGCCTGTTGCGGGAATGGCAGGTCAGCGCAATTGGTGTTGCAGCGGGGAAGGATGCGGCACAGACTGCCGCGCGGGCGACGTCGCGCGCGCGACCGCTTAAGCGACGGATGCGTCAGCCGTCGCCTGCTGCATGCGATGAAAGCGCAGCACCTGCTGTGCGGTGGAAGGACGCAGGCGTTCGTAAGTGTCGCGATCGGCAATGTTTTCGGACAGCGGCTGGTTGGCCAGTCGCTGCCGCATGTCGATGACGGCCTTGACCGTCGGCCACGAAAAATTGGCGACCTTCGACAGGATGAGGATGCCTTCGTTGCTCGCCTCGATCATCATGGCCTCGACCACCGACACCGACACATGGGTCAGGCATGCGATCGCCGCATTGGCCTCGTCGAATTTGTCATTGGCGGCGAATTTCGCCACCTCGTTCTCGTCGAGGCGACCGTCCTTGTGAAGCAGACGCACCAGCTCGTGCGAAATCGCTGCATCCTCGCTCATGGTGGCAGGCGCCGCCTGCCGCGTTGCTTTCTGGACGGCGGAGTTGATTTCGCCGGCCAGTTTCGGATTGGCCGCCGCCATGCGCGCACGAACGGATGCAGAGGCCTGGCTGATCAGCTTCAGCATGTGATGGCGCGGCATCGACGGACGCATGGCGACGCAGGTGGCGATGCCCTCGCTGCTCCCGGCGCGCTGCACCAGCCTGTCATAGCCGCGCTCGGAAAACGACGCGCCCTGATTGTTGACGGTGCTCATGACCACGTCGTCATTGCCGCGCTCGACCAGGATCTCGGTGACGGCGCCGCTCAATGTCTTGCGCGTTGAGATCGCCATCAGATGCCCCTGGCTCTTGGTACGGGCATTCTCGATCAGCGCGTGTTCGTCGAGCTGGTTCGACTGCGACAGCAGCGGCGCAGCCACTTCCACGAGGTCGTCGAAAGCGAGGCTGCGCACCGCGCGCGGTGGTGCATTGCTGGCGGGGCCGAGACGCCCGGCGAGCAGAATTTTTGTTTCCGCCTCCAGATGCTCGATCAGACATTCGAAGACGTCATCGAACACAGCGATCTGTGCCGCCGAATAGTCGGCCGCGTGATCGATGAAAAGGTCGGTGACCTGACGCAGCATGTCGACACGGCGCGCAACATTGCCATGCGCCAGGGCGGTCTGGAGATCGTCGAGCAGATTGGTCGACAACGGCGATTTGAAAGCCATGGCTCTATCCTGGAGACATCAATATGGCGCCCGTTCTCGGTCGCCTTTGTGGTTCTAAAGTCTTGCGGTCTTAAAGATCTTGGGCAGTTAAGAATCTTGGTTGTTCAGAATGGGTCGGCGGTGGTCAAAAAAGATCAGGCGGCGGCGATCCGGTTCCGGCCGCGCTCCTTTGCTGCGTAAAGGGCGAGGTCGGCGCGGGCAAGCAGGGATTCGGGCGGCTCGCCCGGGCGAAGCGTCGCAACGCCGGCCGAATGGTGACGGTCAGTCCTTCGGAGAACGCGCTCCAGTCGAGCGTCTCGACGATCGCACGCAGACGGTCAAGCATCCGCGTGCCGCTGTCATGGGAGATCTCGGGGAGCAGCAGCAGGAATTCCTCGCCGCCATAGCGGCCGAATTTATCGACGGTGCGGATATTGGCGAAGATGCTGATGGCGAAGGTCCGCAGCACCTCGTCGCCGGTGAGATGGCCGAACCGGTCATTGATCTGCTTGAAATGATCGAGATCAATCAGCGCGACGGTGCAGGCGAGGCCGGCCTTCTCGCAGCGGGCGATCTCGTCATCGAGCAGTCGCATGATGCTGCGGCGGTTGAGCGCGCCGGTCAATTCGTCGACCTCGGCCAGCTCCTCGATCCGCTTGTACGCTGTCTCCAGGGCGGCACTGCGGCGGTAGAGGTTGTCGCGCACGCGTGTCGCGAAGATGTTGATGAACATGATGCGCATCAGCGTCGCCGCAAAGGTCAGCAGCGTGCCGAGGCGTTCGAGATCGTTGCCGGCGGGGAGTGTGATGGGCAGTTGCGCCAGCACATAGAGCGCGATGACGCCGCCGGTCATGACCGTGCAGGCGACTGCGCCACGCTGCGGGGAGGCGCGGAAGGCAATCACATTGGCGATCAGGAAGAACGCGCACATGAAGACGACAGCGACACTGGGCGCCCAATAGATGAACCCCAGCATCAGGGCGAAGGTCGCCGCCGTGTAGGGGCCGGCGAGGAAGTGGTCCTTCCAGCGATCGCTCATCCCGCTTTCGGAGATCGCCATGAAGATCGCCACCTTGCCGATGGCACAGGCGGCGAAGGTGATCACCAATGTCGACGAGATGGTCCCGGCTGCAGCAAACACCGCGAGCAAGGCGACATTGATGATGTGGCTGCCGCCGGCCACGAACAATGTCTGGCGTCGGCGGCGCAACCGGCGCGCGTGCATCGCTGGCAACGACTCGCCGTCGACGGCTTCGAAATCGCCGTTCGCTGGGTCGTAAAATGAACCGGCGGTTGTCGTCATTGCGCCCAGTCACGGGGTTTCAGTGGCGGAACTCTAAGTTCCAAAGCCTTTAAGTTTGGTATCTATGGCCGCGCGGCCATGCCTGCTTTTCGGGCTATGTCACTAGATTATCGAGATAATTTCCAGTATCCAGGTAGGGTCGCCAGGCGAACGCACCCCGTCGGTGGCGATGAATCTGCGGGCGATCCGGCGCGATGCCGTCATGCGCTGTCGACTTGGTAAGCTAGTTCGGTGAATGATGCGGACAATCTCGGAAACATACACGCACTATGGTACCCATCCTCCCGCCGTTTCCAGCCGGAAGACCA
>NZ_JBIISY010000061.1:0-29580 GCF_044340795.1 Tardiphaga sp.
TCAACAAAGTCCTCCCCGACGGCGCCAGACGATGGCGCCGACGGCCCACCTGTGCCAGTCGAAGGAGAAATCGATGCAAGAGGACTGGAGGGACGGCGTCTGGCAGCGGTACGGCGAGTTCTTCGATCGAAGTGCCCCCTATTCCATCGGCATTCATTCGCTGCCCATCGGATGGCGCGAACTGGTCGACACCACTCTCGACCGGATCTCGCTCGTCGTGGAGACGGACAAGCTTGCCCGCCTCGCGATCCATGGCCTCTCTCGCGAGCGCGGCGTCATGAAGATCCGCTGGACCGCCTCGACCCTTCGTTTCGAGACGATCGTGACGGACATCATCGACCGCGCATCCGCGCGGTCCAGCGTCACTTGTGAGACGTGCGGCGACGCGGGAGTCAGATATCGTGTGGGCGACGATGCAGTCGCAGCATGCGCGGTGCATCGTACGCCTGGCGCGCCTGAGATCCGGCCGGCCTGGCCGTCGATCAGGATCGAACGCGAGATCGTCAGCGCCCGCGTCACTATCAAGAGCTGTCGCGTCTACGACCGCGACGCCGACAAGTTCGTGGACGCGGCGCCCGCCGATCTGGGCATCGGCGATCTTTCCTGATCAGCCCCACATCACCCGAACCCGGAGGCAAAAATGGCCGCACGCGTGCGCCGTCAATTCATGTCGCCCAAATGCCGCTCGCCGGTGCCCGACCGCGGCGGCATAGGTCACGACCTGCTTGTCCAACTCTCGCTCGATCCGGAGATCTCCGAGATCGGCCACCTCGACCAGGTTGCCATGGCCGATCTGCTCGTCGACGTGGATGCGATCACCATCCGCCGTGATGATGGTGTCTGCTTCGCCATCGATTGCGAAGGCCTGAGGCGCGGAGGCGACAGCGTGGACGACGGCCTGGTCTGGGTCGCTGCAGGCATGATGGGATTCCAGCGGCTGCCGGTGACGCGCGCCGACGTCATGGCGGAGCCGGGCTTCGCGAACGCGCGAGCCGTATGGAGCTATCGCGACTGCACGATCGATCCCCGCATGAGGTTCGAGATCATGAACCTGCTGCATGAGGATGGTCCTCTCCGCCTTCACGAAGTCTGTCAGCGCGTCCCGGGACCGCGCGATCCCGTCGCCACCATCTTCGCCATGTGCTGCGCCAATCTTGTCGAGATCGATCTCGGCGAGATGCTCGATCAGCACACCATCGTCAGGGCTCGCGGCATCTAACGCCGTCGCGAACGTTTCATCATAGGAGGCATCGCTTGGCCGAGAAAGACGACTTCGAAGAGCTCGACATCGAAATCGAACCGACCGTTCGGACGCGTCCGCTGTCCGCCGAACGCTGTCTCGTCGAGGCGAGCCTCTCGCTATCCATCGACGATGCGGCGCGCGCCGCGCTGCGATCCGATGCCCTGCTCACTGCCGCCGTGCAGGTTCCGAACTCGACCTGGGTAAGACCCGTCAAACGGGTGTTCGACCGCATGTCCGGTGCCGACTGGCAATCCATCGTCCGTTTCGAGAAACCGACGAAATTCCAGAAGGTCGACGACGACGCATTCGAGATCGCGAAGTCGCTCGCGGAGGGAAGATCGATCGCCTACATCGCTCCAGCCGACCTCCTGCCGGGCGAGTTCGTGCGTGCTGCCGACCTCGTCATCAAGGTGCGAGCGTGCGATCGTGAAGTGCTCGCCCGCGCGATCGCACGCTATCTCGATGCGGGTCCCGTCGATCCGTCCAAGCTGACCGACGCGACGGCATTGACGCTTACCCAGGCCAGCATCGCCTTCAGGCCCAGTTCGACCCCGGCGGAGATCTCTGCACGCATCGCGAAGATGTGCGAGGTGAACACCCCCGCCTTCGGCGACGACGTTCCGCTTCTCCAGGACGCCCCGGAATTCGGCGAGTTCAGAACTTGGGGTCTCGAGGCGATCCGCAGCTACCAGGAATTTACCGAGAATAGAGGCAACCTCACGTTCAGCCAGATCGAGAATTCTGCGATCCTGTTCGGACAGCCCGGCCACGGCAAGACAACCGCGATCGCGTCCTTCGCGCGCAGCATCAACGCGGCCGCTTTGATATCAACGTCGATCGCCGATCTATTTTCGAACGGCCCCGGGTTCCTCGACTCATGCATTAAAGAATCGATCGCCATCTTCGATCGCGCAGAAGCGCTCGTCGCATCCGGCAAATCGTCCGGCGACGGACGGCCCGTCGTGATTCTGATCGACGAGCTTGACGCGTTGCCGTCCAGAATCGGGTTGGACGCGAGGTCTTTGTCGTGGTGGTCAGCGCTCATAGCACAGTGGCTGCTCCTCTGTTCGAAGCCGCGCGATAATATCTTTCTGTTCGGCTGCACCAATCACCTCGAGCGCGTAGACCCCGCACTGCGCCGGCCCGGACGCTTCGGCCGATGCATCGAGATGAAAGCGGCCGATGCGGCCGGGGTCTTGTCGATCACCCGGCGCCATCTCCGCGGCGCTCTGGCCGATGTCGATCTCGCGCCCTTCGTCGACGTGGCAGGCGGCCGCTCGGCCGCCGAGATCATGCAGGTCGTCAAGACGGCGAAGTCGCGGGCGCGTCTGGAGGCGCGCGCCTTGCGCATCGACGATCTGATGTCGGCTGCTCTGCCGGCCGGCGACCTGTCGCCCGCGGATCGCCGTCGCATCGCTATCCACGAAGCGGGTCACGTGACCGCCGCCCTTGCAGTCGGTGGCGACCACGTCGTCAGCGCCGCAATCGGCGGCACTGACGGTGCCCTCGGCACCACCACGTTCTCGCCTGCGACCGAAATCGTCACCCGCGAGACCAGGGAGAAGGCGATCATCGTCATCCTCGGCGGCCGCGCGGCCGAATTGATCGAGCACGGCGTCGGAAGCGGCAATGCCAGTGACGATCTCGCCACGGCGACCAGTCTCGTCGCGTCGATGTTCCTCACCGAAGGCTTGGGCGCTTCGCTCATCCATTTCGGGACGACCGAGAGCCTCCAGCACATGCTGCGTGCCGACGTCGTCGTTCGCGCCCAGATCGACAAGACCCTGAACGGCTTGATGGACCGGGCCGTCGATGTCCTCCGCCGTCACCGGGGCGCTCTCAACGCCATCGCGCGCGAGTTGGAGGCACGCCTCTTCATCTCCGGCGACCGGGCCCGCGCGCTCTTCGCCGAAAACCCTCCAGAGGAGACTCCTGCATGCTCAAGGTGACCATCGAGCTCCTTCCCGGCGGAGATCCCACGCGTCGTCGCAATCTCGGGATCATGACGATCGCCAACAAATCCGACTTGGCTCCGATCAGCGACTACGATGTTGCCGGCTCTGAAGGCCACAACCCGTTCTCCGGCGCGCGCGCCTGGACGGCGGAGGCGAGCGTCGAAGCTCATGACCGCTCGCGCTCGGTCTGGGCGCTCGTCGCGGCGGCGGCCCAGGCACTGGCGGATGCGGATCACGTCGAATGGTGAAACGCCCTGATGTTCACGTTCTGTTTCGAATCCTTGTCGTCCTCGACCCCCGGGCCACTGGAGGCGATGGGCACCGGATGGCCGTTACCCCCGGCAGACCAGCGGCGAAATCGCCAGAAAAAGCGTCCCGCGCAAAATTTTTTCAACTTTTTTTCGGGGTATCCCGGAGCCTCAGCCGCGCTCATCGGCGACGCGCATGGGCTCGCGTTTCATGAGCAATATCAGGCGGATATCGAATCCTTGAAATCCGTTCGCGCGCAACATCCGGCCCGAATTTCGGATCCTTGGGCCGATCTGCAACCGTTCAGGCCGAAATGATCGAAACGCGGCCGCGACTCTGACTATTCGTCCGCAATGACGCGCTCACCCTCGGCAGACGAATACTTGAAGATTCGAATACCGTCGATCTCGTAATTCGGATGAATTTCACAGGTGGCTGAACGAGCAAAATTCGCGTTCAAACGCCACAAAATACACCTTTAAGGCGCAAGGCATATTGTCTTATATAGGAATATCATCTTACTTTTAGGAGCAGGCGGGCTTTCGATGGGGTGGACTCTCGGAATGCCGATCACCACACTTACCCCCGGCCGAGACGAACGGCCAAAAAGAAAACCCATCGTCCACGCCAAATGAACGATGGGCCCTAACCTTAGGTGACGCGAGATTTCCACGAAGCGCCACCCGCCACGGAGATGAGAGAGCCGGTCACCAAACCGGTTCTCTCGCGGCGATCGGAATCTGGCACGTGGCCTCGGCCCGCGCAAGAGTCCAGGCTGCTCTTTGGTGTCATAACACCTCTAACTTCCGATCGATCACGAAGTGTCGATCGACGCGCCACGGAGACACCAATGCCCTTGCTCAATAGCCAGACTGCCCTGGCAAGCCTGTTGGCTGACCACATGTGCGAAACCATGTGCTCAACCGAGCTGCTCGCCCTCAAACGCTGCGAATTCGGCGACATCGCCGTCGGCGTCCATCGCACCCTCTTCGACCCCAATTCGCCGGGTCATGGTGCGCTGGTCGCGGTTTTCGGCTCTGCCATTCCCCCCGTCGAGAAGGTTCGTGCGGCCGTGACGCATCGCAGCGCCTGCCCGCCCTTCTGGCTGGCCAATCGTCACGCTCGCCTCCACCCCTCGCCGGCGCTGCCGGATCCGGACCTGTCCCCGGAGCAGATGGCGCTGGACGAGATGCCCGACCATGACGAGGATTGGGACAGCCTGCCCGCCGCTGCGCTGTCGCGTTCCGTCAGCCCCGCGATGGCCTCGACCTAGCCACAGAGGTCCGAATTCCGACGGGAGCCGGGTCGAACCGCGCTCCCGTCGGGTCCGATAGGTCCATCTCATTCGCCTCCCGCTGATCGCCCGCCGGATTCCTCCGCGCGGCACGGTCCCGCTCGTCTCGCGTCAGCCCTCATGACCGGAGATTCAAATGGATCACTTCCCCCCCACGCTGCCCACGCTCGCCAGCCGTCTTCCCGCATTGAAATCGCGCTCGTCGTGCCGGGGCTTCACCATCCATCGCAATCGCGTGCTCGTGTTCGAATCCCACCTCGAACTGATGGTGATTTGGCTGCTGGCGGCCATGCCGGAGGTCGCAACCATCGTCGACCAGCCGCCACCGGTGCCCTACCTCGATCACGCCGGCGTTGAACGCACGCACACGTTCGACTTCCTGGTGACGATGCGCGACGGCCGTCGGCTTTTCATCGCGGTGAAGCCAGCAAAGCGGGCGGGCAAAGCCCTGATCGTCGCGAAGGCGATCGCCGCGCAGCTCAAACCGGGCATCGCCGACGAGGTCCACGTCGTGACCGACGCTGCCTTCACCCGGACGGAGCGGCACAATGCGGCGCTCATCGCGCAATGTGCACGCTTTCCCGTCACCGAGCACGACGAAACCATCGATCGGATCACCGCCCGGATGACCGGAGCAGTGAGGATCGGACACCTCGTCGAGACCAGTGGCCTGGCCGGCATGGGCTTCAGGGCGATCATCCGCCTCGTTGGCAGCGGCCTGCTGCAGCCCGTCGCGACCAGGCAGCGCCTCACCACGGACAGCTACGTCGTCCGCCGTCCCTCCATTTAAAGGATCAGATCATGACGAACTCCATGCGCTATTTCGAAGTCGAAGACGATTTGAGCGACATCCTCGACGGGGCGGACGACGAACCGCTTCGTATTCCCCGCTACGAACCCATCATCCCGACGCAAGGCGACGCACGCGACCGCTTCGTTCACGCGACGGCAAAGCACCTCAGCATTCTGCGGCCCGGATTGCGGATCACCGTGCTCGATTGGGAGCGGATGCTCGATGTCGCTTTCGCTGACATTGTCACCGACCCGGCGACGGGCCGCGTCGTGACCATGCGCGACTTCCGCTAAGCGCTCCGGATCGGGCTCCGTGCGTCCGATCCAGCTTTTTATCGACCCCATGCGCAACCGATGCCTGCCGCGCCGAACATCTTCGAGCGCGATCGCCCTCTCACGTCCTCCGACAGGAGATACACCATGCCCGACACTGCCCCGATCAACATCTCCGGCCTCGACAGGATCGTCGTCAGGCCCAAGCGCGAGATGAGACTCGTCGAAAAGACCAGCGATGGATACGTCCTCGCGGAAGCGAGCACGACACCCCAACTTCACGAAAGCTTCTCGCACGACCGTATTCGCGAATTGCTTCAGGTCGGAGCGATGCGGATCGAGCGGGGCTGGTACCACGAAGACCGGGCCAAAGCGCGCCTGTTCGCCGGCGTCAACTCCATGGCCCAGCTCCCGCCCACGGAGCAGAAACAGATCTTCCGGCGCCACCATTACGTCACGGAGTTCGTGAGGCGGGAGACATCCGAAGGCAGCAAAGTCAAGCGGACCGACGCCAGCATCGCCATAGCGCTGAAAGCGATCGATGACGACTTCGCGCCCACTGGACGCTGCGATCAGCCTCGGACGGTCCACAAGCGCCCCTGCGCGCGCACCTTCCGTCGCTGGCTGAAAAGCTACGAAAAGCACGGAGCGGACCCGCTGGCGCTCCGCACCCTTCACCGGCGCTGCGGCAACCAGCTGTCGAACATGCACCCGGAGGCGATCCGCCTGCTGAACGAGCACCTGATGCTGTACTGCGACGAACGCCGTCGGAGCATCAAGAAGGTCCACAGTCTGCTGGCGGTGGCAGTACGCGACTGCAATAGGGAACGCGAGCTCCGCGGCGTGTCGCCGATCGACGTGCCCGCAAAGTCGACCTTGCGCGCCCGCATCGCCGCTCTCAACCAGTTCGAGGTGTACGCATCGCGACACGGCATCCCCGCGGCACGCGCGAAATTCGCCGCCAACAGCGGCGGCCTCGACGTGGACCGCCCCCTTCAACACGTCCAAATCGACGAGTGGCGCATCCAACTGCACACGATCGTGGAGGGCCTGGGCATCGGAGCCGACTTCACGGAGAAGGATCGGATCGCGCTGCGGAAGGAACGGCTCTACGCGTGCGTCGTGATCGACGTCGCGACGCGCTGCGTCGTCGGCATGCGCCTTTCCCGCAAGTCTGACACCCCCAACGCGATCGCCACATTGGCGATGACCGTCATCGACAAAACCGACATCGCCAAAGCTTCGGGCTGCCTGTCGGACTGGCCCATGCATGGCCCTGCCCATGTCATGTCGCCGGACGCGGGGGCGAACTTCATCGACGAGGAGTTCCGCGCCAGGTTGGCCGACCTGAAATGCACCTACGAAAACGCCCCAGCTGGCCTGAGCCATCTGCGCGGCCACATCGAGCGCGTGTTCGGCACAGCGCATACCAACCTCATCGAAGAGTTTCCGGGGCGCAGCTTCTCGAACGTGGTCGACAAAGGGGCGTACAAGGCTGAGGATCGCGCCGCGGCTTTGAGCGCAGACGTCCCGAAAATCTTCGTGCGGTGGGTGGTCGATCACTATCACCATACGCCTCACGTGGGTCTCTGCGGCGAGACGCCGTACTGCGCGTGGCAACGACTGACGCAGAAGTTCGGCGTCGATCCGTCGCCGAACCGCGACCAGCGTCGCGAAATCTTCGGGGTCGAGTTGGAGCGCGTGCTCGACCAGAACGGCGTTCGCGTCCAAGGGCTTTTCTATCAGTCCGAGGAGATGCAGCGGTGGCGGCGTCAGTTGGGCGATACCAAGGTGCGCGTCCGCGTTGACGAAAACGACATCGGATACGTCTCCGTTTGGCTCGGTGACGATTGGATCACGGTCCCGTCGGTCAGGACCATCGTCCGTGGCGTCCACCTCGACACCTGGCTCGAATCCGTTCGTGATCTACGGCGACGCTTCGCGGAAGGCGCGAAGATGTACGAACACATCGTCGACGAATCCATTCGGGCGATCGCGAAAATGGCCGACGATGCGATGCGCCGCGTCGCCATCGATCGGACGAGCCCCACGGCAGCCGAACTCGACCAGACCGAAACCGGCCTCCTGCTCGGATTTCAGATCGAGGACGATGCCGATGATGCCGACGACGATCATGGCGACGGCGGAATTCTCGGCCGGGGCATTCCGGTCGCAAACTCGACGCCTCCAACCGACCCGACCGGGCAGCATCGCCCGACCAAAGCTCGCGACGACGACTACGGGCTCGACGACTAACGCCCGTCTCCAACAAGCCCCGCTGCCAGCCTGAAGGATGCTCAATGCCTCATGACAAGATCATGCGCGACAGCGCAACAACCAAGGGACGCGCTCTGCTCCTCTTCGGAGGCGCGGTCCAAGCCGACGCCGCAGTCGTCCGATCGTTTCGTGCGGCGGGAATCGATCCCGCAACGATCGTCCGGGCCGACGCAAATGCCGCCAAGACGCTGAGGGATCTGCTGCTCCGCATCGCCGACGCGCTCGATCTGACGGTGTCACGCGACGAAACCATGTTGAGTGCCGCCTGGCGGATCGGATCGACCATGACCCATCGCGGTCAGACGGTGCTTCATGTGGTGGACATGTATCGGACGACGAAGCTCTCCACCGCCTCGACCCATGCGGACTACCTGTGCGCCGAACTGTTCCGGTTGCTTCAGGATCAAAGCATTTCGCTCATCGTCGATCGGCCGCTCGGGCCCATCGGGATCGGTAATCTCATCCTGAAAGATCAATTCAGGATGGTGACAGCCGAAGAGCTCGGCACCGACGATGCATCTTACCTGGCGGGTGGCCGATGATCGCCAACAACCACGCTCAGCTTCCCACAACCGATACTGCCGAGCCGGTCAATCGGCCTCGCGGCCGCGCACTCATGGTCGTCGGCGACTGGCACGCGACAGACCGGGCCATCTATGACGCGCTTGGCTTGGCGAAAGCGTGGAAAAATCTGCTGGTCATCGACCAGCCCGCACCGACCATGCGGCAGTTCTTTCTCGCCGTCGCGGCGGCAGCCGGCGTCAGCATCCCTGCCCCGATGCCGTTGATCGACATCCCGTCGCACGTCAACTCGTCGCTGCTGCAGGTGGATGTGACTGCGGTCTGGTGGATGGGCGGATGCATCAAGCCTGGTTCCGGCGGGGTCGCTTACGACCATGTCCATGACCTGTTCGATCTCTTCATGAAGGATCATGGCATGTCGCTGATCATAGAAAGCAGCGCGTGGCCCGAAAGCGCAGATGTGGCGAGGCTGTTCAAGGTCGTCGAGGCCGGGAGGCTGGGCGCGTCTGACATCCATTCTATTCTTGGAGGCACTCGATGACGACGTCGAGCAAACCGGACGCGGCCGCTTTGCTGTTCGAACAGCATTCGCGCTCCGAGACATACTCGGTCATGGAGAAGCTGCGCGCTCAGTACGCACGGACGCCACGGGATGCTGTATTGGCAGAGCGCTTCGAAAAACTCATCGGTGCCGCGGTGCAACGGCACGACGTCACGCGCCCGGCCGGCTTCGACAATCGCGGCGTCGGGAGCGGTCTCGCCATCATCGGCCCCACCGGCGTCGGAAAGAGCCGCGCCATACGGCGGTTTCTGAGCCGTCACGTCGTGCTCGCCGGCTACGACGATCCCACGTCACCGTCGCCTCTCATCAGCGTCTCGGCCCCTAGCCCCTGCACAAGCATGCAGCTCGCCCGCGCCATCCTCAGGCGCTCCGGCTATCCGATCGAACGCGACCTTCCCGCGCACCGGTTGTGGGAAATGGTCTGGGAACGCCTCGATCTCATCAAGAAATTCGTGCTGCACATCGATGAGCTGCAGCACGTCACGCAACACCTGTCCGAAAAAGACATGCAGGAGGTAGTTAACCTCCTCAAGCATGCGATGGAAGCGCGCCGGATCTCGATCGTGATCTCCGCGGTCGATACGGTGCTGCCGTTCCTGCAGTTCGATCCTCAATTGTTCCGGCGGTTCGATTTCATGGAGTTCGAGAAGATCTCGCCCGATACGCTCGGTGATCTGCGGTGCGCGGTCCACGATTTCGCGAAATCCGCGGGCGTGACAGCCGACGAAAGCCTCGAAACCCATCGTGACTTCTATTCACGCCTGGCACATGCGGGTCTCGGCGCCTTTGGCTACTCCATCGTCCTCACCCATCTCGCCATAGAGCGGTGCCTGAAGTCCGGTGACGACAAATTGACGGTCGAGCATTTCACCGGCGCCTTCGCTCAAAAGTCCGCTTTTTCACTCGACAGAAATCCCTTCAAGGCGGAGCGCTGGCACGAAATCGATTGCAGCGCGCTATTCGTAGAGAAGCAGATCGCGCCGCCCGAACCATCCGTTAAAAATCGGAGGAAAAAGCGATGATCACCGACGGATTGGCGCTCCGCCTACCCTATCGTCTAGACGAATTTCCGTGCTGGTTCGTTTCGCGCCTTGCCGCGCGCAACGGACGCCCCACGAAAGCCTTCGCCGCAGACATGGGCCTAGACTCGCGGCGCATCATCGACGGTCAAGCCGACGCGGTCGAGCGTCTGGCCACGCTGGGCGACGTCCGTTTCGCCGACCTGATGCACGAAACGCAGATCAGGGGCGTTGACGGAAGCTATGCGCTCCGGGATCAGGAATTGCGGACAGCCGATCTGCGCCGGTCGAGGATCCTGATCTGTCCGGAATGCCTCGCGGACGACATTGCTTCGTCAGATCTGCCACCGTCGCAGGCCGCCTATGGGCGCATGACGTGGACGCTCGCCAACATCCGGACCTGCGCAATCCACGGGCTCGCACTCATGGAAGTCGTCAAGGACGTCATCTCCCATAACTTTCCCGACTGGTGCGAGCATGTAGCGTCGGCGCTGAAGAATTTGCCGAAGCTGGCCGCGTCCGCAGCGCGCCGCCCGGCATCGACCCTCGAAACCTACATCTCTGACCGACTGGAAGGACGCCCTACCAGCAGCTGGCTTGATGGCTTCCCCTTGTTCGCGGCGTGCCACGTTGCCGAGACGATGGGCGCCGTCGCCTCGTTCGGCACGCGGGCCAACCTAAGGAAGCTCTCCGAAGATCAGCGCTACGTTGCCGGTCACGCCGGTGCCGACATCGCCGCCGGGGGTGAAAGTGCAGTCGTGTCACTCCTGTCCGACCTGCACCGGACCTATCTCGACAAACGAACCGGCGACGCCGCTACCGCCCAGGGCGTGTTCGGCAGGCTGTACACCGTTCCAGCCGGTGGCATGGTCGGTCCCGCCTACGATCCCCTACGGTCGGTGATCCGCGGGTATCTGTCGGACCGTTTCGCGCTTGGTCCCGGCGACCACGTCTTCGGCTCGCCGGTTCCGGAGCGACGGTGGCACAGTGTGCGCACAGCATCGAAAGAGTACGGCCTGACGCCGAAGCGGTTGCGCAAGATCGTCCAGGCGGAAGGCTTGATCTCCGATCCGTCTCTACCCGATCGTGACGTTCTGTTCGACGCTCAGATCGCCGACCGGATCTTCAGGCGCGAGCAGGATATGATCAGTCGCAACTCGGTCAGAGGCTACATCAATGCCAGCGTTACAATGACGAGGGTCCTCATAGACGATGGCTTCATCCCGCTTCACGCCGCCGGGGCGGGAATGAACAATTTCTGCCTGAAGTCGGAGATCGACGCTCTGATGACCAGGCTCACATCGTCCGCAGACCCGGTTTCCGCCACACCGGGAGGTACCGCACCGATCGCACAGGCGGCCAAGCGATCCTACCGGCCGTCGGGGACGATCATCCGCCTCATCCTCGAGGGCGGTCTGACATGGGTCGGGCGCCTGGAAGGCAAGTCCGGGTTCGATGCCCTTCTCGTCGACATCGAAGAGGTCAAAACCGCGACGAAGTCGGACGACCTCCCGGGCCTGCCCGTGGCGACGGTCGCGGCGGACGTCCTAAAGACCAATTGGCGCGTCATGGAGCAGCTGATCGAGGCCGGCGCGATCGACGTTCAGGCCGCGTTCGATCCGCTCACCCGTATTCCAACCAGGATCATCACCCATGACGAGCTCGATCGCTTCCGGAAGCGGTACGTAAGCCTGCATGCGCTGTCGAAGGAAACGGGATCACACATGAATGCGATCAACCGTTCGCTGCAGGCGAAAGGCGTGATGCCCGTTGAGTTTTCGGTACCCGTCAACGCGACTTTCTATCGCCGCGACGAAGTCGATCTCGGCTGACGCGAGCGCACAAAGACATTCAACGCAAAGGGAGGCCCTCACCGGCCTCCCTTTTTTTTCCTTCGAGGATCGAGTTGGAGGCCGCAGATCTCTCCGATGGACAATTCTGACGATCCAAGATGGACAGAATCGTAAATCAGCAGATCACGAAACCCCTTATTTCACAGGCTTTATCGCAAAAGCGATGGACGACTCTGACTGCTCCTCACATCCCGACGACTAAGCAACTAAGTGATCAAGGGCGGCGATTATCGCCGCCCTTGACTTTTTAATGGCGGTAACATCTTTTTAAATACAACTAAAAGGCGCGCAACAGGATCGGCGAGTGGCGATGTCACTGACAAATGCCTACGTTCTACCTACGAACAGAATTCCTGACTTCTTCCGCAAAATTCAGGACGGCCAAGCTCCAGCCCGTTTTACAAACCAACTGCTCAAGGACTGGGGCTTTAATTCGACAAACGACCGAGCTTTCATTCCCTTGCTCAAAGCTCTTGGTTTTTTGACAGCCGATGGGAATCCGACTGCTCGCTATCAAGAGTATCGCGACCACTCGCGGTCGAAAGAAATTCTGGGCCAAGCAATTCGCGAGGCATACTCAGACATCTTCCTTATAAAAGAGCACCCAACTGCAGCAGATAAAAACGCGGTGGAAGGAAAATTTAAGAGTTTCCACAACGCTAGCGACAACGTGGCTGGCCTGATGACAAAGACATTCTTTGGGTTGCTATCAATCGCTGACATTTCTCAAAAATCAACTTCATCTATCCCCGCAGAAATAGCCAACTTATCGAAACAAGACACATTCTCTACACACGAGGCGCCTCCTGAACCGCAACCATCAGGTAACTCCTTAACCAGAAGCCTTCACTACAACATTCAAATACACCTTCCGGCCACCAAGGATGTCGAAGTCTACAATGCCATCTTCAAATCCTTGAAGGAGCATTTGATTGACTAGAGATGGTGTACGGAATTTCTTATTTCGCGGCCTGATGTTTGAGGCCGAAGCAGATTTGTTTCGACGTGCCGGCATCCAGATCGGCGCGAACACAAGCGAGACAGAAGAAAGCTTGATGCGCGAAGCTCTCGCTCCATTCGGCGTTGCGCGCAGAAACAACGCCTTAGAAATGGCTCGCCTCTATGCAGTGTTATTTTGTTTTGAAAACGAAATTCGAGACTTTATTCGAGAAGCTCTTGAAGAGAAGGAAGGACTAGATTGGCAAGATAAGCTACCGCCGAAAATCCGAGAACATGCGCAAGGCCGCAGAGAGATCGCTCACAAGGACACGTGGTTAGAAGGCGAGAAAGCCGACCTACTCGGATTCATAGATTTTGGACATCTTGCTCAAATCATCATTGCGAAATGGGATCATTTTAAAGACGTCGTTCCCAGTCAACACTGGTTAAAGCAGCGGATGGACGAGATCGAGAAAGCACGCAACTTCATCGCACATAATCGAATGCTCCTGCCCAGCGAGTTTCAGCGCCTCTACATGTACATTGCAGACTGGAATCGTGCGGTCGGATTATAGTTCAACTATCTATCGCGTCGACGCGCGAATAATCGAAAGAGCGGGCTTTGCTTAAACGAGAGTGAGGATCAAGTGCCCAGGAAGATGACCGGATCGGACGGAGTATCCATCACTATTCCAGATAACGGACGCGGGATGCAGGGATCCGACGGACGTATGGTTGCCATCCCGGCTGGCGGACGCGGGATGCAAGGCAGCGACGGCCGAATGGTTGCAATACCTTCTGGCGGGCGTGGGATGCAAGGTAGCGACGGTCGGATGGTAGCCATCCCTGCCGGTGGACGAGGTATGCAAGGTAGCGATGGAAGAATCGCCGCCATCCCATCTGGTGGGCGTGGGATGCAGGGTAGCGACGGCCGGATGGCAGCTATTCCTGCTGGGTGCCGCGGAATGCAAGGGCCGGATGGTCGAATGGTGGCAATCCATCCTGGTAAACGAGGTGTGCCAGACGCGAACGGCCGAATGCGAAACAAGTAGCGAGCATCCGCATCAGCGCCGCTGATATGAGAAGGCTTCATCTTTCCTGATATAGTAGCTTTGATGCATGGCCCCGTCTTCGCTGCAGATTAGCGTGCCACCGGGCATAGGGTGAGCTTTTCGCTATGTGCCGGTTGAAATCCGGCGCCCCGTCCCTCCACCAGACGGGTCCGCGCTCACCCAGCGCCCGCTTTGCCTGATCGACCGCCTGATGCGCGGCAGCCTCCGCAGCCTCGTCGTCGGCCTTAGCCTGCTTGACCGCGCGACGGGCCGCCATCAATTTCGAAACGAGTTCGTCCTTGCGCGCGGGTGAGAGGCCGGGATCGGCGACCCGCCAGAGGCGGCCACGCACAACGAAGTAGCGGCCGTCAGGTGTCACCGGATGTTTCAGGGTCATCTGCGCGGTGAACCGATCCGGCAACCGAGGCCGGGATCGCTAGCGGACCCGGCGTGGCTTCGGCGTGTACTCGTCCTGATAGCGGCCATAGGCCATCCACGGATTGCGGATGCAATCGCCGCCGACGCCGCTGATCGACGCCTGACACTGATTGAACGACGTGAACGAGCAGTCGGGCGTCCCGCCGGACATCTTGGTGCGCTGGCACCAGGGGTAGTCAGGCGCCGCATAAGCCGACGCCGAACTCAGGAGGACGATCGCCGACGCGATGATGATTTTCCGCATATTTCCAATCCTTCGATACACGGAAGGAAAAGGTCGGATATCGCGATCCGTTCCCGGCTTCAGATGCATGCCAGAGCTATCGGCGCGATGCGGATAGCGCTCGGCCTGCATGGGTCGAGACGCCCGCTTCCGCCTTCGCTCTTCGCGCTACGGCGGACACGGGCGCCTCACCATGAGGGTCTTCCGGCATGCGTCAGCCCGTCACCGTCCGCAAAAGAAAAGCCCGCACTAGGCGGGCCCTGCAATTGCTTCCGATGGCGTGTTCATCGCCGGGATCATGGCGTCCAGCCGTTCAAAAATGATCGAACCGGACTCATCGATCGCCACCTTCTCGGTGACATTGCACTCCCGGCAGATGAAGAGCCTTGCTTCCTCGCTCGGATTGCCACCGTCCGTCAGATAACCTGCAAATGCACGCGCCTCGCCGTAGTCCGGACACTGTACCGGTCCTCTCATCGCATCCTCCTCAGTCCCAACGGAACGAAAATGGCCGACACGGCCAGTTGGTTCCGCAGCCGAGGCGAATTCGTGCTGGCGGCAAGGCGCCCGGCGGACGAAGGACTAGTGGGCCGCTTTCGGCGCGGCGCTGGCCGCGGGCGCCTTCCCGGCGTCGGCTGGCGGCGCGAGCGTGGCGGCATGAACGACGAAGCCCAGGAAGAGCAGCGCAACCACGCCGGCGACGATCGCGCCGTAGCTGCGCTCCTCGCTGTGAACAGGGGCTTCTTTCAGGGTGTGATCAGATGTGGGATCCATGGCGGTACCTCTGCTTCGGGATGTTGATGCGTGACCGGCATTGTGACGATACTACGCGTTGAACGACAACCGTTTCCACGGCATGCCTGATCGCCGGACATGGCGACATCACCACGCACACGGAAAGTGCCTCATGAAACTCCACGACCCCGCCGACCACGTCTGGACCGCGCAGCAGGACGAAGAGCTCAAGCTGCAGCTGGCCAATGGCCGCAGCGTGAACGAGATCGCGCTGCGCATGAAGCGATCGCCCCTCGCCGTCCGCACCCGCGTCAACAAGCTCGGGATCCGGGAGGTGAAGGAAGGCTAGCGCCCGATACCTCCCTCCCTGGTTGTGCGACGCGAGACCCGCATGTTCAAAGGGTGCGCGCCGCGTGCTAGTCTTTTCGCCCGCCCGTGAGGCGGATGAGAGGAGTATCATTCAGGGAGGGTATCATGAAAGCATACGCCGTCCTTTGCTCCGTGCTGCTCGTCGCAGCCACACCAGCCAGTGCATCCGAGTCCGAGACTGAGATCAGGCAGGCGATCACCCAAATCGCCGCATCGTTCGCCGAACATTATGCCAAGCAAGACGCCGCTGGGATTGCCTCCCACTTTGCCCGCGGCGGCATCTTCGTGAACGCAGCCGGTCAGCACGATGTAACGAAGTTCTATGATCAAAGCTTCAAAGCGGGCTTCGATCGAAATGACATCACCGTTGACAATGTCTGGCCCCTCAATGCCGACACCGCTATCTCCATGGGGCGCTTCAGGCTGACCGGAAAAAACCAGAGCGGCAATGCGCTGGATGTCTCGGGCATCTGGACGGCGGTGGATGTCCGTGAAAACGGACAATGGAAAATCCGCATGCTGACATCGGCACCCAAGCCATCGAACTAGCGTCAGCCTGCGGATTTCGACCTTCTCGTCGGACGACGCGTCAAGCGTGCAAACAGGCGACTGGTTGGTGGGTGGGCAAAGCGCGGCGTGCCCACCCTACGGCTAGCCCGCCTCCGCCGCCTCGCTGTCCGGGGTGACGCGCACCTTCTCGATCACGCGGTCCTTGATGCTCAGGACCTCGAACACAAAACCGTCCGCGCGCACCACCTGCCCGATCACCGGTATGCTGCCGGTCTGCCAGACCAGATAGCCGTTCAGCGTGGCATAGCGGTGGGTCTCGTCGGTAAGGTCGCGGTCGATCAGCAGGCTGAAGCGATGGATGTCGATCCAGCCATCGGCCACCAGCGATCCGTCCTCCGCATGTTCGACCGGCTCGGACTCCTCGTCATCGGCGAAGTCGCCGGCGATGGCTTCGAGGATATCGACCGGGGTCACGATGCCTTCCACCGAGCCATATTCGTCGATGACGATGGCCATCGCCACTTTCGACTGGCGCAGCTGTTCGAGGGTGCGCAGCACCGTCGTGCCCTCATGCACGATCAGCGGCTGGCGCAGGCGCGCGCGCCAGTCGATCTCGCCGGGCTCGGTAGCGGCGCGCAGCAGCTCGGCGGTCGAGGCTACGCCGATGAAACCGTCCAGCGAGGCGCGGCAGAGCAGCACCATGGAATGCGACAGCCGGTTGATCTCGGCGCGCAACGCGTCAGGGCCGTCATCGAGATCGAGCCACTGCACCTCGCTGCGCGGCGTCAGGATGGTGCGGACCGGGCGCTCGGCGAGCTGCAGCACGCCGGCGATCATGTCCTTTTCCTCGGCCACGAAAACCGGAGCCTCGGCCACCTTCTCGGTGGCCTGATGCGACGCGGCGGGACTGCCGAGCAGCCGGAGCACGGCGGCCGCGGTACGGTCCCGCACCGACAGGCCGACCTCGTGACGCTCGCGATTGCGGTGCCGCCACTGGTTCGCGGCCTCGATGAGGACGGAGAAGCCGATCGCCGCATAGAGATAGCCCTTCGGCACATGGACGCCGAAACCTTCGACCACCAGGCTGAATCCGATCAGCAGCAGGAAGCCGAGGCAGAGGATGACCACGGTCGGGTGCCGGTTGACGAAAGACATCAGCGGCTTCGAGGCCAGCATCATCACGGCCATGGCGACGATGACCGCGATCACCATCACCGACAGGTGCTGCACCATGCCAACGGCCGTGATCACGCTGTCGAGCGAGAACACCGCATCGAGCACCACGATCTGCGCGATGACATGCCAGAACACCGCATGCTCCTGCGCCGTCCCGGTCTTGGCCTCGTGCCCTTCGAGACGCTCATGCAATTCGATCGTGCCCTTGCCGAGCAGGAAGACACCGCCGAAGATCAGGATGAGGTCACGTCCCGAAAACGGGTGACCGGCGACGGTCAGGAGCGGCGCCGTCAGCGTCACGATCCATGAGATCGACGCCAGGAGGCCGAGGCGCATGATGAGCGCCAGCGACAGTCCGATGACGCGGGCCTTGTTGCGCTGATGCGGCGGAAGCTTCTCCGCGAGAATCGCGATGAAGACGAGATTGTCGATGCCGAGAACGACTTCCAGAACGATGAGGGTCGATAACCCGATCCAGGCGTTCGGATCCGAGATCCATTCCATGCTGACCTAACTCAAACCGTGTATGGACGTTCCAGGCGACATTGCTTGCGACGACCTTGCGTGCAGACGATAGCCGTCGTCCGCACGCATCACAATGTGCCGGCATGTGACGCGGCGGTGACTTCGGCCGGCGCCGGTGTCTCGCGACAATTTGGCGCGGAGCCTCATGCCGAGGTGGCGAACTCGTTGCCCTGCATGCCGTCGGTCCGGATCTGCCCGAGCAGGCCATAGATGTCGCCGAGCACGAACAGGTCGCGCACCTGCGCCCCGTCGAAGGTGAAGATCGGTGCGCCCAGCCAGCCGACATGTTTGCCGGTCGGCGGATTGCCGAACATCGCCTCGCGCTGGATGCCGTGGAAGAACACCTTGCCGGCGACGCGATTGCCCTCCTCGATCATGACCAGGATATCGGTGGTGTAGTTCTGCAGGGCGCCGGTGACCCAGCGGACATAGTCGGCGAACTGCGCATGCCCGACCAGCACCGGCCCGAGCGATCCGCGGAAGGTGAAGTCTGCATGGAAGAGCTTCGGGATCAGGCTGACATCCGCATGGTCCCACATGTCCTTGTAGAAGGCGCGGACCACCTCCTTCTGCGGCGTCAGCGTCACGCCGTCAAAGGACATCGGAGGTTCGGGGGGATATGCGGTCATCGGTGTGCCTGTTGTTGATCGGATTGCGCCGAGACTAGGCCGGCGGCGCCGCTGGCAGCAAGCCAGGGCGCGTCATCCCGCAGCGCAGCTTTACTCCCCGCACGACTGCGTCGAAGATCGGCGCACGAACAACAATAACGAGCGCACCGCTCGCTCAGGGGAAACATCCATGAAACGTCGTCAATTCCTGAAGATGTCGGCTGTCGGCGCGGTCGCCGCTGGCAGTGTTGCATCGCCGGCCATCGCGCAGTCCTCGCCCGAACTGAAATGGCGCCTCACCTCTAGCTTCCCGAAATCGCTGGACACGCTGTATGGCGGCGCTGAGGTCTTCGTCAAATACGTGGCGGAGATGACCGACAACAAGTTTCAGATCCAGCCTTTTGCGGCGGGCGAAATCGTGCCGGGCCTGCAGGCGCTGGACGCGGCCTCCACCGGCACGGTCGAGATCGCGCATACGTCCGCCTATTACTATGTCGGCAAGGACCCGACATTTGCAATCTACACGGCGGTGCCATTCGGGCTGAACACACGGATGCAGAATTCGTGGTGGTACCAGGGTGGCGGCGATCAGCTCGGCAACGAGTTCTTCGCCAAGGTGAACGTGATCGGCCATCCCGCCGGCAATACCGGGACCCAGATGGGCGGCTGGTTTCGCAAGGAGATCAAGTCCGTTGCCGACCTCAATGGCCTCAAGATGCGCATCGCCGGCATTGCCGGCCAGATCCTGCAGAAGGTCGGCGTGGTGCCGCAGCAGCTGGCCGGCGGCGACGTCTATCCCGCCATCGAGAAAGGCACCATCGATGCCGCCGAATGGGTCGGCCCCTATGACGACGAGAAGCTCGGCCTGCAAAAGGTGGCGAAATTCTACTACTATCCGGGCTTCTGGGAAGGCAGCGCCATGCTGCACAACATGGTCAATCTCAACAAGTGGCGCGAGCTGCCGAAGCATTATCAATCCGTCATCGCGAGCGCGTCGGCCCAGGCCAATCTCTGGATGAGCGCACGCTATGACATGCAGAATCCGGCGGCGCTGAAACGGCTGGTAGCCAGCGGCACGCAGCTCAAGCCCTATCCCGTGGACATGATGGATGCCTGCCTGAAGGCGACCAACGAACTGTGGGCCGAGATTTCCGCGAAGAACGCCGACTTCAAGAAAACCATCGAGGCGGTGCAGGCCTATCGCAACGATCAGTATCTGTGGTGGCAGGTCGCCGAGCAGACATTCGACAGCTACATGATCCGCTCGCGCAACCGCGGATAGCTTTCGCAACAAAGTATTTGACACCACGCGGCGGTGTCCCCCCTATGCCTCAAAACATCAGGGAGAGGACACCGTCTTGCGGAATATTCTGATTGCGACCTGCATGCTGCTCGGCATCACGCCGGCACTTGCCGCCGACTATCCAACACGGCCGATCCGCTTGATCGTGCCCCTCCCCGCCGGGTCCTCCACCGATGCGATCGCGCGCGTCTTCGCCGACAGCGTCTCGGCGAAGCTCGGCCAGCAGTTCATCATCGACAACAAGACCGGCGCCGACGGTGCCATCGCCGCCACCGAGGTTAAGCGCAGCGCGCCGGATGGCTACACGATCATGCTGGCGTCCAACAGCGCCATGTCCGGCGTGCCCGCCCTGCGCAAGGCGCCGCCCTATGACGTCGCTGCCGACTTCACGCCGATCGTCAATATCGGCCGCTACAACTTCTTCCTCTATGTGAACAGCGACGTTCCGGCCAAGACGCTCAGCGAGTTCATCACCTATGCCAAGGCCAATCCCGGCAAGCTCGCCTATGGTTCGGGCAACACCACGGGCCGCCTGTCGGTGGCCTCGCTGGCGATGGCGAACGGCCTCGACATGACCCATGTCCCCTATCGCGGCGAACCGCCGGCGATCACCGATCTCATCACCGGCCGCATCCAGATCATGATGGCCACATCGGGGATCGGCATGGGGCACGTCAAGGAAGGCAAGCTGCGCGCGCTCGCCACCATTCTCGAACAGCGCAGCCCGTCATACCCGGACATCCCGACCATGGCGGAAGCCGGCTTTCCCGATCTCAAGATCACCGCCTGGGCCGCCGTGTTCGGCCCGCGCGACATGCCTTCGGACGTCATCGCGACCCTCAACAAGGCGTTTCGCGAGGCCATGAGCGATCCGGCAGTCAAGCAGCGCATGCTGGAGCAGGACATCACGCTGACGCCCTCGACGCCGGAAGAACTCGGCGACATGGTCAAGCAGCAGCTCGACATCCATCGCAAGATCGTTTCGGCCGCGGGCATCGAGTTGATGCCGTGAGGATAGCGTAGGATGGGTTGAGCGCAGCGATACCCATCACGGCCGGGTGCATGGGATGATGGGTATCGCTTCGCTCAACCCATCCTACGGCCCTCACTGCAAACTTGCGCCCGCCCCGGGAAAGCCCGAATATCCCGGCCAATCAACAAACGTCCCCGGGAGCCTTCACGCCCATGCAGTTCGATGACGTCATTCTCGGCCGCCGCAGCATTCGCGGCTACAAGCCCGATCCGGTCCCGCAGAAGCTGATCGAGGAAATCATCAATCTGGCGATGCGCGCACCGTCGTCGATGAACACCCAGCCGTGGAATTTCTATGTCATCACCGGCGAGCCGCTGAACCGGATCCGCGCCGGCAATACCGAGCGGATGGTGGCCGGCATTCCGCAATCACGCGAATTCCGCACCGGGCAGCCTTTCGCCGGCCATCACCGCGACCGCCAGGTCGGCGTCGCCAAGCAGCTGTTTGCGGCGATGGGGATCGCGCGCGACGACAAGGAGATGCGGCAGGACTGGGTACTGCGTGGCTTCCGCCAGTTCGACGCGCCGGTCTGCATCATCGTGACCTATGATCGCGTACTCGACGGCAGCGACGATACGCCGTTCGATTGCGGCGCCGTGGCCACCGCCCTCGTCAATGCCGCCTGGTCGCGCGGACTGGGCGCGGTGATCAACAGCCAGGGCATCATGCAGTCGCCGGTGGTGCGCGAACATGCCGGCATTGCCGACGACCAGATCATCATGAAGAGCATCGCGCTCGGCTGGCCCGATGATACGTTTCCCGCCAATGCCGTGGTGTCGGAACGCAAGTCAGTGGCGGAAGCGACGCGGTTCGTCGGCTTTGACTGAGCGCGCTCCATGGCGTCACGCGCTTCGCGTCGCGCCATGACCGAGCCTGTCTTCATCCTCACGGCAGAGCTGGACACCGGGAGTTTGGCCTGGCTCGACGGGCTCCGGCGGGCGCATTTTCCGCCGGAGCGGAATGTGCTGTCGGCGCATCTCACCATGTTTCACCGGCTGTCGCCGCAACAGGTCTCACGCCTGCATACTGTGCCGTTGCCGGCCGAGCCCATCCCGCTGCAATTCGACCATGTGATGTTTCTCGGCTTCGGCAACGCCATCGGTGTAACATCACCGGAGCTCGAACGTTTGCGGGCCGATGTGAAAGCCGCCATCGGTGATGGCTTGTCGCGGCAGGATGACCAGCGCTGGACGCCGCATGTGACGATCCAGAACAAGACCACTGCGGACAATGCACGCGAGCTGCATGCAGAAATGACGCGGGCGTTTCAGATGCGCGCGGGATCGGTCCAAGGTCTCGAGATATTCGAATATCTCGGTGGTCCATGGCGACTGGCGCAATCGCTTCCGCTCGGGAAAGCGCGGCGCGCCTGAGCGCCGCGCTCAGCTTCAGGCGGCCACCACACGCGGGCCATGGCCATTGGGCTCGTCGCCATTCGGCGCTTCCGCCACCGAGCGCAACATGCGCACATCGTCGAAGCCAACGGCCTTCAGCTCTTCGGCCATGCGCTCCCGGGCTTCCATCGCCATGCCGGCTTCCGGCACCACGATGGCGCGCGCCTGGGCGGTGAGCATGCCCGCCGGCAGATCGGCGGCGGTGCCGGCATCGAGCAGCACGTGATCATAGACGCGCAGCAGCGCATCGAGCGCCATGAGCAGGCGCGGCGACTGCAGCAGCGTGCGATCCGCACCGGCACGGCCAGCCATCACCAGATGCAGCGCCGACATGCGGTCCTTGGTGATCACCTGCCCGAACGAGGCCTCGCTCAGCATCAGCTCGGCCAGGCCCGGGGCCGCCGGATCGTTCGACACCGCCTTCAGCGTAGGCGAGGCCGCGGACAGATCGACCAGCACCACCTTGGCGTCGCGCGCCAGAATGCGGGCCAGTGTCAACGCGGTGAGAGAGATGCTGTCATTATGGCCGGTGCCGAGCACCGTGATTTTTCGTGCGCTCGGGCCGGCCGCACGCAGGTCACGTGCGAGCTGCTCGATCTCGGTGACACCCGCCGCGAGTTCGGGATGGCTGTCGCGCACAGCCGCCTGCAGCGGAGCCGGCTCGGCAACGGGCACGACCGTCGGCGCCACAGCGACGGGCGCAGGCGCCTCGGGTGCCGGCGTCACCGGCACGGGGGCAACGACCGGCGCAGGCTCGGGCACGTCCGCCGATGCCACCGGTCCCGGAACATGAGGGGCAACCGGCGCGGCCGGCGACGACATCTCCGGCTCGACGCGGCGCGATGCCTGTGTCACCCGCGACTGGCCGGACACCGGTCCCTGCGGCGCCGTCATGCGCAGCAATTCACCGGTGACGATGCTGCCTGCGGTGAGCATCAGCGTCGCCAGCGTGGTGATCAGCACGATCGGCAGCTTCTTCGGATAGGCCGGCGTGTTCGACACGATGGCGCGTGAGATGATGCGGCCATCGGTCGGCGCACCATCGATATTCTCGCGCGTGGTCGCCTCGCGATACTTGGCGAGATAGGATTCCAGCAGGTCGCGCTGCGCCTTCGCTTCCCGCTCCAGCGCACGCAGCTGCACGTCCTGGCCGTTGCTGCTGGAGGCCTGACGCTTCAGCTGTTCGAGGCTGTTGGTAAGGCCATCGACACGGCCGGCGGCGACGCGCGCATCGTTCTCGAACGAGCGCGAGAGTTTTGCGGCTTCGTCACGCAGCTGCTTGTCGAGATCGCCGAGCTGCGCGCGCAGCTCCTTGATGCGCGGATGCGCATCGAGCAGCGTCGAGGACTGTTCGGCAAGCTGCGCACGCAGCGTCACGCGCTGTTCGGACAGCCGGCGGATCAGATCGGAGTTCAGCACTTCGGAGAATTCGATCGGCTTGCCGGTCTGCAGCATTTCCTTGATCAGCCGCGCCCGGGATTCGGCGTCCGACTTCAGCGCACGCGCATTGTTGAGCTGGCTGTTGATCTCGCCGAGCTGCTGGTTCGACAGCGACGTGTTGTTGGTGCCGATGAACAGGCTCGACTTCGAGCGGAAATCCTCGGCGCGGGATTCCGCGTCATTGACCTTCTTGCGGAGATCGTCGATCTCGCCCGACAGCCACTGCCCGGCCGCCTTGGCCTGCTGCTGGCGCGCCGCCTGCTGCATCACGAGATAGCCGTCGGCGATGGAATTCGCGACCCTGGCGGCGAGATCGGGATCGGCCGACTGGAATTCGACGACGATGACGCGCGACTTGTCGACGGCGAACGCCGTGAGCCGCTCGTAGTAGGAATCCAGCACGCGCTCTTCGGGCGTCATCGAGAACGGATCGCGCGCGGCACCGATCAGTGCCAGCAGCGACTTCCACGGCTGCGCGCCGCGCAGCACCGGATCGAATTCCGGGCGCTCGGCCAGCTTGTTCTTCTTGATGACCTCACGCGCGAGATCGCGCGACAGCACCAGCTGCACCTGGCTGGCCACGGCTTCCGCATCCAGCGTGCTGCGCTCTTCGCTGCGCTCGCCATTCGGCCGCAGGAAGATGTTTTCACGGCCATCGATGAGGATGCGCGATTCCGACTTGTAGCGCGGGGTGATCATGTTGACGAGAACGGCAGAGCCAATGGCGGCGATCAATGTCGGCACGATTACCCACATCCGCTTGCGCAGCAGAACCCGGCCGAGGGCGCCGAGATCGATGTCACCGAGCTGCGGCGGCACGGATGACGACGACGCCGTCGACGTCACGCGTTCCTCCACCACCGTCTGCTTCCGTCTGGAACTGAATGCCGCCTTCAATGGCGAGACGGGCGTCTCTGCAGCGGGCGCCATGCTGGCCTGATCAACCGACGCATCACTCTTACCTGCACGCCCAAACGGCCAACGCATCGCATACCCCTACCGAACGCCACAGCGCCTACTCAACAGAATCGATTAAATGCGATTAAGGTTGCCGGCCGGTTAATCGCGCAAGTTGACGCCCCTGCGGCGAGGACTCGGCATGAGCGAATCCCGTGGCCTCACGCTTTCTTAACGGCGATGCCGCTTATTGAGCTTAATTGCTTCAGGAATTTCCGGTTCAGGGCGGCTCGCGCCCTCCCCGGCGAAAGCTGGTTTCGCTCATGATCCCCACGGACAAGCCGCTCCGCATTCTCCACGCCGTGCGCGCCCCCGTCGGTGGCATCTTCCGTCACATCATCGATGTCGCCAACGGCCAGGCCGATCGCGGCCATGAGGTCGGTATCCTCGCCGACAGCCTCACCGGCGGCGAACGCGCCGATCTGGCGCTGGCTGACATCGCCCCGCGCATGCGGCTCGGCATCCATCGCCTGCCGATCAAGCGCGAGCCCGATCCCACCGACTTCACCATCTGGTTCAAGTTCATGAGCCTGGTACGCCGTCTGAAGCCGGATGTGCTGCATGGCCACGGCGCCAAGGCCGGCGCCTTCGTGCGCCTCAAGGGCCATGCCAGGGACCTGATCCGTATCTACACGCCCCATGGCGGCTCGCTGCATTATCCGCAGAACACGCCGAAAGGTGCGTTCTACAGCCGCCTCGAGCGCGGACTGATGAATCGCACCGAACTGTTCCTGTTCGAGAGCGCCTTCGCCCGCGACACCTATCAGCGCATGATCGGCACGCCATCGGGTCTTGTGAAATGCGTCTTCAACGGCGTGACGTCAGGCGAATTCGATCCCGTCGAACTCGCCGACGATGCCACCGACATCTGCTATGTCGGTGAATTCCGCCGCATCAAGGGCGCCGATCTTCTCGTCGATGCGGTGGCGCGGCTACGCGCCGATGGACACGCGGTCACGCTCACACTGGGCGGCGACGGCGAAGAGACCAATGCCCTCAAGGCGCAGATCGAACGCCTCGGCCTCGGCGGTGCGGTGCGCTTCATCGGCCATGTGAAGCCGCGCTTCGGCTTCTCCAAGGGACGCCTGCTGGTGGTGCCGTCGCGTGGCGACAGCATGCCCTATGTGGTGATCGAGGCCGGCGCCGCTGGCGTGCCGATGATCGCCGCCAATGTCGGCGGCATTCCGGAAATCTTCGGCCCACACACCGACGCCTTGTTCACGCCAAGCAATGCCGGCGCCATGGCGGATGCGATCAAAACTGCACTCGGTGATCTCAACGGAACACGTGCGCGTGCCATGATACTGCGCGAGCGCATCCAGCGGGAGTTTTCACAGGATGCCATGGTGGCAGGCGTGATCGCGGGATACCGCGAAGCGTTTGCGAATCATTAACTCTCATTAACTTGTAACGAATTCTTCCGATTTGTCCGCTAATTCGGCGGAAAAAGGAGTAGGCTCGACAGATCATCGTCGCACGCCTCGCAAGTACGGGAATTCGATTTTGGACCCGATCAACGCTCGCTCAATGATCGACGCTGCCGCGACCGACGGATCAGCGCCGCGCCAGGTCGAACGTCGCCGCAGACTGACGCCCGAAGCACTCGCCGTTGTCGAACAAAAGGTCCGCTCAGCCTATTCGCCCGTGGTCATCACCGGCGCCGTGCGTGCCATCGATTTCTTGATGCTCAGCGTCGTCGGCACCGCCTGCTACATCGCTTATGTGGCCCGTACCGATGGTTTCATCTGGGAATATGTGGCGGGCATTCTGGCGCTGTCCGCCGTGGCCGTGGCCTGTTTCCAAGCTGCCGACATCTATCACCTGCAGATGTTTCGCGGACGCGTGCGGCAACTGACGCGCATGGTGTCGGCCTGGGCCTTCGTGTTCCTGCTGTTCATCGGCGTCTCGTTCTTCGCCAAATTCGGCGGCGCGGTGTCGCGCGTCTGGCTGTCGTCCTTCTTCATCATCGGCCTCGTCGCGCTGATCGCGCAGCGCGCCGTGCTGCGCGCGCTGATCATCCGCTGGGCCCAGCAGGGCCGCCTCGCCCGCCGCACCGTGATCGTCGGCGCCGACGCGAACGGCGAGCAGCTCATCCGTGAACTCAAATCGCAGGAAGATTCCGACCTCCAGATCCTCGGCGTATTCGACGATCGCAACGACAAGCGGTCGATGGACACGATCGCCGGCGCACCCAAACTCGGCAAGATCGATGACATCATCGAATTTGCGCGCCGCACCCGCGTCGACCTCGTCCTGTTCGCGCTGCCGATCTCGGCTGAAACCCGCATTCTCGAGATGCTGAAGAAGCTGTGGGTGCTGCCGGTGGATATCCGCCTGTCCGCACACACCAACAAGCTGCGCTTCCGCCCGCGCTCCTATTCCTATCTCGGCAACGTGCCGACGCTGGACGTGTTCGAGGCGCCGATCACCGACTGGGATCTGGTGATGAAATGGCTGTTCGACCATGTGGTCGGCGGCATCGCCCTAATCTGCGCGCTGCCTTTCATGGCAATCATCGCCCTCGCCATCAAGATCGACAGCCCCGGCCCGGTGCTGTTCCGCCAGAAGCGTTTCGGCTTCAACAATGAGCGCATCGACGTTTTCAAGTTTCGCTCGCTGTATCACGACCAAGCCGACCCCCTGGCCAAGACCGTGGTGACCAAGGGCGACAAGCGCGTCACGCGCGTCGGCCGCTTCATTCGCAAATCCAGCATCGACGAGCTGCCGCAGCTGTTCAATGTGGTGTTCAAGGGCAATCTGTCGCTGGTCGGCCCACGCCCGCATGCAGTGCAGCAGAAGCTGCAGAGCCAGCTCCTCGATGAAGCCGTCGACGGCTATTTCGCCCGCCACCGCGTCAAGCCGGGCATCACCGGATGGGCCCAGGTCAATGGCTGGCGCGGCGAAGTCGACAGCGAGGAGAAGATCCAGAAGCGCGTCGAGTTCGATCTCTATTACATCGAGAACTGGTCGGTGCTGTTCGATGCCTACATCATGTTCCGCACGCCGATCTCGATGCTGACCAAGAACGAGAACGCGTATTGAGGCCAACTCGCGGCCCGTAGGGCGGATGAGCGAAGCGTAATCCGCCGGCCGAGTTCATAGTTGCCACTCCGCGGCGGATTACGGCTGCGCCTCATCCGCCCTACGGCACCGCCGCCCCTACACCTCTCGTCAACCCGCTCCCGCTAGGATCGCGGCATGACCCTGTACGCGTCCAGCGACCATGCCCATGCGGCGCCGGCGATCCCTGCCGTGGCGACGCTGCAGCACGTCTTGCTGTGGCTGATGGGGCTGGGCGGCGCCATCGTCTTCATCGAGCCGAGCCCCTATGAAATCTTCGCGCTGACCTCTCTCGTGGTGTTCGTCGCCACCGGGCTGCGCATGCGTCTCGCCTTCATGCCGCTGGCGCTCCTGCTGTTCGCCGTCAATCTCGGCTACACGATCTGCGCCGTTCCGCTGCTCGACCAGAAGGTGGTCGTCACCTGGATCCTGACATCCTGGTATCTCGCCATCACCGCTGTCCTGATCGCGCTCGTGGTGTCCGAGAACACCGCTGCGCGGCTCAGTTATCTGCGCTCCGGCCTGATCGCAGGCGCCGTGATCGCCTCGCTGGCCGGCATCGCTGGCTATCTCAGGCTCACGCCCGGCGAACTCTTCACGCTTTATGGCCGCGCCGCCGGCACCTTCAAGGACCCCAACGTGTTTGGCGCCTTCCTGGTGCTGCCCGCCTTGTTCTGCCTGCAAAGCGTGGTCAGCGACGCGTTCGGTCGCTCGCTACGCTCCACAATATTGCTCGGCATCATCACGCTAGCGCTGCTGCTCGCGTTCTCGCGCGCGGCCTGGGGCCTGCTCGCGCTCACCGCGGCCTTCATGCTGCTGCTGATGACCCTGACCAGCGAGACCTATCGCCAGCGTTCGCGCATCATCATGATGGCCATCGCTGCGGTTGTCGCCGTGGCACTGGTGCTGGTGATCCTGCTGCAATTCGATTTCATCCGCGACATGTTCCAGCAGCGCGCCTCCTTCGACCAGCAATATGACGAAGGCCGCTTCGGCCGCTTCGGCCGCCACCTGCTCGGCGCGCAGATGGCGCTCGATCTGCCGCTTGGCATCGGGCCGCTGCAATTCAGCAAGTTCTTCCCCGAAGACACGCATAATTCCTATCTGAACGCCTTCATGTCCGGCGGCTGGATCTCCGGCATTTTCTATCCCGCACTCGTCTTCACCACAGCCTTTATCGGCTTTCGCTATATTTTCGTACGCACGCCATGGCAGCGCCCATATCTCGCGGTGTTCTCCGCCTATCTCGGCACGGTGGGCGAAGCCTTCATCATCGACACCGATCACTGGCGCCATTTCTGGCTGATGCTTGGCCTGATGTGGGGCCTGTTTGTCGCCACCCAGCGCTACATGGCGACGATGCATGACGAGACTGAATACGTCGCAACGCCAACAGAAGGACAGCCTGCCCGATGACGGAAGCCACCATCCGCATCGCCGTGCTGGTGCCTTGTTTCAACGAAGCCGCCGCCATTGCGCAGGTCGTGCATGACTTTCGCGCGGCGTTGCCGATGGCGGAGGTCTATGTCTATGACAACAACTCGTCCGACGACACCGTGGCGATTGCCAGCGCTGCCGGCGCCCATGTGCGCAGCGAGCGACATCAGGGCAAGGGCCATGTGGTGCGCCGGATGTTCGCCGATGTGGACGCCGACATCTATGTGCTGGTCGATGGCGACGCGACCTATGATGCGGCCAGCGCACCGGCGATGATCGCCAAGCTGATCGACGAGCGCCTCGACATGGTGGTGGCGCATCGCATCGATCAGGACACTGCCG
>NZ_JBIISY010000062.1:0-29566 GCF_044340795.1 Tardiphaga sp.
CGCCCCAAGAGCCCAGTCGCCACATCAGGCGCCGGGTTCCCCTATCTTCATCTGCAAGAAATCCCGTCAGCCAGCCGCGTTGCGGCTCGGCTGAGAAGGAGTCCGCCCATTGGTCGCGCTTGTCAGCCATCCGACGTCTGCGTCGTCCCGTCGCCCCGAATCACGATCCGACATTATCAGGAAACCGTCGCCAACCTGACGTCGTGAAGCCACGACGTGCAGGAAAGCGATTTCCGGCGGCGGCGAAAAGCCGCTATGACGTCGGCACAGTGGAAACGAGGACTTTGCAATGACCGGCAGGACCAGCCTTACGATCGTACTCGCGGCCGGCGAGGGGACGCGGATGCGATCGTCGTTGCCGAAAGTGCTGCATCAAGTGGCGAACCAGTCGCTGCTCGCGCATGTGCTGATGGCAGCGCCACAAGGGCCGGGTGCTGCGCTTGCGGTTGTGGTCGGGCCGGATCGCGAGGACGTTGCCGCGGAGGCCACGCGTGTCCGCAGCGATGCATCGACATTCGTGCAGCGCGAACGGCTGGGCACCGCTCATGCCGTGCTGGCCGCGAAGGAGGCCATCGCGAAGGGCGCCGACGATCTCTTGATTGCGTTCGGCGATACGCCGCTGATCTCGGCCGCGACTTTCGAGCGGTTGCGGGCGCCACTCAAGGACGGCGCTGCGTTGACGGTGCTCGGTTTTCGCGCGCAGGACCCGACCGGCTATGGACGGCTGCTTGTCGATGCCGGCGAACTCGTAGCCATTCGTGAACAGGCCGATGCAAGCGAGGCCGAGCGCAAGGTCGACCTCTGCAACGCCGGTGTCATGGCCTTTGCCGGCAAGTCGGCGCTCGCCCTGATCGAGAAGATCGGCAAGGCCAACAGCAAGGGCGAGTACTACCTGACCGATGCGGTCGAGATTGTTCGCAGCATGGGGCTCAAGGCAACCGTCATCGAGACCGACGAGGACGAGGTTCGCGGGATCAACACCAAGGCGCAACTTGCTGAAGCCGAAGCTATCATGCAGGCCCGCTTGCGCACGGCAGCGCTGGATGCAGGCGTCACCATCGTCGCGCCCGAGACGGTGCATTTGTCCGCTGATACGCGTTTCGGCAAGGACGTGATGATCGAGCAATATGTCGTGGTCGGTCCGGGTGTCAGCATCGCCGATGGCGCGGTTATCCACGCCTTCTCCCACATCGTTCAGGCAGACATCGGCAAGAAGGTTTCGGTCGGTCCCTATGCGCGATTGCGGCCAGGGACCTCGCTGGGCGAGGGCGTGCGGGTGGGCAATTTCGTGGAGATGAAGGCTGCGAAACTGGCGGCGGGCGTCAAGGTCAATCACCTCACCTACATCGGCGACAGCGAGATTGGCGCTGGCGCCAATATCGGCGCGGGCACGATCACCTGCAACTATGACGGATTCAACAAGGCGAAGACCATCATCGGCGCCGGGGCGTTTGTCGGCTCGAACTCGTCACTCGTTGCGCCGGTGAAAATCGGCAGCGGGGCCTATATCGGCTCGGGGTCGGTGATCACCCGTGATGTGCCGGACGATGCACTGGCGGTAGAGCGCAACGCGGTTGCGACGAACGAAGGCTGGGGCAAGCGCTTCCGCGACAAGCATGCGGGGCTGAAGAAATCGAAGTGACACGTCCGGGAAGCGGCGCTACTTGCCGGATTTGGGCTTCAGGAACCAGTTGCGACGTGGCGCCTTGACCGGCTCGTCAGGCAGGATATTGGGGTTGGGTGGAGGCTCGTGGGCCGGTGGCGTCACGGTGTCGCGCATCGGCGGCGGCCAATGGGCGAGGCGGCTATTGTGCATCTCGATCTGACGCAGCCTGATCCCTGCGATGGATCGCGGCTCTCTCGGATTGCGCGGCTCCCACATGATCAGTACTCCATTCCGCATCAGAGTCTTCAGGAATAATGTTGAGGCTTTGTTAAACGCCTGGAGCAAAATCGCCGCTGAGACCCGTCAACTTGTCTCAATCGGCAATAATTATTGAGTACCAAGGCATTCGAGATTCTCGCTAAGAGGGTTCCGGAAAAACGTCCTGACCATACGGGACAACTTTACGATTTTTACTGGGGATCACTTCGCGCATGTGCGGCATCGTCGGAATTCTGGGGCGTAAACCGGTCGCTGAGCAGATCGTGGATTCGCTGAAGCGGCTCGAATATCGCGGCTACGATTCCGCAGGTGTCGCGACGCTGGAAAACGGCGAAGTCACGCGGCGACGTGCGGAAGGCAAGCTGAAGAATCTCGAAGCCAAGCTCGGCAAGGAGCCGCTGGCCGGCCATGTCGGCATCGGCCACACGCGCTGGGCGACCCACGGCAAGCCGACCGAAGCCAATGCGCATCCCCACGCCGCCGATGGCGTTGCGGTCGTGCATAACGGCATCATCGAAAATTTCCGTGAATTGCGCATCGAACTCGAGAAGCAGGGTGCGGTGTTCGCCAGCGAGACCGACACCGAGACCGTTGCGCATCTCGTCAATTCCTTCGTCAAGAAAGGTGCGAAGCCCGTCGACGCCGTGAAGCAGGCGCTGCCGCGCTTGAAGGGCGCCTTCGCGCTTGCCTTCGTGTTCAAGGATCACGACGACCTCATGGTCGGTGCGCGCAAGGGCTCACCACTGGCCGTCGGTTTCGGCGATGGCGAAATGTATCTTGGCTCCGATGCCATCGCGCTGGCGCCGTTCACCGATGACATCTGCTATCTCGAGGATGGCGACTGGGTGGTGATGAGCCACAAGGGCTGCGAGATTTTCGACGAGAGCAATAATCCCGCCAAGCGCGAGGTGCTGAAGTCGGGCGCGTCGGCATTCATGGTCGACAAGGCGAATTATCGCCACTTCATGGCCAAGGAAATTCACGAGCAGCCGGAAGTCGTCGGTCACACGCTGGCCCGCTACGTCGACATGGCGAGCGAGCGGATTTTGCTGCCGACCGAGCTGCCGTTCGATTTCAATGACATCCAGCGCATCTCGATCGCCGCGTGCGGCACTGCGAGCCTCGCCGGCTGGGTCGCGAAATACTGGTTCGAACGCTTTGCGCGGTTGCCCGTCGAAGTCGATGTCGCCTCCGAATTCCGTTACCGCGAAGCACCGGTGCGCAAGGGCGATCTGGCGATCTTCATCTCGCAGTCCGGTGAGACCGCCGACACGCTGGCGGCGCTGCGCTATGCCAAGGCCGAAGGCATGCATACGCTCGCCGTGGTCAACGTGCCGACCTCGACGATTGCGCGCGAAAGCGAGACGGTGATGCCGACGCTGGCCGGGCCAGAAATCGGTGTTGCCTCGACCAAGGCCTTCACCTGTCAGTTGATGACGCTCGCCGCGCTTGCGGTCGCTGCCGGCAAGGCGCGCGGTCTGCTGTCGGATGCCGACGAGGCGAAGCTCGTTCATGGACTGGTGGAAATTCCGCGCCTGATGACCGAAGCGCTGACGCACGAGCACGAGATCGAGAAGCTTGCGCGCGATATCGCCAAGTCAAAGGACGTGCTCTATCTCGGTCGCGGCACCAGCTATCCGCTGGCGCTGGAAGGCGCGCTGAAGCTCAAGGAAATCTCCTACATCCACGCCGAGGGGTATGCCGCCGGCGAACTCAAGCATGGGCCGATCGCGCTGATCGACGAGACCATGCCGGTGGTGGTGATCGCGCCTTACGACAAGGTGTTCGACAAGACCGTCTCCAACATGCAGGAAGTCGCCGCGCGCGGCGGCCGCATCATCCTGATGACCGATGCCAAGGGCGCGGAAGAGGCGACGGTGGACTCGATGGTCACCATCGTGATGCCCGACATGGCCGCCGCCTTCACGCCGCTGGTCTATGCGGTGCCGGTGCAACTGCTTGCCTATCACACCGCCGTGGTGATGGGCACCGACGTCGATCAGCCGCGAAATCTCGCGAAATCGGTCACCGTAGAGTAGGGCCGGATTGTCGCAGGTCCCGGCTGACCAGCCGGGATTGCGACGATTTCAATGGGTTGTGTTCCATTTTCGGACGATCCTTGTGGGATCGTCCGAAAGGTGACTTTCCCCGCACTGGCGAAATCCTGCTAGGATACCCACCAGAGTGGCCGGCGTGCCGTCGCATGTCGTTCCAGCCAGATGCAGAGAGATTGATGCAGCCCACCGATCTGCCGCCGACACCGCCTTTGGGCGAACTGCCGCCCGATGCCCCGCGGGGCTTCATGGCGCGCATTCGCAATTACTTCCTCACCGGCCTGATTGTCGCGGGGCCGATCGCCATTACGTTCTATCTGACCTGGTGGTTCGTCACCTGGGTCGATTCCATCGTGCGCCCGCTGGTGCCGGAGGCCTATCGGCCGGAGCAATGGCTGCCTTACGGCATTCCGGGCTCGGGCCTGGTCGTTGCTTTCGTCGCGCTGACGCTTCTCGGCTTCCTCACCGCCAATCTGATCGGCCGTTCACTGGTCGATCTCGGCGAAAACCTGCTCGGCCGCATGCCGGTGGTGCGCGCGATCTATCGCGGTCTGAAGCAGGTGTTCGAGACGCTGTTCTCCGGTAACGGATCGAGCTTCCGCAAGGTCGGCATGGTGGAGTTTCCATCGCCGGGCATGTGGTCGCTGGTGCTGATCTCGCAGCCGCCGAGCGTGGAAGTGTCCACCAAGATCCCCAGCGAAGAGGAGCATATCTCTGTGTTCCTGCCGTGCGCTCCGAATCCGACCACGGGCTTTTTCTTCTATGTGCCGAAGAGCAAGCTGATCGAGATCGACATGTCGGCGGAAGCCGCGGCGACGCTGATCATGTCGGCCGGCGTGGTGCAGCCTGGTTCCGATCCGCAGAAAAAGATCGCGGCTTTGGCCGAGATGGCGAAGAAGTCACGCGCGGCAACGGTGACGAAGCAACCTGCGAAGGTCGAGTGAACCGAGAATCCGCTGACAGCGGTCGTCTCGATCTTGGCCGGGGCAGGTGAATGCGCACTATCAAGACATCGACACTCGTATGGGCGATCGTCGCCGTCAGCGTTCTGGTGACCGGGGTGACCGAGTTGCGGATCGCCGGCTATGGCCATCCCTGGCTTTCGGTCTGGATGGCCTATGCGGCGTTCTTCGTGAATATCGCATGTTCGGGCTTCGGATTTTCGACGCCCGAGCGGCCGTGGTGGATCGCCAATGCTGCGCTGAGCGTGCTGGCCATCACCTATATCGGCTCGCCCACGATCCCCAGCGCCTGCTGGACATTCGGGCGGACCTTGTTCGCGCGACTCTCCGCCTGAGAATTATCCAGCACCTAGCAGCGATATCGCCTCGTCGCGCTCATACAGATAGAGCAGGCAGCGCAAGGCCTCGCCGCGTTCGCCGGTGAGTTTCGGATTATCCTGGAGTATCCGGAGTGCCTCGTCGCGGGCCTGCGTGATCAGCTGTGCATGCACTTCCGAGCGTGCGATGCGGTAGCCGGGAAGACCGGATTGGCGCGTTCCCAGCACGTCGCCTTCGCCGCGCAGCTTGAGGTCTTCCTCGGCGATGCGGAAACCGTCGGTTGAATCCTTGATCACCGTGAGGCGTTTCTTGGCGATTTCGCCCAGTGGCTCGCGATAGATCAGAAGGCAGGTGGAGGCTTCGGAGCCGCGACCGATACGGCCGCGGAGCTGATGCAGCTGTGCGAGGCCGAAACGTTCGGCATTCTCGATCACCATGATGGTCGCGGCAGGTACATCGACGCCGACCTCGACCACCGTCGTTGCGACGAGGATCTGCGTTTCGCCGGCAGCAAACCGCGCCATCGCCGCATCCTTTTCCGGCCCGCGCATGCGGCCATGGACGAGGCCGACCTTGTCGCCAAAACGCTGTTGCAGGCTTTCGAAACGCTCCTCGGCATTGGTGAGCTTGGGGCCGTCCATCTCGGATTCTTCGACCAGCGGCACGATCCAGTAGATGAGTTTGCCGCTGTCCACGGCACGGCCGACGCCGTCGATGATCTCCTGAAGGCGGCTCGCTGAAAACGTGCGCGTCTCGATCGGCTGGCGGCCCGCAGGTTTTTCGCGCAACTCGGAGATATCCATGTCGCCGAAATAAGTCAGCACCAGTGTGCGCGGAATCGGCGTCGCCGACAGCACGAGGACATCCACCGCGGAGCCCTTGTTGGTCAGCGCCAGCCGTTCGCGGACACCGAAGCGATGCTGTTCATCGACAACCGCAAGGGCAAGGGATTTGAAAATCACGTCGTCCTGGATCAGCGCATGTGTGCCGACCAGAAAGTCGATCTCGCCGGCTTCCAGACGTGCGAGAATGTCCTTGCGCTCGCGTCCCTTTTCGCGGCCAGTGAGGATCGCGACGGTGAGCCCGGCGCGTTCTGCGAGCGGAGCGATGGTCTTCACGTGCTGGCGTGCGAGAATCTCCGTCGGTGCCATCAGCGCCGTCTGCTTGCCGACCTCGGCGACAGCCGCAGCGGCAAGCAGGGCCACCACGGTCTTGCCGGAGCCGACATCGCCCTGCAGCAGGCGCAGCATCCGCACCGGCTGTGTGAGATCGTTTGCGATGGCCGCCGACGCGCTTTGCTGCGACGGCGTCAGTGCATATGGCAGCGCATCGATGATCTTTCGCCGCAGCGCGCCGTCACCGGCGTTGCGGTCACCTGCCGGACGGCGCAGCTGCGCGCGTACCAGGGCGAGCGCAAGCTGGCCAGCCAGCAACTCATCATAGGCAAGGCGTGACCAGAACGGGCCGTCCGGGAGGATGTCCGTCAGTTCCTGCGGGACGTGAACGCGCTGTAGCGCATCTGCAAAAGACGAAAATTTGCAGCGCCTGATAACCTCGGCACCGATCCATTCCGGCAAATCAGGCAGCTTCGTCAGCGCCTGGGCGATCGCCTTGCGCAGCGCAGTGATCGCCAGGCCTTGCGTCAGCGAATAGACGGCATCGATGCCCGTAAGTTTCGCAAAGCCTTCCTCGTCCACCACGCGGTCGGGATGCGTCATTTGCAGCATGCCGTCGAACAGCTGCGTGGTGCCGGAGACGTAGCGTTTCTCGCCCTCGGGCAGCAGCTTTTCGATCTGGCCGGGATAGGTCCGGAAATAGGTGAGGATCACCGTGCCGGTATCATCGGCGCAATACACCAGATGCGGTGCGCGGGAACGGCCGGGCGGTGGCGGGCGGTGCCGCTCGACGATCACCTCCAGCGTCACCATGGCGCCGATCTCGGCCTCGTTGATCTTTGGCCGCTGGCGGCGGTCGATGACACTCGCGGGCAGATGCAGCAGCAGATCGACGATGCGCGGTGTCTCGTCGCGGCCGAGCAGGAAGCGGAACAGTTTTTCCTGCTTTGGTCCGATCCCGGTCATGGCCGTGATCGGTGCGAACAGGGAATTGAGCACTTCTGGGCGCATGGTCGACTCATGGAACGGCAGAATTCGCCGGATACCGCCAGACTTGGCGGCATTTTGGAGCGAAAGCAATCCGCGCAGGCCCGTATTGCGTGCGTGAGGTGCTGACAACGGGGCAGGCGGTCGCTATATGCACCCGGCCCGGCATGTCCGGGCTTTTGGCGTTTCACTTCAGCGGCTTGGGAACGGACGGATGACGGGTACGACACGATCGAGCAACGGGCTGGATGATCGCCGCAAGCGGCTTCTGTATCGCTGCTGGCATCGCGGCACGCGCGAGATGGACCTGATCCTGGGCCGCTTCGCGGACGCCGAAATCGGCATTCTCGCCGATCTGGAACTCACGCAGCTCGAAGCGCTGATCGCTCTCGAGGACCCCGAGCTCTATCCGGCCTTTGTCGGCGACACCGAGCTCGCGCCGGAATATCACACGCCGCTGTTCGCGCGGATCAAAGAGTTCCGCAACCTGGACAAGGCCTGATGAAGTCTCCCGTCGCGTCGCCGGCCTCGCAACTTCTGCCCGGCAAGGCGTTGACCTTTGCCAATGTGAGCGAGGGCGCCGAAGGCCTGATCGTCGCCGATCTCGCGCGCGCGATCGCCGCCAAACCGAAGCCGCCGGCGGTGAGCCTTGCGGTGGTGTGTCGCGACGGCCCCCGCATGCAGCAGCTCGCGCGTGCGCTTGAGTTTTTCGCGCCGGACCTGCCGGTGCTGCAATTCCCGGCCTGGGATTGCCAGCCTTACGATCGCGTCTCGCCTTTCGCCGGCGTTCTCGCGCAGCGCATGACCGCGCTGGCGCAGCTGTCGCGCCTTACCGGCAGCGACAAGCCGATGATCGTCCTGACCACCGTCAATGCCATGGTGCAGCGGGTGCCGACGCGCGACATCGTCGCCGCCCAGGCACTGTCCGTGGCGCCCGGCAATGTGGTGCCGATGGACAACATCGTCGCCTGGCTCGAGCACAACGGCTACAGCCGTTCCTCGACGGTGCGCGAACCCGGCGAATATGCCGTGCGCGGCGGCATCCTCGATCTGTTTCCCGCCGGCCTCGAAATGCCCGTGCGTTTCGATTTCTTCGGCGACAGCCTGGAATCGATCCGCACCTTCGATGCCGAGACCCAGCGCACGCATCTGACGATGCGCGGGCTCGATCTGGTACCCGTTTCCGAATTCCAGCTTGTCACCGAAACCATCCGCCGGTTCCGCATGGGCTATGTCGCCGAATTCGGCGCGCCGGAGCGGGACGACCAGCTCTATGAAGCGGTCAGCGAAGGCCGCCGCCATCCCGGCATGGAGCACTGGCTGCCGCTGTTCCAGGAGAAGATGGATACGCTGTTCGATTATTTCGATCGTACGCCCATCCTGATGCAGTCGCTGGCGGAAGATGCCGCAAGCGAGCGTTTCAAGCAGATCCAGGACTATTACGAGGCCCGCAAGGACGCCATGGGCATGTCGGGCGGCGGCGCCATCTACAAGCCGTTGCCGCCAGACCGGCTGTATCTCACCGAAGACGAATGGAAGAAGCGGCTCCATGGGAGGGCTGTGGCACGTCTTTCACCCTTTGCCGTGCCAGAAGGAACCGCTGACACTGTCGATGCCGGCGCTCGGCAGGGTCGCGATTTCGCACCGGAGCGTGCCGATAGCTCGGTCAACGTGTTCGAGCGCGTGGTCGCGCACATCCAGTCGCTGCAATCTGCACGCAAGAAGGTCGTCGTCGCACTGTGGAGCGAGGGCTCGCGCGACCGCATGGCGAGCATGCTCCGGGATCACAAGCTGCTCAATCTGCAGATGGTGAATTCCTGGCGCGCCGTGAATGCGGTGCCGCGCAATGAAGCCTCGCTCGCCGTGGTCGGCATGGAGTCGGGCTTCGAGACCGACCATGTCGCCGTCATCAGCGAACAAGACATTCTCGGTGATCGCCTCGTGCGCCCGCGCAAGGCCAGCCGCAAGCTCGACAATTTCATCTCCGAGGTCACGTCGCTCTCGGCTGGCGACATTGTCGTCCATGTGGAGCACGGTATCGGTCGCTTCGTTGGCCTGCAGACGCTGGAGGTCGGCGGAGCGCCGCATGACTGTCTCGAACTGCGCTATGCCAACGAGACCAAGCTTTATCTTCCTGTCGAAAATATCGAACTGCTGTCGCGCTATGGCTCCGACCAGACCAATGTGGAGCTCGACAAGCTTGGCGGCTCCGGCTGGCAGGCGCGCAAGGCCAAACTCAAGAATCGCATTCAGGAGATCGCCGGCGAACTCATCAAGATCGCTGCCGAACGCCATCTGCGCGAGACTGAGAAGATCTCGATCCCGCGCGAACAGTATGACGAGTTCTGCGCACGCTTCCCCTACGAGGAAACCGAGGACCAGCAGAACGCCATCGACGCGGCGCTGCATGATCTCGAAAGCGGCAAGCCGATGGATCGCCTGATCTGCGGCGATGTCGGCTTCGGCAAGACGGAAGTCGCCATGCGCGCTACTTTTGGCGTTGCCATGGAAGGCAAGCAGGTGGCGGTCGTCGTCCCGACCACGCTGCTCGCGCGTCAGCATGCCAAGAACTTTGCCGAGCGTTTCCGCGGCTTCCCGGTGAATGTCGCGCAGGCATCGCGCCTGGTGACGCCGAAGGAACTAACGGCGACCAAGAAGGGCATTGCCGATGGCTCCGTCGACATCGTCGTCGGCACCCATGCGCTGCTCGGCAAGTCCATCAAGTTCAAGGATCTCGGGCTCGTCGTGGTGGACGAGGAGCAGCACTTTGGCGTGACGCATAAGGAGCGTCTCAAGCAGCTTCGTGCCAACGTCCATGTGCTGACGCTGTCGGCGACCCCGATCCCGCGGACGCTCCAGCTCGCGCTGACCGGGGTGCGCGACCTGTCGATCATCGCGTCCGCTCCGGTCGATCGTCTCGCCGTGCGCACTTTCGTTGCCCCGCATGATCCGCTGATGATCCGTGAAGCGCTGCTGCGCGAGCGGTATCGCGGCGGACAGGCGTTTTATGTCGTGCCGCGCATCGACGATCTCGCCGAGGTGAAGAACTTCCTCGACAAGCATGTGCCGGAGATGAAGGTCGCGGTGGCCCACGGCCAGATGGCGCCGACCGTCATCGAGGACATCATGTCCGCCTTCTACGACGGCAAATACGATATCCTGCTGTCCACCACGATCGTGGAGTCCGGCCTGGATATTCCGAACGCCAACACGCTGATCATCCACCGTGCCGACATGTTCGGCCTCGCGCAGCTCTACCAGCTGCGTGGCCGTGTCGGACGCTCCAAGCTACGCGCCTATGCGCTGTTTACGCTGCCGGACAAGCAGAAGATCACGGCGCAGGCGGAGAGGCGCCTGAAGGTGCTGCAGTCGCTGGAGAACCTCGGCGCCGGCTTCCAGCTCGCCTCGCATGATCTCGACATCCGCGGCGCCGGCAACCTGCTGGGCGAGGAGCAGTCCGGCCACATCAAGGAAGTCGGATTCGAGCTGTATCAATCGATGCTGGAGGAGGCGATCCTCGCGCTCAAGTCCGGCATCTCTGAACCGATTGCCGATCGTTGGTCGCCGAGCATCACGCTCGGCATGCCGGTGATGATCCCCGACGATTTCGTCGCGGATCTCTCGGTGCGCCTCTCGCTGTATCGACGTCTCGCCGATCTCGATACCGACGAGGAAATCGAGAGCTTTGCCGCCGAACTGCGCGACCGCTTTGGCGTGCTGCCGGACGAGGTGCGCTATCTCTTCAAGATCGCCGCCATCAAGTCCTATTGCCGCCGCGCGAATGTCGAGAAGGTCGATGCGGGCCCGAAGGGCATGTCGCTCGTGTTCCGCGACAACAGCTTTGCCGAGCCCGAGAAGCTCGTTGCTTTCATCCGCCGCTATGGCAATGCGGCCAAGGTGCGTCCGGATATGAAGGTCGTCTTCCTGCAGGAATGGGACACGCCAGAGGATCGCCTTGAAGGTGCAACGGATATCCTGCGCGACCTCGCCAACCTTGCCGAGAGCGGCAAGAAGGCGGCGTGACGCAAACAGCCGCGGGCATCGCTGCCCGCGGCCGTAACAAGCGCGTATGAAATCCGCTTACTTCGGATATTTGAATTCCGGAGCAGCCTTGAGGGCATCCTTGGTGGTGTTCATCGACGCCACCCACTTGTCATCCTTCAGGCTGACCTTCACCGAAGCCGGGGACACGGCGACGTAACGTTCTCCGACGCCGAGGAAGCCGCCGACCGACAGGATCAGCGCATCCACCTGATTGTTCTTGATCGCGAGGTCAGAGATCTCGCCGACGGTTTCGTTCGCCTGATTGGTAACGTTCAGACCCTTCAGCTTGGACGAGAACATTTCGTCCTTGGACACCGTCGAATACTTCGCCTCGGCAGGCGCTGCGCCCGTGGTGGCTGCGGCGGGAGCCGTCGTCGTGGTGGAGGTGGAGGTGGATTGCGCCAGGGCCGGGGTGGCGAGCAGAGCGAGCGAGGCGGTGATGATTGCGAGTTTTTTCATTGTCGTTGTCTCCGTTTCGGATGTCGCGACAATGCGGGCTTATGAGCATCGTTCCGCATATTGCGGAATTGTCATGAAGCGGCGCGCTGAGCCGCTGCGTCCTGTAATCGCGCGAGCAGCGATTTTGCGGAATCGTCCGGCGTCATGCCGATCACCTTCACGCGCGGATCGTTGCGTGCATCGCGCTTCGGGCCATGCATGGTGTGCTTCATCACAGCGGAGAGTCGCCGGGCGATCATGTGCGCGTTGCGCGGATCGGTCTCGGCGAACACCACCACGATCGATCCATCGGCGCACAGCGTGCCGAAATCGATCTTGCGCATCAGCCGACTGATGATCCGGGCCGCGTCGCGCTGGGCACGCAACGGCATATCCCTGAAAGTGAAGCGTGCTGCCGAAAGGCCACCGCCACGCGTCTGCGTGTGATAGACGGCGGTTGCGAGATCGCGGTCGAAGGCCTCGGGCGTCAGCAGGCCGGTCGTTGCATCGATCAAACCTTCGGATTCGATCGAACGGAGGGTCCGGTTCAGCCGCGCCTCGAAAGCGCGTTGGCGGACCAGCGGCAGCGCGAATTGCGCGACATGATCGGCATCGCCTGCGATGGTTTCGAGATTGGCGAGGTCGTAGTCGAGCCGCGAACCCGGTGCAGTGATGATCACCGGCAAGCTGCGGAAACGGGGGTCTTCCGCCAGCACCGTGAGAAACGCATCGACCACACGCGGCGTGAATCCTTCGCCGATGACGATGCCGTCGAGATCACGGGCATTCAGATGCTTGGCGGCCGCCTCGATGCTCAGCGCACCGACCACGCTCACCCGCTCGCCAAACGCCACCGACAATGCGGGATGGCTGCCGCCGCGGCCGACCAGCATCACCGTCGCATCGTCCAGCGGATCGGGCGCGTTGGTGGTGAATGTATGCAGATTATCGGCAGTCAAACGACGCAGCACCGTGGCGTGCAGGGCACGAACGCGCAGGGCGTTGCGCAACCGTGCGCCAAGGCGCTCGAATTGTCCGCGCTCGCCCATGATCGGGATGGCGTGACCGGGCAACGTGGCCACCGGATCGATGGCGATCAGCGGAATGTAGGGCTGCCGGGCGCTGAGCCTCGTCGCTAGTTGCTCAAGAGCCGGCAACTCCGCGGCGGTCGCCGCTGCCACGACAGCGGCCGGCTGCACCTTCGCAATTGCCTCGAGCGCGGTGCTCCACGTCGCGTCAACGACGGGAAAGATGTGGCTCTCGGCCAGGGCTGTCGCAAATGGCGCAGGTTGCTGATTGGAGATAGCAACGATCGTCGCCTGATCGGACATGCGCACAGAAACCCCACGAGGATATAGGTAGGGTCACGCTAGCGTGATGTCGTTAATGCGTGGTCAATTCGATCCACAACAAACGCCCTGAGATTGTTGGCGTTTTCGAGGTTTTGGCAGCGGGGAAGGGCGCTAGTCGGCCTGGGCGCGATCCCTGAATGCTTCCACCATCAGCGGATTGAGGCCGAGCTCGGTCAGCGCCTCGCGCGCGCGGCCATTGTCGCTGGCGCGGCCGGCGAGACGATAGCCGCTGAGGCGGTCGGGCAATGCGGTGAGCATGGCATTGTCGCCAAGCCGGTTGGCCCATTCGCCGAGGTCCTGCGCGAGGAAGCGATAGCCGCCCACGGCCATGACGCCCGACGGCGGCGCAGTGATGTGCAGGGCGCCCGTTCCGCGGTCGAGCCGGGCCTGATAGCCGGTGTCGACGTAATCGAGCGGCTTGGCCGGGATCAGCCCGTTGCTGGCATCGGCCTGAGCCGTATAGGCGAGCACCGGCACCATCGGGCCGCGCAGACCGAGGGTGCCGCGCGGGGTCAGCAGCGTTTCGCCGGCAACGGCCGAGCCGACGGCGGCGCGCGGTGCGCCATGGGGGCCCGGCATGATGGTGGCCGGCAAGCCATCACTGGCGCGAATGGCACCGAACAGCCCGGCTTCGCCGAACAGATAGACGTCGGTGAATCCGGCTTGTGTCGTGGGCCAGGCGGCGGAGCTTTCCACCTGCTCCGGCGCACGCCAGAGGCCAACGACATGTCGCAACATCGGTGCGCGGTCGAGCAGGCCGCCTTCGGCAAGGCTCTGCGCAAACGGCGCTGGCGCGAGCAGCACATCGCAGCCGGCCTCGACAACCTCGCGCTCGAGCACGGCGCTGTCGAAGGGATGATGCAGCGACAGCACGCCGCCCGACAGCAGCCACGTCACCAGCGATGCGGCGAGGTGGCCGAACGAGGTCGGCACCAGCGCCGACATGATGGTTGCGCCTTGCGGCAGGCCGCTTTCGAGGAAAATCGCGAGGCCGCCGGAGATCAGGTTCAGATGCGTCCGCGGCACGGCGCGGAAACCGTCGGTCGTGATGTCGAAAGTGATGATGGCGGCGCTGCGCGCATCGGGTGTCGGCGGCAGCGGCTCCATGAAGGGGCCGGCCAGCACATGGTCGAGGGGCGTCATGCCTTCCGGCAGGTCATTGCCGAAACCGCCCACATAACGGATCGAGAACGCCTCGGCGGCCGCATTCATGACGAGATCGGCGTGGCTGACGCCGTCGATCCTGCTCGACGTCACGATGGCGCGGGCACCGGTGCGGTTCAGCGCAGTGGTCAGATCATGCTGGCGCCACAGCTGCGGCAGCAGAGCGACGACGAGGCCAGCGCGGTGCGCGGCGAGCACCGTCAGGACGAATTCGATCGTGTTTGGAAGCTGTAAGGCGATGACCGAGCCGGGCGGCAGGCCCATCTCGATAAAGTGCGCCGTGAGGGCGTTGATCTCGCGGTCTGCTGCAGCAAAGGTCAGGCGCTGCGGCGGCGTCTGCGTGATGCGCATCTTGTCGGCGGGATCGACCAGCGCCAGCGCCTGTGGCTGCCGAAGCAGCGAGCGGCGGAATAATCCATCGAGGGTCGGCGAGGTGCTGGGTGAGGTCACGGGATCATTTCCGGTCGGGTGACGGTCTGGCCCACCACGTTTCCGGCAACGTGCCGACAAGCGAGATAGCCTGAGGCCGTTCTATACGATTCCAGCGCGCGAGCCATTGCTCACGTACGTTATACAGAGGGATCGCGTAAGCTCCGGACATCCATGCGCGGTCGAGGGCATGGACGGCGGCGACAAAATCCGGCCGCTCGCGGGCCTTCAGCATGGCGCCGATCATGGCGTCAATGGCCGGGTCCTTGGCGCCCATGTAATTCCGGGTGCCGGGCACGTCGGCGGCGTCCGAGCCCCAATAGAAGGATTGCTCGTTGCCCGGGGATAGCGAATTGTCCCAGCGGTTCGGGAGCATATCGAATTCATAGTTTATGCGGCGCTGGTCGAATTGCACGCCGTCGACGGCGCGGATGGTGGCGGTGATGCCGGCGCGCTTGAGGTCGCGCGCATAGGTCAGCGCGATGCGTTCCTGGTCGCGGGTGGTGACCAGGATTTCAAAACTCAGCGGCGTCCTGTCGGAGGTCTTGCGCAGGATGTTCTTGTCGAGCTGATAGCCGGCGTCTCTCAGCAGCGCGAGGGCTGTGCGCAGGGCCGGGCGGTCGCGGCCAGAGCCGTCGCTGACGGGAAGGCGATAGCTGCCATCCATGATCTCGGCGGGGATCTGAGCGGCATAGGGCTTCAGCAGTTCGCGCTCGCTTCTGTCAGCCGGGCGGGCATAGGCGGAGAGTTCGGAGCCGGCAAAAATGCCGCCGGATCGCGCATAGAGGTCGAAGAAGTAGTTCCGATTGATCCATTCGAAATCGAACAGCAGCGTCAATGCGCGGCGGACGCGGATATCGGCAAACACGGGCCTGCGCGTATTGAAGACCAGGAATTCCGACGGTTTCGGCAGCCCGGTCTTGACGGTGTCGCGGATCACCTCGCCGGATTTCACCGCAGCGAAATTGTAGCTTTCGTGCCAGCGCAGCGGCTCGTTCTCGACCCGGAAATCATAGAGCCCGCGGCTGAAAGCCTCGAACATGCCGTTGGCTTCGCGATAATAGTCGATATGGACTTCATCGAAATTCCATAGCCCGCGATTGATGGGCAGATCGCGGCCCCAGTAGTCGGGATTGCGGGTCATGGTCACACTGGCGCCGGGACGCACATTTGTGACCGTGTACGGCCCCGAGCCCAGCGGCGGCGCCATGGTGGTGTCCTCGAAGGTCTCCGGATCGACCGCATGTTTCGGCAGGATCGGCATCAGGCCAAGGATCAACGGCAGTTCGCGATCATCGGCCTCGGCGATATCAAAACGGATGGTGAGCGGGCCTTGCAGCTCGGCTTTGGTCACCTTGCCAAAGTACTGCCGGAAATGCGGGCGACCGCGCTCCTTCAGAAGCTGCCAGGAGAACAGCACGTCCTCCGCTGTCACTGGCTTGCCGTCCGAGAAGCGCGCCTTCGGATTGACCCTGAAGGTCACGTAGTTGCGGTCATCGTCGGTTTCGACGCTTTCGGCCAGCAGGCCATACAGCGTGAATGGCTCGTTCTGCCCGCGGGCGAGCAGGCTCTCCGTCACGTAGCTTCGCATTTGCTGCACTGCGATGCCGCGCACGATGAACGGGTTGAGACTATCGAAGGTGCCGAGCACGCCCCAGGTGATCCGGCCGCCCTTGGGCGCGTCCGGATTGACATATGGCATGTGCTTGAAATCGGGTGGCAACGCCGGCTGGCCATGCATGGCAATCGCATGCCGGGGGCGGGAATCAGCGGCTGCGCGATCGGTGATGGCGGTGAGCGCAATCAGGGCCGCAAGCAGGCCGTGTACCCACCCCATCCGCAGCCGATTAGAGCGATTTGATTCGGTTGAACTCACGCTGGAAACCTAGCATGGCTGTGCGTTTGCCATATGTACCATGCAGCAAATCATGCTGCTGCCATTGATCTTTCCGTGTTCCGCTGTATTGAGAGCGGGCAATTGACGAGGGCGGCGCAGCCTGTCACGTAACGGCCGTAATCGGCAGCGAGACACCCGGCAACGGGTGACAGTTCACGGGTTATGTCAGCGCCGCCTCCGGGATTATGAGCGCTTCCGTTCAGAAAGGGTTTTCCGCAATGACTTTCCGTCTCTTGGCTGCGTCGGTGTTGCCGCGCGGACGAGGCTTCGCGCTACTGGCGGCGACGGCCCTGACCGCAGGCGTGATCGGTTCTGACGCATTCGCCCAGGCACCGGCCCCGGGCGCTCCGGCAGCCCCGCCGAAAGCCGCTCCCGCTCCGAAGGCTGCGGCCCCGAAGGCTGCTCCGAAGGCCGCCCCGGCCGCTCCCGCCCAGCAGCAGGCCGCTCCGCAGCAGCCGCAGGGTGAGCAGCAGCAGGTTCAGCTGATCTACGCACCGTGGACCAAGTTCTGCCTCAAGGGCCAGGACGCCAATGCCAAGCAGGTCTGCTTCACCGGCAAGGACGGCCGCATCGAATCGGGGCAGCCGGTCATCGCCGCCGTGATCATCGAGCCGGAAGGCGAGCCGAAGAAGATCTTGCGCGTGACGCTGCCGCTCGGCATGCAGCTCGTGCACGGCACCCGCGTGATCGTCGACAACAACGCCCCGGCGCAGAGCCCGTATGTGATCTGCTTCCAGAACGGCTGTATGTCGGACTACGAAGTCACCCCGGAACTGCTGGCCAACCTGAAGAAGGGCCAGAATCTGGTCGTGCAGGCGATCAACTCCAACGGCGCCCCGCTGACGCTGCCGCTGCCGCTGGCTGAATTCGCCAAGGCCTATGATGGCCCGCCGACCGATCCGAAGGTGTTCGAGGAAACCCAGAAGAAGCTGCAGGAAGAGCTGCAGAAGCGCGCTGCGGAAGCCCGCGCCAAGCTCGAAGCACAGCAGCCCGCAGGCGGTGCTGCTCCCGCAGCGCCGGCCCCGGCCAATCCGGCTGCGAAGTAAGCGGGTCGGTCAGACAAACGAAAAGGCGCCCGGTGGGGCGCCTTTTTTGTTGGGCGATAGCGTTTCTATAAATCCAGCCTTCATCCTGAGGAGCGGCCTCTTGGTCGCGTCTCCCAGCGAATGGCGTAGCCATTCGCAAGGGATGGCCGCGAGCTCAGGAGCCAGGCCAACTCATGGTTGGAGACGCGCGCAAGGGCGCGCTCCTCACCATGAGGGACGGAGTTTTAATTCAGCGACTGGTTGCGCTGGCGATAGCCGCCGGTCTTGTCGCGAACGAAGATTTCAGCGACCTGGGAATGGCGGATCGGCTCGCCGGTTTCGTCGGGGACGAGGTTCTGCTCGGACACATAGGCGATGTATTCGGATTCCGAATTCTCGGCGAGCAGGTGATAGAATGGCTGATCCTTGTGCGGCCGGACTTCCTCCGGGATCGACTGCCACCATTCCTCGGTGTTGTTGAACACCGGATCAATGTCGAACACGACGCCACGGAACGAATAGATCCGGTGACGGACGATCTGTCCGATCTGAAATTTGGCAGTCCGCGCTTTGATCATGATCGGTCGAATAGACCAGGATTGTGGCCGATGCTAGAGGCAAAGCGACGGATTTGCGACAGCCGCGGCAGGATACCGCTAACTATATGGTCGCCAGTTCCCGCGCTCGGTCCCGTGTCATTCTCCGGCCGAGAAACCGTTCACCACCGGGCGCTGCCTGTTCCGTTGTGCGTATGGGACAGCCACTCCGCGAACATGGCACGGCCGGCATCAGCGAGCGCTGAACCGTGGCGGCGCGCATCGGTGCGGATGATCCGCGGGTTGATGGCAGCGCCGGCGAGTTCGCAGGCATGGCCGATCAGCCAGGCTTCGAGGTCGCCCGTTGTGTCGGCCTCGGGATGGAACTGGAGCCCGAGCACATTCCGCCCGACGGCAAAGGCCTGGTTGCAGACCGGTGTGGTCGCAAGCAGTGTTGCGCCGACGGGCAGCTCGAAAGCGTCCCCATGCCAATGCAGAACCGGTACGTCCGCCAGATGGCGCAGCGGACCGTTGGCGCCGGCATCGGTGAGTGCGAGCGGCGCGAAGCCGATCTCCTTCACGCCGGTGGAGGCGACCCTTGCATCGAGAGCGGCGGCGATCAATTGAGCGCCAAGACAGATGCCGAGCAAAGGCAGGCCCGCGCGCAGCCGACTTTTGATGAGCGCCAGTTCCGTGATCAGGAACGGATAGGTGTCGGCCTCGTAGACGCCGATCGGTCCGCCAAGAACGATCAGCAGATCGGGCACAAGCGCATCCAGGATGGCGAGGCCGCCATTGGCGACATCTGCATAGGTGAGTTCATAGCCGGCGCGTTCCAGCTCGGTTTCGAATGTGCCGAGCGTCTCGAACGAAACGTGCCGGATGGCGATTGCCTGCCGCCTTGTTTGCATGGTGGCCATCATCGCATCAGGATTTCGGATAGTCCGGCCAATAGTGCCCGTCCGGTGTCGGGCGCTTGCCGAATATGGCTTGTCCCACACGAACGACGTCAGCGCCTTCCTCGATGGCGACTTCGAAATCGCCGGTCATGCCCATGGAGAGTTCAGCCAGACGCGGATCGCGTTTCGCTGCCTGGTCGCGAAGCCTGCGCAGCAGAGCGAAACAAGGGCGCACACGCGCCATGTCGTCGCTGAACAGCGCAAGTGTCATCAGCCCGCGCGGGCGCAGGCGAGGGAACTGGTCGAGACAGTCGACGAAAGGCAGCAAGGCATCCGGATGCAGCCCGAACTTGCTCTCCTCACCGGACGTGTTGACCTGAACATAGATGTCGAGCCAACGGTCTTCGCGCTCCAGCCGCGCATTGAGAAGCTCGGCGAGGCGCATGCTGTCGAGGGCGTGAAACTCGCGCACGAAGCGCGTCAGATATTTTACCTTGTTGGTCTGCAGGTGGCCGACGATGCTCCAGGTGATCGGCAGGTCGTCGAGCACTTCCTTCTTGCCCGTCGCCTCCTGGATCTTGTTCTCACCGAAATTGCGGATGCCCGCCTGGAACGCGAGGCGGAGCACATGGGCCGGAACGGTCTTGGTGATGGGCAGCAGCCGCACGGATGCACGTTCCCGACCGACACGGCTGCACGCATCGGCAATGCGGGCTTCGACGGCTTCGAGATTGTTGCGGAAGGCCGCTTCCGGATCCGGACCGAAGCGGGCGATATCGTCCGGCGTCAGATTTTCGGCGGACTGTGTGGTCGCATCCATGGCTCACCTGCATCCTTCCGGCGCGCACACGCCGTTCACGTCGCTTGTCAGCTCGGTTTGCGCGAGCGGCTGCTCACCGATAAGTGCCATCAGTTCGGCACCAAGCTGCAGATCGGGAATATGGCCGAACACATGACGGCGGAGTTGACCGGCGCGATCGAACAGCAGCGTGGTCGGCGTGCCCTGGAAACCGTAGGTGCGCATGGTGTGCGGCAGGCCGGTGCCGTCCGGCCTGTCGACGCCCACCGGAAAGCGGATCTTGTATTCGTGCAGGAAAGCCCGCAGCGCATTTGGTCCCATCGCCTCGTGATGTTCGAACACGCTGTGGAGTCCGATCACGGCCAAGTCGGAGGATTTGAAGGTCGCCGTAACGCGCTGTGCCTGGGGCAGGCCATCGCTGACGCAGCCCGGGCACAGCATCTGGAAAGCAGTCAGCATGACCACCCGGCCACGCAGCGCCTCCAGCGACAGTGGCGAGGGGGTATTGAACCACTCCGTGGTCAGCCATTCCGGTGCCAGGTCGATTGCTGACATGAGATCTGCCCTCATCATCGGAGCGCGGCGGTGAGTTCGCCCGATGATGTGGTTTACAGATTTCGCTGGACTGTTAAAATGTCCAGTTAGTGCAAATAAGAGTGGTCCAGTTGTGATCAGAAAAGCGGGTGCCGGAGCAACCCGGATCAGCGCGCGGCAGATCTATGAGACCTTGCGCGACCAGATTGCCGCCGGTGTGTTCGGCATTGACGGACAGTTGCCGTCATCACGTAGTCTGGCGGTCGAGCTTGGCGTGTCACGAACAACGATCACCGTCGCCTATGATCAGCTGCTTGCCGAAGGCTTTGTCGCGGTTCGGCAAGGGGCGCGTCCGCGCGTGGTTGCGGGTCTGTTACGGCACGTAACGCCCGTCCGGGCAACGCGCGCGCGCAAAGCGGTTCAGTTGTCGGCCTATGGCAAACGATTGCGGCGTGTTGCGATGGCGCCGGACAGCGATGGGGGCAAGCTGATCGCTGATTTCCGCTATGGCGAACTGGCGGCCGGTGACTTTCCGCAAGCGATCTGGCGGCGCGCCATCCATGCAGCGATGGCCGGGCGAGCGGATCGGCTCGGTTACGATGACGCGTGCGGCTCGCGGCGGCTCCGCTCGGCGCTGCAGGGTTATCTGTGGCGCGCGCGGGGGCTGCGTTGCGATCTCGAGCAGATCGTTGTCGTCAACGGCTCGCAGCAGGGGCTCGATCTCTGCGCGCGCCTGCTGCTCGATGCCGATGATCGTTTCGTGGTCGAGGAGCCCGGCTACGCCATGGCGCGCCACACATTCGCGGGTACCGGCGCCGTGGCCATTCCGACGCCGGTGGATGACGAGGGGCTGGTGACGGACACGCTGGCGCCTGGCGCGGCGCGGCTCGTCTATGTAACGCCGTCGCACCAGTTTCCGCTCGGCAGCGTGATGGCGGTGTCAAGGCGGCGACAGTTGCTGGAATGGGCGCGTCGCAGCAATGCGCATGTGATCGAAGACGATTACGACAGCGAGTTTCGCTACGATATCGATCCGGTGCCGCCGTTGCATACGCTGGACGCGTATGGCCATGTGATCTATCTCGGCACCGTGTCAAAGACGCTGTCACCGACGCTGCGCATCGGCTATCTGGTCGTGCCGCACGACATGCAGGTTGCATTCGCCATGGCCAAGCGGCTGTCGGACCGGCACTCCGCAATGCTCGAACAGGAGGCGCTAGCCTCGATCATCGAGAGCGGGCGCTATGAGAGCCATATCCGCAAGATGCGTCGCCTGCATCGCGAACGGCGCGAGACGTTGCTAGCCGCGCTGCGCCTGACATTCGGGGATCGCGTCGTCATTGCAGGCGCCGACGCCGGGCTCCATGTGGTCGCGCGCTTCCTGGACCTGCCGCGCAAGCTGGAAGCCGAGCTGATCGACACCGCGCGTCGGGTGGGCGTCGGCCTGCATTCGGTGTCAGACCTCTATGCGGCAGCTGTGCGGCCTGATCGCGTCACCCTGATCATGGGCTATGCTGCGCTCGACACCGGACGGATCGAGCGCGGCATTCATCTCCTTGCAGACGCAGTGCGTCTGTGCCGGGAAAGGGCTAAGCGCCGTTAGCTCAGGCCGAGCTCGGCGCGCAGCGTAGAGAGATCCTCAGCGAGTGTATTGACGGCTGCCGCACGCACCTTGCGGTTGGCGTCGGTGAGCTTTTCGTAAAGCATGTAACCGTCGCCTTGTATTTGCTGAGGATCGAACGTGTTGCAGGATCATGGTTTCGCACATCTGCTCGTGATCACTGCTGGACCGGATTCGATCGCACACACTGGCAACTTCAAGTTAGCCTTGAGCCGCGACGAGTTTGAGTGGTGCGTACATCGCGAAAGATCATTCATGGCAGATACGGATCTGCATCGGCGTGATGGATGCGCGACGTTGGCTCGTTGCCTCAATATGATTGGTGGGTTGTTTGATGAGCACGCAAACGGGCCGCTTAGATCTACGTTTGACAAATCGGCTCGGGAGGATGGGGCGTTCGCCTGCGACGCGGCTGATCCGGAGCCAACAGTCAGCACTGCGCGGCTGATAAGATCATTTGATTTCTGTAACTTGCGCCAAGACGAGCCCCGGCCGCGCTCGATTGTCACTCTGTTGTCATCACAGCAGCGGTAATAAGCGCTCGATCTGTAGTTGATCAACCTGCCGATCAGGGGCTGTGATTTTCAAGGTGCCATAACGTGGGGATGAAGTGCTCGCGCGGGCTGGGTCGCCAATGGTTTGCCACTGTTCGGGGGCGCGTCCTCCTGGTTGCATCGATCGCCGTGTTGAACGTGAGCCAATCAACTGCACCGGTTGAAGCAGATGAGCAAGCGCTGTTCCAGTTTGATATCCCTCAGCAATCGTTGGCGTCGGCGCTCGATAGCTACGGCGCGATAACCGGAATCGTTGGCCTTTATCGCGGCGAACTTGCCACTGGACGTATGTCGAAACCTCTCACCGGTCGCTATACGTCCGAGAATGCGTTGACATTGCTGCTCCGCGATACCGGCCTGGCCGCGCGATACGCATCGGTCGATGCTTTCACCTTGGTGCTTTCAAGCGACGACACGCGATCCGCCGGATCGGCTGCGAGAATCGCGAGGGCTGCGATCGCGCAGCAGGATAATGTTCAACGCGATTATTCCGCTCTGCTTCAGGAGCGGATCAATGCGGCGCTGTGCGCGCGGCGTGTGACCCGGCCGGCCGACTATCGTATTGCGTTGAGTTTCAGGGTGGGGTCGATGGGAGACATCGAGCAATTCAACCTGCTTGGGTCCTCCGGCGACGTTGACCGTGACGAGGCGATCGCGGATGTGCTGCGCACGCTGCCCATCGGGCGGCCGGCACCATCGCACATGTCGCAGCCATTCACGATGGTCGTGCTGCCGCAATCGTCGGGCGGAGCTGTCGACTGCCCCGCGATCAGAAGCGCCTTGCGTCATGGCTAAAATTCTTGGATCGCCGAAGGCGCCGCAACTCGCGCCAGAGCACGGCAATAAGCCGCAACCCTCATCGCCGCTCGCAACCTTGCAGGAATTGCTCACCGATCGCTATGGCACGCTAAGAACGCGGCTGACACGTAGGCTAGGGTCGCAAGACTGGGCAGAGGACGCGCTACAGGAGACGTATCTTCGCCTTGATGGCGCTGAGATCGCCGGCATCGTGCGTAACCCGACCGCATACCTGTTTCGCACGGCCTTCAATGTCGCTCTCAATCGCATGCGCGCTGATCGACGGCTGTCGGCTGCCGAGGTCGATGGCTTGCTGCACGTCGCTGATGAAGCGCCCGACGCGCTGCAGATATTCGAGGGCCGGGCCGAGATGGAGCGACTGAGCAAGATCATCGCGAAACTGCCCGAGCGGCAGCGGGCGATCCTCTTGGCCTCGCGGGTCGATGGCGTATCGCGTCAGGTGATAGCCGACCGCTTCGGCATTTCGGTGGGAATGGTCGACAAGGAGCTCCAGCAAGCACAGGAATATTGTGCGATGCGTTTTGGCTGGAAGAAGACAAAATGACCAGGGCAGAGGCCGAACTGCAAGAGCTGACTCCGCTTGATCGGGAGGCCCATGCCTGGGTGCGGCGTCTGACATCTGGCGAAGCAACCGGCGCCGATGCCGATGCTTTGCGCGAATGGTGCCGTCGAAGTCCCGCGCATGCATCGGCATTTTCATCCGCAAGCAGGCTGTGGCGTGCGGTCGAGCCCGCCAGCAAAGTTCTCGACGAGGAGGCCAATCGGGCCGCCCGTCAGCGATCGCGCACCATGGCTCGGCGGGCTTTCATCGGCGGCGCCATCGCGGCCTCCGCGGGAGGAGTGCTGCTCGTCCGGCCTCCGCTCGATCTTTGGCCGTCTTATTCCGAATTGCAGGCCGATTTCCGTACCGGCGTCGGCGAACGGCGCGAAATTTCCGTCGCTGACGGCGTAGCGATCGAGATGAATGCGCGCACCAGCCTGTCGGTGACCGATGGTGTGGTCGAGTTGATTTCGGGCGAGGCGTCTTTTGCTGCCTCCGAAGATCGGCTCCGCGATCTGGAGGTGCGCGCCGACAGCGGTACGACCGCCACGGCCCATGGACGCTTCGACATCCGCCGTGTCGGAGCCGAAGTACGCGTGACATGTTATGCCAATGAGGTTCGCGTCGCCCATCCCAGCCGAACCTTGATGCTGCGCGCACAGCAGCAGGTCAGCTATCGATCCGGCGCGATCGACGAAGCGGTGTCAATCGATCCCGCCATTGCGTCAGCGTGGCAACGCGGCCTGATGGTGTTCGACATGACGCCGCTGGACGAGGTGATTGCCGATTTGAACCGCTATCGGACGGGGCACATCGTCCTGCTCGATCGCAATCTGGCGCGAAGTCCCGTCAACGGCCGGTTCAGGATCGACCGCCCTGATGATGCATTGACGCAGATCGAACTGGCATTCGGAATCAAGCGCCGCACGCTCCCGGGCGGGCTGATCCTGCTCGGCTGACCACAATCGAAAGTTGCGGTCGTCCAGCGTCGGCTGACATGAAAACTTCATAAAAATTCGGTGGGGGCCTCGTGCTCCCAAGTGTCTCAGGGAGGACGCTGCCATGTCCGGGCTGATCCGGCGGATGGCGCATGCCTTTGGAATGATGAGAGACGCCATGATCGTTCACGCCGCCCGCTCGCCGTCACCTGCATCGCGCACGCTGTTCAAGCGCAGCAGATTGCTCGTGGGGGCAAGCCTCGTGGTGCTGCTCGGCGCGGTGACCAGGGCCGATGCGCGCGGCCTCGGCGGCGGCAATGCGGCCGGTGTCAGCAATCCCACCGCCGTCGCGGCCGCCGCAGCCGCGGCCAGTGCACAGCAGTCGTCGGCCGCCGGCCAGCGGGCCATCCAGTCCATGGCGCGCGCTGCCCGGTCGCTGCAGGCGATCCGTGATGCGCAGAGCGCGGCGCGGGCGGCTGCGCTCGCCGCGACGGGGAGTGCGGTCCCCAATGGACTGGCGGCCGGCGGTCTCGTGGTCGCGCCTGGCGCCGGCGTGACGCCGGATGTCTGGGTCGGCGCCAATACGCCTACACAGGCGCAGGCGGGCGGTCGTACGCAGGTGGAAATCAAGCAGACCGAAGCGAAGGCGATCCTCAACTGGTCGAGCTTCAATGTGGGCCGCGAGACCGATGTCTATTTCAACCAGACTGCAGGCGGCGCGGACAGGGCCAACTGGATCGCGCTCAATCGCGTCACCGATCCGTCGCTGGCGCCAAGCCGGATTCTCGGCACGATAAAGGCTGAAGGACAGGTCTATGTCATCAACAAGAATGGCATCGTGTTCGGTGGCGCTAGCCAGGTCAATGTCCACAGCTTCGTCGCGTCGTCGCTGAGCCTGTCGAATGAGCAATTCCGCGCCGGCATCAATGCGCAGTTGTTTGTGTACCAAGACGACAGCGGCAGCAGTATTGCGAAGCCGCAATTCGGCTATCTCGGACAGACGCGACCGAACCAGCAGGTGGGGCTGACCGATCCAGCGCAGGTCGTAGGTGCAGTCATCGGAGAGGCGCCGGGCGATGTGCGCGTTGAGGCGGGTGCGCAACTGACGATGGCGTCGGGCGGCAAGGCGTTGGTCTTCGCGCCGCGCGTGTTCAATGATGGGCGCATCTCCGCGCCGGACGGGCAGGTGATCCTGGCGGCAGGCGAGCAGGTCTATCTCGCCGCCGACATCAACGGCGTGCGCGGGCTGGACATCGCCGTCTCGGCGCCGATGCGCTGGATGTTCGATTACTACCACATGGCGACCGCGAGCGGGCAGACCAATTGGGAAAATCCGGACAAGCAGTTCATCAAGGATATGAAGTCGCTGCTTTTCCCTGAAATGCAAGCGCGTGCAGCGTCGGTCGGCTACACCGTTGTCAACAACGGGATGGTGTCGGCCGATCACGGCAACATCACGCTGACGTCGCGCAACATCGTGCAGAACGGCGCTCTCGAGGCCTCCACCGCGCTCAATAATCGCGAGGGCTCGATCCGGCTACGCGCGTGGGATCAGGGCATGCTCGCTTATGCGAGCTCGCTGCCGGAGGGCTCGCCCTTGCGCTACTGGGCAACAGGGACCCTGACGCTCGGTAGCGGCAGCGTCACCACGGCGATGCCGGATCTCACCGACACCAGCGAGATCGAGCAGACTTCGCTGGCGACGCGCTACAGCCCCGGCAAGATCGAGCTGCGCGGCAAGCTGATCGACATCGGATCCGCCGCAAATGTGATCGTGCCGGCCGGCAAGATTAGCATCGTCGCCAGTACGCGGGCCGATACCGGCGAGACGCCAATTACCGGCGAGCGCAGTATCTACGATGGCAGTCGTGTGTATATCGGTGAGGACGCCTATCTCAGCGTCGCCGGCCTGCAGGACGTGCTGCTCACCATGGAGAGCAACGTCGTCACTGGTGAATTCCGTATCAATGAATTGCGCGACTCCCCACTGTACCGGGACTCCTGGTTGCGCGGCAAATCGGTCAGTGTCGACAAGCGCGTCAGCGGTCTGTTCGGTGACGGTCCGATGGTCGCCGTCCAATGGATCGAGGGCGCGCCCGGCAAATGGGTGGGTACGCCACTCGGTGACTTTTCCGGCTGGATCGGCGTCGGCAAGACCACGCTCGGCGAATTGTCCACGAACGCCGGCTCGATCCTGGTCAAATCGAGCGGCGACTTCATCACGCGTCAGGGCTCGCTGCTCGACGTCTCGGGCGGCTCGGTGCGCTATCAGGATGGCTGGATCACCACCACCAAGCTGGTGGGCATCGATGGCCGCATCTATGACATCGGCAAGGCCATGCCCGACCAGCTTTATGTCGGCTTCGCGGGCTCGTTCTCGCGCACGCATAATTCGCAGGGCAAGACCGACACGCGCCTGACCGAAACATGGACAACCATCTTCGATCGCGGTGTAAATCGGCGTTTCGAGCGGGGGTATGTCGAAGGCCGCGCGGCCGGCGAGATCCGCTTCTATGTGGCATCCGGCCTCGTGCTTGATGGCAGCTACTGGGGCGGCGTCGTGAACGGCGAGCGGCAGCTGACATCCGGCGATCTGGTCACTGGCGGCAAGTTGACGGTCGGCGCGCTCGGCGACGAGTATGGCCGCTGGCTGATCGGCGATCTGATCATCACTGACAACCCCGTGCTGTTGCCAGCCGGCTTCACGTCGTCGGACATGCCGGGCCCGCGTTGGGGCGTGGCGCCGGTGCTCAAGCCGCCGCTCGCGGATCCTAACGATCCGACCAAAGAGATTCCGCGCGATCCTTCCGTACCGGACAACTGGATCGAGCCCACCAAGGTCACCTATCTGAGCTCCGATGTTCTCGCTGAGTCCGGTATTGCCAATTTCAATCTTGTCGTTCGCAACAGCTTCACGTTGGCCAAGGGCGAACGGCTGGAACTGGCACCGGCGACCAGTTTCAGCGTCACTGTGAATTCGTCGAGTCCGACGACGACTTTCACGGTCGATGGCAGCATCCGCATCGCTGGCGGCAGTGTTATTATCGCCGGTGCCAAGATCGCGCATTTCGGCTCTACCGCTTCCGTTGATGTCAGCGGTGAATGGCGTAACGGCGTAGCCGGCGGCCAGCCACCAATCATCAAAGGCGGCAGCATCAGGGCGGTGGGCGATCTCGCGCCCGGTGCCATCTTCGATGTCTCCGGTGGTGGCTGGTACGACACCACGGGCATCAAGCCGAAGCTGAAGCTTGGTGATGCCGGCGCGCTGTCGCTGTCGCCGGGGGATGTCGCGCAACTGGCTGATCTCGACCTGCGCGGTTATTCGATGGCGTCGGGCGGCACGCTTTCGGTCATCACGTCAGGCGGGATCCAGATCGGCGGCACGCTGCCCGCCGATGCCGCAACCGGTTGGCTGCCTGGCACGCTGTTCGCCGAGCGTGGTTTCCGCAGCTTCGAATTGACCACCACTGGTGACATCACTGTCGCCGATGGTGCGATCATCGCGCAGATTCCGCAAAGCATCGACCTCACGAGATTCGATCCCTCTACCGTTCCTACGGGCGCACTGATCCACCATATCGCCCCATTTGCGACGCGTCCGCTAGCCGAGCGCATGGCGGGCAAGCCGACCTCGCTCGGCCTGATCGGCGACAATGTGGTGATCGGCGCTGGCGCCGTCATCTCCACCGATGTCGGCGGCAGCATCTCGCTTGTTGCCAACGGTCATGACGATCCCTCGGGCACCAAGGTCCCGGGCAACCTGACCATTCGCGGCACTGTCGACGCACCTGCCGGCACCATCACGCTCACTGCCGGCGGTGATCTGACGTTGATGGCCAACGCCCGGATTCTCGCCCGCGGTGCGATGGTCACCGAGGTCAGCAATCGCGGCTTACGCTCCGGCGAGGTACGCGCCGGCGGCACGGTGAGCTTCAACAATGCCGCAAAAATCACATTGGAGACCGGTTCGCTGGTCGACGTGTCCGGTACCAGCGGCATGTTCGACCGCGACGGGGCGCGCAATACGTCCGACGTCTATGCTCTGACCAGTGATGGCGGCACGATCTCGCTGAACTTCCGCGGCAATGCCACTGATCGGGTCGATGCTACGTTCCTGGCGCAGGCCGGAGGTGCCGGATCGGTGGGCGGCACTCTCAATCTTGCGGTCGGTACGGTGTCCGAGCCGACTACCGGCTATCTGCTGCCGACCACGTTGTATTATATCGATCGGACCACAGGGGCGATCAAAGCACTCGCCGGTACGGGCAATCTCGATCTCTACGCAGAATACAGTTCGGGCATCGACACCGCGTTCCGCCTGAGCGGCGTACGCCTGCCGATCCGCAATGGCACGCAGAGCCTGATCCGCGGCGGTGGGCTCGCCATTGTCGACGCCTATGACGGCGGTGCGGCGCCCACGATCAGCCAGCCGCTGGCCTCGGTGCTGACGACTCATCTGGCCCAGCTCGCGCTGCTCAACAAATATTTTTACCTGGACAGCGCAGCAACAGTTTCGGTTGCAAGCCAGTTGCCGAGCGTCACGTTGAAGATGACCAGCATGTCCGCTGCGGCGATCAATGGTGGCGGCTTCGGTTCGCTCAATGTAAATGCCACTGCTTTCATGATCGCGCCTGGGGTTGATCTGTCTTTCGGGA
>NZ_JBIISY010000297.1:0-6506 GCF_044340795.1 Tardiphaga sp.
TGGCGGGAAGAGGGCGCTGCGCGCTCGCGCGCGATCTGCAAGATCGATGCGTCCGGCGTCGATTACGAAGGCCGCACGGGGTCGTGGAGCGGAACCGGCTTCCTCGTCGCGCCCAACATCCTCTGCACCAATCATCACGTCCTGAACAGCAAGGATGTAGCGTTGCGCAGCCGCGCCTTGTTCGACTTCGCATCTCTGCCCGACGGCACCGTGAGGAAGGTCACCACCTATCGCCTGCGGCCGGACATCCTGTTCTGGACCAGCCCTGTGGTCGGCGCCAATAACACTGGCGGCCTCGATGTCACCTTCGTTGCGGTCGACGGCGATCCGGGCGCGACCTTCGGCATGGTGCCGCTGCTGCGCCAGTCCTTTGCGGTTGCCGACAATGACAAGCTGAACATCATCCAGCATCCCGACGGCCGGTTGAAGGAAGTCGCTATCCGTAACAATACGGTGACGTTTCAGGACGCCCGCGTCGTTCGCTACGAGTCCGATACGGAGACCGGAAGTTCGGGCGCGCCGGTCATGAATGATGGCTGGGAGCTCGTGGCGCTGCACCACGCTGCCGCGGAAGCGAAGGCCAATGAGGGGATCAAGTTCTCCGCCATCGCGGCGGCGCTCGAACTGGACGCTCAGGCCGGCAATGCGGCTGCCAAACGCATGATGCAGTTCTTCCGCGGGACGGATGAACTGATGGGCTTCTTCGGCACGCTCGGCCGAAAGGTTGGTCCGACGAGCAGCGCCATGGAGCGCGTGGTCGATGCCTATGAGGGCGAGGACCAGGACGTCGATATCGGCTTCTGGAACATCGAATGGTTCAACAATCGGTGGACGGAAAAGCTCGATGCCGTCGCCCGCATCGTTGTCGAGATGAATCTAGACATCTGGGTCTTCGTCGAATCCGGCCTTGAGGCGACCGAGGCTCTGGCCCGGCATCTCGCCAGCACATACTCCACCGAGGAGTGGGGCGTTCTCGCAAGCCAGGATGCGTCGGCGGAGCGGCAAATCACCACCGTGATGTGGAACAAGAGCACGGTCGAAGTGACGAGCAAGACGTGGCCCGCGACAGTCGAGCGCTTGTTCCAGGTGGACAGCCGCCAATTCCCCCAGCTCGCCCTAGAAAGCGTCCATGGCAAGGTGTTCGATCGATATCCAGCCCTCTATGAGGTCGAGACCAAGCTTCGCGGCCATGCTGCCAAATTCAATCTCGTGCCGATCCATCTGAAGGCCAAGGCTGAAGGAAGTCTGCGGCGGCAGATGGCTGCCAGATTGCTGGCCGAGGCCGTCGTCGCTCTGCGCGCCGATGCCAATTTCGACGGCGACTGGATCATCGGCGGCGATGCCAATGCCACGCTCAAGTCGGGCGACCTCGATGCGCTCACCACCGCCGGCTTGACGGCTGTCACGGCGAGCGACGCAGAAGACAGCCAAATCACCTATGTGAAGGCGCCGTTCAAGTCGCTCATCGATCATGTCTTCGTGTCGAAGAACATGGTGCCGGACGAGAGCGATTTCATGATCGTGGCGCTCGATCGCACCATCGATCGCTTCCTCGACGTGTCCGACCACCGGCCGATCCTGCTGCGGCTGACTGCGTCGGAGCCGGCGCTTGCTGTGGCGGAGGCGGCGTATCCCCCGGCACTGACCGACGAGGAAGTTCGCCGGCTTGGCCGCAACCTGCGGCCCGCCACCGGGCGGCGCGCGATCAAGCCCGACGATGCCGTCGCGCGGCTGGCAGATCGCGAGGTCTATTACGACGCCGATGCCGATTTGCAGGTGCGCACGGATTATTGGGCCGGGATCGACGTCGATGGCGCCGATGTCGAGGCCGCGATCACCGAGGTACTCGAAAGCACGCATACCAGCCCGCTCAGTTACGAGCCGTCGAAATACGTCTATCCATGGGTCGATGTGCGTCCTAACGGGAATATCCAGAGCATCTATTCTGGCGTCGAGGTTACGCCGGAGTCCTTCATCCAGGCCGACGCCGAAGTGGACCGCCTGCGGCGCGAGGCGCGTTCCACCCTGCTGGAAAAGGGTATCCTCGAATCCACCCGGCTCGAGGCGATGCTCGAAGCGGAGTTCAAGTATAATTGCGAACATGTCGTGCCGCAGAGCTGGTTCGCCAGGAAAGAGCCGATGCGCGGCGACCTGCATCACTTGTTCTCCTGCGAGCCACGCTGCAACAGTTTCCGCTCCAACCATCCACTCGTGCAGCACGAATTGGAGCGCACCATGCAGGATTGCGGCCGGCTGGAGGAAGAGACCTTCGAGCCGAAAGGCGGCAAGGGGGCCGTGGCGCGCGCCACGCTCTATTTTATGCTCCGCTATCCCGGCGTAATCGGTTCGCGTTACGCTGGCCGCAGAATGGATACGCTGCTATCCTGGCACGAGCGGTTTCCGCCGGACGAGTGGGAGCTGCATCGCAACGCTGCGATCTTCGTCCTGCAGGGAAATCGCAATCCTCTGATCGATTACCCCGAATGGGCCTCGAAGCTCCGCTTCGAGGAGGAATGATCCGCCGCGCATCCAGGTGATTGCCGGGTCAGTCGATCTCGATCATGTCGCCGGTGGCGATCCGGCCCGGCATGCGATGGGCGAGGTTGTGGTCGATCACCACGCTGAGCTTCGGTGTCGGCACGCTGTGATGGCCGCGCATCAGGTTGCGGATCTCGAAGCCGCCGTCTTCGCTGATGGTCTTCAGCGATGCGATGATATGGGTGACGCCCTGATCGCCGCCGTCGCAGAAGGGCAGCAGCAGGCGCTCATAGGCGACCGCATGGCCGTTGATGTCGTCGATCATGGAGATCGTATAGGCCGGCAGTTGGTGCGCGACGCAGGCGTGATAGGCGGGCAGCGCCACCGGGCCGAGGATCGGGCCGAGATACTCGTCGAGATAGCGGCCGCGGCCGTTGGAGCCATAGGCGCTGGCCATCCGCGTGCCGTTGCTGTCGATGATGAAGCGCACCGGCGTGAAGTTGTGATCGACGATGTAATTGACGAGATCGGCGCGCTCGTCGTCGAGCCGCTCGGGCTGATAGGCGGCGACGCGCGGCAGCGTGCGTGCGGGCGCATAGAGGCGCAGCCAGCAATTCAGCAGGTCACGCTGCCGGATCGACTTCACCACCGATGCGTCTGAGCCTTCGAAACTCACAGCCATCATTCCCATTTCCGGATGCCGCAAAGCATGCGCCCGTCCGGCAAACAAAGCGTGAAGAGGCGTGGTTGTTTACCTGTACAATTAACAGGCGATTGCAATTTCGTTCCATGCGGAATGACGGCGTCGGCACTGTGAAAAGTTCTGTTCGCCGGAATGCGGCGCATCCTTTTTGTGCAATGCATGATGGGCGCAACCCTCTAAGACTAATGGCGAAGTTGGTGCGACAGGCCGTCCCCGGCAAAACGCCCGTACTGCACTTGCGTTAATTGATCGCTTGACGGCATAGTCCGTGCCGCGACATGCAGCCGGGCTGGGGCGAACCCGACTTCGTATCGTTCACGACCGCTGCGCAAAAAATCGGCCAGCCGCGCGACACCGCGAGCAAGGCCGGTTGGGGGAAATTTGCTTGACCGATGAGTTCATTCTCGAAACCCACGGACTGACCAAACAATTTGCGGGATTCTACGCCGTTCGCGACGTCAATCTCCGGGTCCGCAAGGGTACCATTCACGCGTTGATCGGGCCGAACGGCGCCGGCAAGACGACGTGCTTCAACCTGCTCACCAAGTTTCTGCAGCCTTCCGAAGGCCAGATTCTCTACAAGGGCAAGGACATCAGCGCGATGGCACCGGCCGACGTAGCCCGTCTCGGCCTGGTGCGCTCGTTCCAGATCTCGGCTGTGTTTCCGCACCTGACCGCGCTGGAAAATGTCCGCGTGGCCCTGCAGCGTCAGCATGGCGCGTCGTTCGATTTCTGGCGCTCCAAAACCGTGCTCGACAAATACAATCAGCGCGCTGCCGAACTGCTCGAAGATGTTGGCCTGTCCGAATTCGCCAACACCCCGGCGGTCGAGATGGCCTATGGCCGCAAGCGCGCGCTGGAGATCGCCACCACGCTGGCGCTCGATCCGGAAATGATGCTGCTGGACGAGCCGATGGCCGGCATGGGCCACGAGGACATCGACAAGATCGCCGCGCTGATCAAGCGCATCTCGGCGAAATACACCATCCTGATGGTCGAACATAATCTCAGCGTCGTCTCGACGCTGTCGGACACGATCACCGTTTTGACGCGCGGCAAGATCCTGGCGGAAGGCAACTATGCCGACCTCACCAAGGACGAACGCGTGAAGGAAGCTTACCTGGGAGCCGGACATGGCTGATACACTCACGGCCGCTCCGGCATCCTCTTCGGCCAACGCAAAGACCGTTCTCGAAGTCCGCGACCTGCAGGCGTGGTACGGTGAATCGCACATTCTTCACGGCGTCAATTTCGACGTGAAGCAGGGCGAGGTGGTGACGCTGCTCGGCCGCAACGGCGCCGGCAAGACCACCACGCTGAAGTCCATCATGGGCATCATCGGCAAGCGCACCGGCTCGGTGAAGTTCGAAGGCAACGAGATCATCAAGGCCGCCTCGGACAAGATCGCCAAGCAGGGCATCGCCTTCTGCCCGGAAGAGCGCGGCATCTTCTCCAGCCTCGACGTGCGCGAGAACCTGATGCTGCCGCCGACCATCCGTCCGGGTGGCCTCTCGGTCGAGCAGATCTTCGAACTGTTTCCGAACCTGAAAGAGCGCCTCAACAGCCAAGGGACAAAACTCTCGGGTGGTGAGCAGCAGATGCTGGCCATCGGCCGCATCCTGCGCACCGGCGCGCGCTTCCTGATGCTGGACGAGCCGACCGAAGGTCTGGCGCCTGTCATCATCCAGCAGATCGGCCACACCATCGCGCGGCTGAAGTCGGAAGGCTTTACCATCCTGCTGGTCGAGCAGAATTTCCGTTTCGCTTCCACCGTCGCCGATCGCTTCTACATCGTCGATCACGGCCAGGTCGTGGACGGATTCGCGAGTTCGGAGCTGTCCGCCAACATGGACAAGCTGCACACCTATCTCGGCGTCTAATTCATAAAAGCTACGGAACGAGCCAACGGTCCGAGTGAAATCATGAATATCTCAGGGAGAGAGACACAATGCTGAACAGGAAGGTTACCTCATCGCTACTTGCAGTCGCGGCAGTGTTTGCCGCGAATTCAGGAGCATATGCGCAGGACAAGACGGCCAAGATCGGCGTGCTGAACGACCAGTCCGGCCTCTATGCCGACATCACCGGGCAGGGCTCGGTGTTGGCTGCGCAGATGGCGGTCGAGGATTCCGGCCTCACGGCCAAGGGCTGGAAGATCGACGTGCTGGTCGGCGATCATCAGAACAAGCCCGACGTCGGCGTGAACATCGCACGCCAGTGGTATGACCGCGACAAGCTCGATGTTGTCGTCGACGTTCCGACCTCGTCGGTCGGTCTCGCGGTGGCCAATGTGGTCAAGGAGAAGAACGGCGTCTATCTGAACTCCGGTTCGGGGACCTCCGACCTGTCCAACGCCCAGTGCTCGCCGAACACCATCCACTGGGCCTATGACACCTATCAGCTTGCCAACGGCACCGGCACCGCGCTGACCAAGGCCGGCGGCAACACCTGGTTCTTCCTCACGGCGGACTATGCCTTCGGCACCGCGCTGGAACGTGACACCACCGCCGCTGTCACCGCGGTCGGCGGCAAGGTGGTCGGCAGCGTCCGTCCGCCGCTCAACACGCCGGACTTCTCGTCCTTCCTGCTGCAGGCGCAGACCTCGAAGGCCAAGGTCATCGGCCTCGCCAATGCCGGCGGCGACACAATCAACTCCATCAAGCAGGCGTCGGAATTCGGCATCGTCAAGGGCGGCCAGAAGCTCGCCGGCCTGCTGATGTTCATCTCCGACATCCACGCGCTCGGCCTGCCGGTCGCCAATGGCCTGAACCTGACCGAGACCTTCTACTGGGATCTCAATGACGGCACCCGTGCCTTCTCCAAGCGCTTCCAGGAGCGCGCGAAGAACAAGGCGATGCCGACGACAGTGCAGGCCGGCGTCTACTCGTCGCTGATCCACTACTTCAAAGCGCTCGACGCCATGGGCGGCAATTCGCATGACGGCATCAAGGTCGTCGCCAAGATGAAGGAAATGCCGACCGACGACGCACTATTCGGGAAGGGAACGATCCAGCCCAACGGGCGCAAACTGCATCCGGCCTATCTCTTTGAGGTCAAGAAGCCGGAGGAGTCGAAGGCACCGTGGGATTACTACAAGCTGGTGGCGACGATCCCTGCGGATCAAGCGTTCACGCCGCTTGAGAAGAGCACCTGTCCACTGTTGAAGAAGTGACGCTCTCGGCGCGTGCCGGGAGCAGTCTGAAGAGGATTGAATGTCGAAAGTGATTACCAGACTTCTGCTCGGCACCGCCATTGCCGCTGCGACCGTCACCGCGGCCGCGGCTCAGGACAAGAACGTCAAGATCGGCGTGCTCACCGATCTCTC
>NZ_JBIISY010000298.1:0-6492 GCF_044340795.1 Tardiphaga sp.
TCAGCGATGACCGCGCCCTTTGCTTTGAAGGCCTTCAGGTCACGCAGCGCGGACGCCGGCCAGGAAGGTGTTCACTTCGCCGGTGAGCTGCTCGGCCTGTTTCGACAGGCCCGAGGCCGCGCTCAGCACCATGCTGGCGGCATTGCCGGTCTCGTGCGCCGCATTCGTGACACCGCCGATATTGGTGGTGACGTCCTGCGTGGCCTGCGCGGTCTGGGTGACGTTGCGGGCGATCTCGGCGGTCGCGGCACCTTGCTCCTCGATGGCCGAGCCGATCGTGGTGGCGATGGCGCTGACTTCCTCGATGGTGGTGGTGATGCCCTGGATGGCGTCGACCGCTTCCTTGGTCGCGTTCTGGATCTGCGCGATGCGGGTGACGATTTCCTTGGTTGCGCTCGCGGTCTGGCCGGCGAGGCTCTTCACTTCGGTGGCGACTACCGCAAACCCCTTGCCGGCATCGCCGGCGCGGGCCGCTTCGATCGTGGCGTTGAGGGCGAGCAGGTTGGTCTGGGCGGCGATGGTCGAGATCAGGTCCACGACCTCCTCGATCTGCTGCGCGCCTTCGGCCAGTGCGCGAACGATGGTGTCGGTGCGGCGGGCGCTCTCCACGGCGTGCGTGGTGATCTTGGCCGACTGTGCCATCTGGCGAGCGATTTCCGAGATCGAGGACGACAGTTCCTCGGCCGCAGCTGCAACGGTCTGGACGCGGCTGCTGGCCTGGTTGGCTGCGGTCGAAACCACGCCGGCCTGGTCATTGGTGCGGGCGGCTGTACCGGACATCGACTGTGCGGTGGCTTCCAGTTCGGTCGAGCCCGAGGCCATCAGGCCGACGAGCTGGCCGACCGACGCGTCGAAGCGATCGGCGAGGGCGATCAGCGCGTCCCGCTTTTCAGCTTCGCTGCGCTGTTCGAGGGCGACCTGTTCGGCCTGCAGCGTGCGGGCGGTGAGCGAGGTCTGGCGCAGCATTTCCAGCGTCTCGGCCATGCGGCCGATTTCGTCGCCGCGATCGGTTTCGGCCACGGTCTGGTGAAGCGCGCCGTTGGCGATCTCATGCATGCGGGCCTGCAGGCGGCGAAGCGCACCGAGAATGTCGCTGGCAATCAGGAACGAGAGTAGCGCCATGGCGCCCAGCACCGCAGCGCCGAGCGCACCGAGACGCATCAGCAATGCATTCACATCGGCGTCGAGGTCATCGACATAGAGGCCGGTGCTCACGGTGACATCCCACGGCGCGAAATGACGGGCATAGACCATCTTCGCCGTGGGCTCGGTCTGGCCCGGCCGCGGATAGAGATAATAGGTCATGCCGCCGGTGGCACTCTGCTTGCCGGCGTCGATGATCGCTTTCGAGATCAGAACACCGTTGGAGTCCTTCGCGCCCGTGTTCTTGTCTTCGAGCTTGGTATTGCCGGCATTGACGAGAATGACGCCGTCGGGGCGATAGGCGACGAGATAGCCCTGCTTGTTGCCGAAGGTCATGGTGCGGGCGCGCATGCGGAACTGCATCTGCGCATCGGCGAGGCTGAGCTTGCCGGCGCTGACCTCCTCCTGGAGGCCTTCTGCCATGCCCAGCATCAGGTCAGTCGCGGTGTGGAGTTGCTCCATCCGATCCTCCGTCATGCGCTTCTGGCTGAGCGATGCGGCGACTGCGATCACGGCGCAGATCGATGCGGCGGAGACCAGCACCATGCTGGCGAGCATGGTGCGGATCGTGAAACGGCTGAGCAAACTCATGGCGACCTCTGATCGGAGCGATGTGCACTGCAATACCAGCGAGTCGCTTACCAATCGTGAATCGTGATGAGCTCAACTTGTTCGCGGCGCGAACGGCGTCGCGTTCAGTTGCGAAGCGCCGGCACCACGAGAAACGGAATCATGCCGAGCACCACGCTGATCAGCGCGAAGGCGAGCAGCCAATTGTAGCTCTGGGTCCAGTCATGAAGCAGGCCGCCGGCCCATGATCCCAGCGCCGCGCCGAGGCCGCTGCCGAAGGTGATGGCGCCATAGATCGTGCCCACGCGTTTGCCGCGAAAGATCTTCATGGCGGTCGCGGAGAGCAGGGGCCCGCGTGATCCAACCATGCTGCCGAAGCAGACAACGAAGCCGGTGAGCAACGCGTAGCTCGGATACCATTGCAGCAGCCACAGCATGACTATCCCCAGCAGCGAGCACGAGTAGCTGAACAGGATCGAAGGGCGACGGCCGATCACGCCGTCGAGCCAGCTGATGCCGAGCATGCCGCAGAGCAGGGCGACGCCACTGAACCCCCAAGCTGTTGCCGCCTGGAGCGGCGGGAAGCCAACATCGACGAGATAGGCAACCACTTGCGGCGTGATCGCATACATGCCGATGGCGGTGAAGAAGAAGGTACCGAACAGCGCCCAAAAGGCGTGATGGCGCATCGCCGAAACGAGCGTCCATCCTTCGTCGATCAGGTCTTCGCTGCCTCGCGGGCGCTCCAGATGCGGCGAGCCTGCGCTGAACCTTCGCCACGGCATGATGAGCAGCGGCACCATGATTGCCAGCGCGGTGAAACCAAGCACACGGTAGGTGCCACGCCAATCGATGTGATCGATCAGCAGCTGCGCGAGCGGAAGCATGATGAGGACGCCAGCGCCGGTGGCGGAATAGACCACGGACATTGCCGTCGGCAGGCGCTTGCCGAACCATCGTCCCAGCAGCAGCGCGTTCGGAACATTGCCGATGCAGGCCACGGCAAAACCGAAGCAGAGCCCCATGGCCAGCTGGAACTGCCAGAGTTGCTGTGAATAGGCGGCGGCGAGCAGCGCGCCTCCGAGAACCGCAAGGCCGATGAGGAATACCGTGCGCGGCCCGGATCTGTCGAACAGCCGTCCGACGAGGGGGGAGGAGAGCCCGACGCACAACGCCGTCAGAGAATAGATCGAAACGACCTCGCCGCGATCCCAGCCGAAGGACTGCGAAACCGGCAGCAGGAAGACCGTAAAGCTTTCCTGCAGACCGCGGCCGAACAAGGAGAGTGTGAAGCAGAGACCGAGGACGGAGAGCCCGATGCGTTGGGACGTCTTCAAATCCATCGGGCGCTCTTTTTCCACGGCGATTGCGAGGGCGTCATGGGACGCGCTTCGCTCGCCATGGACAAGTGCGCTGGATGAATGCGGCTATGCAGAAGTGTTGTCTGGAGTCAGGATTTCGCTGCGCTGCGTCCGGCTTTGACAGCTGCGTCTACTCCGGCTTCAGCAGAATATGCCGCTTCTTGCCGAGCGAGAGCTTGATGACGCCTTCGGGCGTCAGCTGGTCCGGCGTCAGCAGCATCTTCTCGTCATTCACGGCAACGTCGTTGACACGCAGGCCGCCGCCCTTGATCTGGCGGCGTGCTTCGCCATTCGATGCCACGAAGCCGGCGTTCACGAACGCTGCCAGGACGCCGATGCCGGCTTCCAGCTCGCCACGCGGAATGTTCACGGTCGGCAGGCTCTCCGCGAGCGCGCCTTCCTCGAATGTCTTCCGCGCGGTCTCGGCGGCGGCCTCTGCCGCCTCGCGGCCATGCACAACGGCCGTCGCTTCGGTCGCCAGAATCTTCTTCGCCTCGTTGATCTCCGATCCGCCGAGCGCTGCGAGTTTGGCGATCTCGTCCAGCGGCAGGCGGGTGAACACCTTGAGGAAGCGACCGACATCCGCGTCTTCGGTGTTGCGGAAGTACTGCCAGAAATCATAGGGGCTGAAGAGATCGCCATTCAGCCAGACGGCACCGGAGGCCGACTTACCCATCTTCTCGCCCGACGATTTGGTCAGCAGCGGCGTGGTCAACGCATAGAGCTGGGGTCCGCCCATCCGATGGCTGAGATCGACGCCATTGATGATGTTGCCCCACTGGTCGGAGCCGCCCATCTGCAGGATTGTGCCGTAGCGGCGGTTGAGCTCCGTAAAATCGTAGCCCTGCATGATCATGTAGTTGAATTCGAGGAAGGACAGCGACTGGTCGCGGTCGAGGCGCAGCTTCACGCTGTCGAAGGACAGCATGCGGTTGACCGAGAAATGCCGGCCGACATCGCGCAGGAATTCGACGTAGTTCAGCTTCAGCAGCCAGTCGGCATTGTTGACCATCAGCGCGTCGGTCGGGCCGTCGCCATAGGTGAGCATCTTGCCGAAGATCTTCTTTATGCCCTCGATGTTCTCGGCGATCTTCTCCACCGTCAGCAACGACCGCTGGTCGTCGCGGAACGAGGGGTCGCCAACCATCGAGGTGCCGCCACCCATCAACGTGATCGGGCGATGCCCGGTCTGCTGAAACCAGTACAGCATGGTCACCGAAATCAGATTGCCGATATGCAGGCTGGTCGCCGTGGCGTCATAGCCCACATAAGCCGTGACCGGTCCCTTGCAGCAGGCGGCATCCAGCGCGGCAGCGTCGGAGACCTGATGGATCAGGCCGCGCTGGTCCAGCACGTTGAGGAAATCGGACTTGTAGGTGGTCATCGGTTCGGGACTCGGGTCTGAAGGTTTTACGCCGCCTCAATCAATCGGCGGCATGCTGGCGGCGGTCGGGCCGCCAGAGGGTGGTTTGGTATAAGATTGAGCGGTTCGGCACAAGTTTGGACCGGAATTCAGGGATTTTTGCGTGACCAGGGCGCTGCGAGCGATCGGGCTGATGAGCGGAACCTCGCTGGACGGGGTGGACGTCGCCATGATCGAGACCGATGGCGAACGGGTCACGGCGTTCGGGCCATCCGGATATCGACCCTATGCAGAGGCCGAGCGGACGTTGCTCCGGCAGGCGCTGAGCGATGCGATCGGCATGCGCGATCGCAATGCGCGGCCAGGCGTGCTCGCGGAGGCCGAACGTGTGGTGATGGACGCCCACGCCGAAGCCGTCGAGGCTTTCCTCTCAGAGAATGGGATTGCCCGCGATGCTGTCGATATCGTCGGCTTCCACGGACAGACGGTTCTGCATCGGCCGGCGGATCGCCTGACGGTGCAGATCGGCGACGGGGAAGGGCTCGCGAAACGCCTCGGTCTGCCCGTGGTCTATGACATGCGCGCAGCCGATGTGGCTGCAGGCGGGCAGGGGGCGCCACTCGTCCCGGTGTATCATCGCGCCCTGGCACGCGAGCTGGATCGCCGTGGGCCATTGATCGTCGTCAATATCGGCGGCGTGTCCAACATCACCTATATCGATGGCGACGACGTGCTGATCGCCTGCGACACCGGCCCGGGCAATGCGTTGCTCGATGACTTCGTGTTGCAGAACACCGGCCAGCCTTTCGATGCCAATGGAGCCCTGGCGTCCGAAGGGCAGGTGGACGAGCCCTGGATCGCCCATGCTCTCGAGAATCCGTTCTTCGTCGCACCGCTGCCGAAATCGCTCGATCGCAATCACTTCGCGGCGCTGAGCGTGGCTGGCAAATCACCCGCCGATGGTGCGGCGACGCTCACGGCATTGACCGCTGCAACCATTGCAGCGATCGCGCCGCTGCTGCCGAAGCGGCCGCAGGCTGTCGTCGTTGCCGGCGGTGGTGCGCGAAATCCGACACTGCTGTCGATGCTCCGCGCCCGCGTTGCGCCGGCATCGGTGGAGAGCGCCGATGCGCTTGGCTGGTCGGCCGATGCAATGGAGGCGCAAGCTTTTGCGTTTCTGGCGGTGCGCAGTGTGAAGCGATTGCCCCTGACGTTCCCGGGCACAACGGGCGTTGCAGGCGCCATGACCGGCGGCGTGTTTGCAGGCGGACCGCTGACTTAGCTGCGCGATTCGCCGAGTCGGCGCGGTCCACGGACGCCGATGATGATCACGGGCATGGGTGAACACCGGTCCGTGATTGCGTCATGAGTTCTCGTGATTGTGCTGGTAACACGCTGCCGCATGCGTGTGCGATTTGTTGCTCAAAGCACACAGGTCACAATTGATGCTGCGTCAATCCACCGCGGCCATTGTGTCGCATCACTGTCGCCAACAGATTGACGCCGAGCGGCCGCGACAGCGGCTGAAAGAAGATGCGACGCCTGTTTGCAGAACGCTTGTGCGTTTGCCTGTGGCCTCGCCCTGGAGGCGGCATGACGACGATCAAGCAGACAATTCTCGGCTCGGCGGCAGCGCTGATGGCCATCGGCGGCGCGCAGGCGGCAGACCTGCCGGTGAAGGCCAGGGCCGTCGAATATGTCAAAGTCTGCTCGCTGTACGGTGCGGGCTTCTACTACATCCCGGGCACCGACACCTGCATCAAGATCGGCGGTGCGATCCGTATCGATACCACGTTCAATGGCGGCCCTTATGACGCGCCGTACTGGCAGGGTGGTGCTGGCGGTAACAATCTCTGGACCAAGGACTACTACCTCACCCGCGAGCGCATCAACCTGACCACGGATACGCGGACATCGACCGACTACGGTACCGTCCGCACCTATGCGAATTTCCAGCTCGATTTCACCCAGAACCGCGACAGTATCGCGGGCGGCTTCACCGAGGTCGATCTCGCTTTCATCCAGTTCGCCGGCTTCACCTTCGGCAAGGCGGTG
>NZ_JBIISY010000063.1:0-28947 GCF_044340795.1 Tardiphaga sp.
TAGTCCCTTCTCAATAAGTAGTAGTAACCCACGCATCCATGCGCGGGCCGGTGGCATCGAATTTTTGGAAGGGTCGTCAGTCTAGACCGGCTGCACCGGGGTATAGAGAAGTCGTCCGGCCGAAAATCGATAGGGTCACATTAAGGGAAGCTATTCCCTAAGACAATCCAGCCGCGCACGATTTTTTGATAGTATACGAATAAGCGAATTCGCCCCCGGTCCCGCGCATGGCGAGTGGGCCATGCGCGGCGAGGGTCGATGCTGAGATAGAAAACTGTCGACAGAAATAAGTTGTTTGGACGCTTAGCGGCGACGGAAATTGCCGCGCGGCGGGCCTGACCGCGGCGGGCCGCCACCCGGACGCTCGTCCTTGTGACGGAAGATCAGGCGACCCTTTTCCAGGTCATAGGGCGACATCTCGATCGTCACGCGGTCGCCCGCGAGAGTCTTGATGCGGTTCTTCTTCATCTTGCCCGCAGTGTAGGCGATGATTTCGTGTCCGGCATCGAGCTGCACGCGGTAGCGCGCATCAGGAAGGATTTCGGTCACCAGTCCTTCGAACTGGATCAGCTCTTCTTTGGCCATTCAATAGCTCCAGATCGGTCGGCGCTTAGCGCTGACGCTGGTTGCGGTTGGGATTGGAAGGGTTGGAATTCGGTCGGCTCGAACGATGAAGGAAAGCGACGCCCTGCATGCTTCCTTCCTTCGCCCCGGCGCCACCCTGCTGGGCGGGACGTGGCTTGGGCTCGTGCCGTGCATTTTCATGCCGTGAAGCATCAAGTCTCGGGCTCTCATTCCGCGCATGATCGCGGTTCTGGTGCGAGGAGCCGCCATTGCCACCGGGGCCACGACGACGGTTACGCGAATTCTTGTTACCGGGGCCGCCATCCTGACGATGGGCGTGCTGGGCGGGGCGACCGTTGCGCTGACCGCCACGGTTCTGGGAAGGCGGCGGACCCACGTCGTTCTTGCCGGGGGTGCGACGGTCTTCCTTCGGAAGCGCAACGCGGATCAGCTTTTCGATATCGCGCAGATACGCCATTTCCTCGCCCGCGCAAAGCGAGATCGCAATGCCTTCGGCGCCCGCACGGGCCGTACGGCCGATCCTGTGGACATAGGTTTCCGGCACGTTCGGCAGGTCGAAATTGACGACATGGGTCACGCCGTCGACATCGATGCCGCGGGCGGCGATATCGGTCGCAACCAGGGTGCGAACCTCACCGGAGCGGAACGCGGCAAGGGTGCGCTCGCGGTGGTTCTGCGACTTGTTGCCGTGGATGGCGGCGGCCGGGATGCCGGCACGCTCGAGATTCTTCACGACCTTGTCGGCGCCGTGCTTGGTGCGGGTGAACACCAGCGCGCGGTTGACCTGCTCGGTCTTGAGGATCTGCGACAGGATCGACGGCTTGGCCGAGTGATCGACCAGCAGGATCTTTTGCGAGATGCGCTCGACGGTCGAGGACACCGGGGTCACGGCCACGCGGGCCGGGTCCTTGAGCATGTGCTCGGCGAGGTCGGCAATGTCCTTCGGCATGGTGGCCGAGAAGAACAGCGTTTGGCGCTTGATCGGCAGCTTGGCGACGACTTTGCGGATGTCGTTGATGAAGCCCATGTCGAGCATGCGGTCGGCCTCGTCGAGGACGAGGAATTCCACCATGTTGAGCTTCAGGGCGTTGCCCTGCACGAGGTCGAGCAGGCGGCCCGGGGTGGCGACGAGGACGTCGACGCCCTGCATCAGCGAGCGCACCTGGCGGCCCATCGGCACGCCGCCGATCGCCAGGGCAGACGATAGGTTCATGTGGCGGCCATAGGCATTGAAGCTGTCGAGGATCTGGCCGGACAGTTCACGCGTAGGGCTGAGCACCAGCACGCGGCAGGTCTTGGGCTGCGGCTTGACGCGGTGTTCGAGCAGACGATGCAGGATAGGGAGTGCGAAGGAGGCAGTCTTGCCGGTGCCGGTCTGGGCGATGCCGATCACGTCCTTGCCGGTGATGGCAATCGGGATGGTCTGGGCCTGGATCGGGGTCGGCGTGGTGTAGTTTTCTTCCTTAAGCGCACGGGTAATGGGATCGGCGAGGCCGAATTCCTGGAAGGTGGTCAAAAGATTTGTCTTTCCATAAAGGCGTATCGCGCCCGACCGATATGCCCGAAGGGATATCAGAGGCGCACGCGAGTGTGTCTTGGGGACACCCGCGTGTTTGGGGCGTCATTCTGGTTAGCTGAAGAGGCAAGCCAGAAACCGCTGGTGCTCTGGAAATCAATCAGAGGAGGGCGGGATCAGAACACGCGGCTCGCAAGGACCCGATGATTCTCAAGGTCGTGTCCGATCATATGGAACACGATCGGGGCGGATTCAAGATGAAACCTTCGCACCTGCGTCGTGTGATGAATTGCCGCTGCGAGAAATTTAGACAGGCGCTACATTTTGCACTCAATTTAAGCTGATTGCCGTGGTGGTGGTCAAAAATGTTGCACACAAAATAAGCGCGATGATTTTGTGATCATGACAGCGGTTTAAAATGATGCAGTTTTACCAATAACTTAGCGAGTAGGGAGGCGCTGGCACACTTCTTGCGATTCCTTGGATGTCCGGCCGTGGGGCCGTTCGCAGTGAATTCGTCTGCGTCCAGGGAGAGACCGCATATGATCCGCCACCTCACCAATTCATTTTCCAAGCCGCTATCCCGGCGCAGCCTGATGGCTGCGGCCACGGGACTGGCGCTCGGCCTGTCGGCGGTGTCCGGCGCTCACGCCGCCGATGACACCATCAAGGTCGGCGTGCTGCATTCGCTGTCCGGTACCATGGCGATTTCCGAGACCACGCTGAAGGACACCGTCCTGTTCATGATCGATGAGCAGAACAAGAAGGGCGGTATCAACGGCAAGAAGCTCGAAGCCGTGGTGGTCGATCCCGCCTCGAACTGGCCGCTGTTCGCCGAAAAGGCCCGCGAACTGATCACCAAGGAGAAGGTCGCCGTGGTGTTCGGCTGCTGGACCTCGGTGTCCCGCAAGTCCGTGCTGCCGGTGTTCAAGGAGCTGAACAGCATCCTGTTCTACCCCGTGCAATATGAGGGCGAAGAGTCCGAGCGCAACGTGTTCTACACCGGCGCCGCTCCGAACCAGCAGGCGATCCCGGCGGTCGACTATCTGATGAAAGACGAGAAGGTGAAGCGCTGGGTGCTGGCCGGCACCGACTATGTCTATCCGCGCACCACCAACAAGATCCTGGAAGCCTACTTGAAGTCGAAGGGCGTCAAGCAGGAAGACATCATGATCAACTACACGCCGTTCGGTCATTCGGACTGGCAGACGATCGTGGCCGATATCAAGAAGTTCGGCTCGGCCGGCAAGAAGACCGCCGTGGTCTCCACCATCAATGGCGACGCCAACGTGCCGTTCTACAAGGAGCTCGGCAACCAGGGCATCAAGGCGACCGACATTCCGGTGGTCGCGTTCTCGGTGGGTGAAGAAGAGCTCGCCGGCATCGACACCAAGCCGCTGCTCGGCCATCTCGCCGCCTGGAACTACTTCCAGTCCATCAAGGACCCGGAGAACGAGAAGTTCATCAAGGCCTGGCAGGCCTTCACCAAGAATCCGAAGCGCGTGACCAACGACCCGATGGAAGCCACCGTGATCGGCTTCAACATGTGGGTGAAGGCGGTCGAGAAGGCCAAGTCCATCGAAGCCGACAAGGTCATCGACGCACTGCCGGGCATCGAGGCCAAGAACCTGACGGGCGGCACCTCGAAGATGCTGCCGAACCACCACATCACCAAGCCGGTCTTCATCGGCGAGATCAAGGGCAACGGCCAGTTCGACGTGGTCTGGAAGACCCCGGCGCTGGTGGCCGGCGATGCCTGGTCGAAGGAGCTCGATGGCTCCAAGGACCTGATCGGCGACTGGGTCGGCAAGAAGTGCGGCAACTACAACACCAAGACCAACAAGTGCGGCGGTCAGGGGTCGTAAGTTTGTAGTCGTCATTGCTTCGCAATGACGGTGTGAATGTTTCCTCCCGAGCCTTGGAGAAGGCGGTCACCGCCGCCTTCTCCTCCTTTTTCCTCTGCCGGGGTTCTTCTTGTGACTGACTTCTTGCACCGTTGCCGTGCGATTGCGCTCGCCTGTCTGCTGCTGGCAGCATTCGCCATTCCGGCACTGGCCGGTCCCTTCGAGGACGCCGTCGCCAAATTCGCCAATGACGATTTTTCCGATACGGATGAAGCCATCGGCATCATCGCCACATCGGGCAATCCGCAGGCTTTCGCCATCATCAGCGCACTGCAGGAAGGCCGGCTGTTCGCCGACCCCGACAGCAAGAAGGTCTATGTCACCGGCACCGATGGCAAGAGCGCCGATGCTGCCAGCGGTGCCGCCGTCGCTGAGGTGCCTGCCAGCGCCGCTGCCGTGCGCCTCAACAACCGCCTTCGCCGCAACATCGAATCCGCTCTCGGCGGCCTGACCTTGATGTCGCCCGATCCCGCCAAGCGCATCGCCTCGGCGCAGTCGGTGTTCAAGAGCCACGAAACCTCCATGCTGCCGGTGATCGACACCGCGCTGGAGAAGGAAACCAACAAGGCGGCCAGGCAGGCTTTCACCGAAGCCCGCGCCGCCATTATCCTCTACAAGGAAGACGCCAGCGAAACCGAGAAGATCGCGGCCATCGCCGTGATCAAGGCCCGTGCCGATCAGGACGCACTCGCTGTGCTCACCGGTCTGCCGTCCGATCTGAGCGTTGGCCTCTCGCGCACCGTTGCCAGCGCCATCACCGCCATCAATAGCCGCCAGACCTTGTGGTCGATCGGCCAGAACGCCTGGTACGGCCTCTCGCTCGGCTCCGTATTGCTGCTCGCCGCCATCGGCCTTGCCATCACCTTTGGGGTGATGGGCGTCATCAACATGGCCCATGGCGAGATGGTGATGATCGGCGCTTACGTCACCTTCGTGGTGCAGGACATCATCCGCACCTCCTATCCCGGCCTGTTCGATTATTCGCTGCTGATGGCCGTGCCGCTCGCGTTCCTCGTTGCCGGCATCATCGGCATCGTCATCGAGCGCACCATCATCCGCTTCCTTTATGGCCGTCCGCTGGAGACGCTGTTGGCCACCTGGGGGCTGTCGCTGGTGCTGCAGCAGGCGGTGCGCACCATGTTCGGCCCCACCAATCGCGAGGTCGGCAACCCCTCCTGGATGTCGGGCGCTTTCGAACTCGGCCAGATCACCATCACCTATAACCGCCTCTGGATTCTCTGCTTCACGCTCGCCGTGTTCGTGATCCTGCTGGCGATGCTGCGCTACACCGCCATGGGCCTGGAGATGCGCGCCGTGACCCAGAACCGCCGGATGGCGGCCTCCATGGGCATCGCCACCTCGCGCGTCGATGCGCTGACCTTCGGCCTTGGCTCCGGCATTGCGGGCATCGCCGGCGTGGCGCTGTCGCAGATCGACAATGTCTCGCCCAATCTCGGCCAGAGCTACATCATCGACAGTTTCATGGTCGTGGTGTTCGGCGGCGTCGGCAATCTCTGGGGCACGCTGGTCGGCGCGCTCTCGCTCGGCATCGCGAATAAGTTTCTGGAACCGGTGGCGGGCGCCGTGCTCGGCAAGATCGCCATTCTGGTGCTGATCATCCTGTTCATCCAGAAGCGCCCGCGCGGCCTGTTCGCACTCAAGGGCAGGGCGATCGAAGCATGACCCCGCATTTCCTCACCCGCACCCTCGATCGCAGTGCGACCATCTTCATCCTGGTCGTCGCCGCCATCGGCATCGTGCTGCCGCTGCTTAATCTGCTGCTGCCGGCGGATTCGCCGCTGCAGGTGCCGACCTATCTGATCTCTCTGTTCGGGAAATATGTCTGCTACGCCATTCTCGCCCTCTCCATCGATCTGATCTGGGGCTATTGCGGCATCCTCTCGCTCGGCCACGGCGCCTTCTTTGCGCTCGGCGGTTATGCGATGGGCATGTATCTGATGCGCCAGATCGGCTCCCGCGGCGTCTATGGCAATCCGGTGCTGCCGGATTTCATGGTGTTCCTGAACTACAAGGCGCTGCCTTGGTACTGGTACGGCTTCGACATGTTCTGGTTCGCCGCCTTGATGGTGCTGGTGGTGCCGGGCCTGCTCGCTTTCGCCTTCGGCTGGCTCGCCTTCCGCTCCCGCGTCACCGGCGTGTATCTCTCCATCATCACCCAGGCGATGACCTATGCGCTGCTGCTTGCCTTCTTCCGTAACGATTTCGGTTTTGGCGGCAATAACGGCCTGACCGACTTCAAGGACATCCTCGGCTTCAACATTCAGAGCGACGGCACCCGCGCGGCACTTTTTGTGGCAAGTTGCCTTGCACTGATCCTCGCTTTCGTCATGTGCCGCGCCATCGTCACCTCAAAACTCGGCAAGGTGCTCATCGCCGTGCGGGATGCAGAATCGCGAACGCGCTTCCTCGGCTATCGCGTCGAATCCTACAAGCTGTTCGTGTTCACGCTCTCGGCCTGCATGGCCGGGGTCGCCGGTGCGCTCTATGTGCCGCAGGTCGGCATCATCAATCCCGGCGAATTCGCGCCGGGCAATTCCATCGAGGCCGTCATCTGGGTCGCGGTCGGTGGCCGCGGCACGCTGGTCGGCGCAGCACTTGGCGCTGTCGTGGTGAACTACGCCAAGACGTTCTTCACGTCAGGGGCGCTGGCGCCGTACTGGCTGTTCATGCTGGGCGCGCTGTTCATCCTGGTGACGCTGCTGCTGCCCAAGGGCATTATCGGCACCATCAATGCCTGGCAGGAGGGCCGCAAGGCCCGCGACACTGCTAATGCCGACAGCGCCGCGGCGGAAGATGGCATCATCAAACCGGAGCTGGAAAAGGCATGATGGTCGCCGCTGAACTCACCGCGGTCGATCCGCAGGTTGCCGCCCGCGAGGCCGAAGCGCGCCAGAAGCGCATCACCTCGGCGCAGCTCTATCTCGATGGCGTTCACGTCTCCTTCGACGGTTTCCATGCCATCAACAACCTCTCGATGGTGCTCGCTCCCGGCGAGATGCGCGCCATCATCGGCCCAAACGGCGCCGGCAAGACCACGATGATGGATATCATCACCGGCAAGACCAAGCCGGACGAGGGCGACGTCTATTTCGACGGCACCCACGATCTCACGCTGTTGGACGAGACCGAGATCGCCAAGCTTGGCATCGGCCGCAAATTCCAGAAGCCCACGGTATTCGAGAGCCAGACCATCCAGGATAATCTCCTGCTGGCACTGAATGTCGATCACAGCGTCCGCGGCACCCTGTTCTGGCGCGGCAGCCGCAACGAGGCCGAGCGCATCGACAAAGTGCTGGAAACCATCCGTCTGACCGATGCCCGCGATCGTCTCGCCGGCAATCTCTCCCACGGTCAGAAGCAGTGGCTGGAGATCGGTATGCTGCTGGCGCAGGACCCGAAGGTCTTGCTGGTGGACGAGCCTGTCGCCGGCATGACCGATGTGGAAACGCACCAGACCGCCGAGCTCCTCAAGGCAATCAATCGTGACAACAAGACCGTGATGGTTGTCGAGCACGACATGACGTTTGTGCGTGAACTCGGCGTCAAGGTGACGTGCCTGCACGAAGGCACGGTACTGGCCGAAGGCACCATCGACGATGTCTCGACCAATGACCGCGTGGTCGAAGTGTATCTGGGGCGCTGAGCATGCTGAAAGTCGACAATATCAGCCTTCACTACGGCGCCGCCCAAGCGCTGCGCGGCGTCACCGTCTCGGCAGAGCCCGGCAAGGTCACCTGCGTGCTCGGCCGTAACGGCGTCGGCAAGACCTCGCTGCTGCGCGCCATGGTCGGCCAGCAGGCGATTTCCGGTGGCTCAATCACCTTCGATGGCCAGGATATCTCGAAGCTCAAGCCGTTCGAGCGTGCCCGTCGCGGCATCGGCTTCGTCCCGCAGGGCCGCGAAATCTTTCCGCTGCTCACCGTGGAGGAAAACCTCAAGACCGGTTACGCCCCGCTGAAGCGTGCCGATCGCACCATTCCAGATGATGTCTTCTCACTCTTTCCGGTGCTGCAATCCATGCTCGGTCGCCGCGGCGGCGATCTCTCCGGCGGTCAGCAGCAGCAGCTCGCCATTGGCCGTGCGCTGGTGATGCGGCCCAAGCTGCTCCTGCTCGATGAGCCAACCGAAGGCATCCAGCCCTCGATCATCAAGGATATCGGCCGCGCCATCACCTATCTGCGTTCGCTCGGCACCATCGCCATCGTGCTGGTGGAGCAATATCTCGACTTCGCCTGCGAACTCGGCGACAATTTCGCCGTGATGGATCGTGGCGCGGTGAAATACGCTTGCGACCGCGCCAATCTCGATCCCGCCGAGATCAGCCGCCAGATGGCGCTGTAAGGCGCTGTCGTCGGAGTTTGCATGCAGGACACCCTCGCATCATCCGCGAGCTTCGCCGCCAACCGCGCGCGCGGTGCGGTGGCGTTCGACGTGCATCTGGTCGAAGGCCGCACCCGCCGTCGCCAGCTCCACGAATCCGGCTCATTGCGCGTCCGCTTTCCGTCGCCGGAAGATGACGGCCTCACCGCGATGTTCGTCAACACCGCCGGTGGCGCCGCAGGCGGCGATCGGTTCGATATCGATATCACCGCAGGCGAGAGGACGCGCCTTACGATGTCCACTGCCGCTGCCGAGAAAGTCTATCGGTCCCACGGGCCGGCCGCCGAGATCAACATCTCGCTTCGTGCTGAAGCCGGCGCGCATCTGAGCTGGCTGCCGCAGGAGACCATCCTGTTCGATCAGGCCCGCACCACGCGCTGCATCGATATCGATCTGGCCGAGACCGCGTCGCTGGTCCTGTGCGAAATCGTCGTGTTCGGCCGCACCGCCATGGGCGAGGCGATGCGAACCGGTTCTTTCGTCGACCGCTGGCGCCTGCGCCGCGGCGGGCGACTGGTGTTTGCCGAAAATGTGCGCCTCGATGGCGACATCGGCGCGAAACTGGCGCAACCCGCAATCGCCAATGGCGGGCTTGCCATCGCCACGGCGCTGATCGTGCCTGGTGATGAGGCATTGCTGGAGCGTCTGCGCGCGGTCGCCGAGCAGGCCGGCTGCGAAGTTGGCATCTCCTGCTGGAACGGATTTGCAATGGTCCGCATCTGTGCGCAAGATGCCGCGAAACTGCGGGCTGACATGATGGCGCTGTTGTCGCAATCGGGTGCGATGCTGCCGCGCATGTGGCTGAACTAATCAATCAGGAAATTGCGATGAACCTGTCCCCCCGCGAGAAAGACAAGCTCTTGATCTCCATGGCCGCCATCGTGGCGCGCCGCAGGCTGGAGCGCGGCGTCAAGCTCAATCATCCCGAAGCGATCGCGATCATCTCCGATTTCATCGTCGAAGGCGCCCGCGACGGACGGACTGTGGCGGAGCTGATGAAGGCCGGCGCCGAAGTGCTCACGCGCGCCCAGTGCATGGATGGCATCGCCGAGATGATTCACGACATTCAGGTGGAAGCGACGTTTCCGGACGGGACGAAGCTGGTCACGGTGCACGAGCCGATCCGGTGATGGAGATTGCCGCCGTGGCTGATTCGCCGTCGAAAGCTGGTTGGCAGCATCTGGCGGATTTCGATCTCAGTCGGCCTGAGGAGGCGCTTGCGCTCGTCGAGCACTTCCAGATGGAATGGTACAACGGCGGCTTCTCTCAATTGTTCTCGAACTGGAATCGCGCCGACATCGTGCTGATCCCGGAGGCACTGCGAATCGTGGGGGTGCCGGAGGCAGCGCCAGTCATCGAAGCCGCGATTGCCCTGTTTCCTGCGGATCAGGATTGCTGGCGCGATCTCGGACATCAGGCACTGATCAATCCGGCGAGCACGTTGCGAGAGCCGCTCTGGAAGTTGAACTATGCCTTGGATAAGCACGAGGCGGCGTTGGCCAACGCGGTTGAGGCTTTCGAGCTGAAGCTCAGCGAGGATGAGGATTGATAGGAGGATGCCATCATGATCCCCGGCGAAATGTTCATTCAGGACGGCGAGATCGAGCTCAATGCCGGCCGCAAGGCGATCACGCTGTCGGTGTCCAACACCGGCGACCGCCCGATCCAGGTCGGATCGCACTATCATTTCTTCGAAACCAACCCGGCGCTGAAATTCGACCGCAAGAAGGCCCGCGGCATGCGCCTCGATATCGCCGCCGGCACAGCCGTGCGTTTCGAGCCCGGCCAGTCCCGCGACGTGCAACTGGTGGAGCTCGCCGGCAAACGCGCCGTCTATGGCTTCCGCGGCGATGTGATGGGGAAGCTCTGACATGCCCGTAAAGATCAAGCGCTCCGTCTATGCCGACATGTTCGGCCCGACCACCGGCGACAAGGTGCGTCTGGCTGACACCGATCTCATCATCGAGGTCGAGAAGGATTTCACCATTTACGGTGAGGAAGTAAAATTCGGCGGCGGCAAGGTGATCCGCGACGGCATGGGCCAGTCGCAGGCGACGCGTGCGCAGGGCGCTGTCGACACTGTCATCACCAATGCACTGATCGTCGATCACTGGGGCATCGTGAAGGTCGACGTCGCCATCAAGGACGGCATGGTCCATGCGATCGGCAAAGCCGGCAATCCAGACATCCAACCCGGCGTCACCATCAATGTCGGTCCCGGCACCGATGTCATCGCGGGCGAAGGAAAAATCCTCACCGCGGGCGGCTTCGACAGCCACATCCATTTCATTTGCCCGCAGCAGATCGAGCATGCGCTGATGTCCGGCGTCACCTCCATGCTCGGCGGCGGCACCGGCCCGTCGCACGGCACCTTTGCCACGACTTGCACGCCCGGCCCGTGGCACATCGCGCGGATGATCCAGTCCTTCGATGCCTTCCCGGTCAATCTCGGCATTTCCGGCAAGGGCAACGCAGCCAAGCCTGCCGCATTGGTGGAGATGATCAAGGCCGGCGCCTGTGCGCTGAAGCTGCACGAGGACTGGGGCACCACGCCCGCCGCCATCGACAACTGCCTCAGCGTCGCTGACGATCACGACATCCAGGTGATGCTGCATTCCGACACGCTGAACGAGAGCGGTTTCGTCGAGGACACGATCAAGGCCTTCAAGGGCCGCACCATCCATGCCTTCCACACCGAAGGCGCCGGCGGTGGCCATGCGCCCGACATCATCAAGGTCGCCGGCCTCAAGAACGTGCTGCCCTCGTCGACCAATCCGACGCGGCCGTTCACGCGCAACACCATCGACGAGCATCTCGACATGCTCATGGTATGCCACCATCTCGATCCGTCGATTGCGGAGGATCTCGCCTTCGCCGAAAGCCGCATCCGCAAGGAGACGATTGCCGCGGAGGACATCCTGCACGATCTTGGCGCGCTCTCGATGATGTCGTCGGACTCGCAAGCCATGGGGCGGCTCGGCGAAGTCATCATCCGCACCTGGCAGACTGCCGACAAGATGAAGAAACAGCGCGGTGCCCTGAAGGAAGAGAAGGGCAGCAACGACAATTTCCGCGTCAAGCGCTACATCGCCAAATACACTATCAATCCCGCCATTGCCCACGGCGTGTCGAAGTTGATCGGTTCGGTGGAGAAGGGCAAGATGGCTGATCTCGTTCTGTGGTCGCCAGCTTTCTTCGGCGTGAAGCCGGATCTCGTCATCAAGGGCGGTTCGATCGTCGCTGCCCCGATGGGCGATCCAAACGCGTCAATTCCCACGCCGCAGCCGGTGCATTACCAGCCGATGTTCAGCGCCTTCGGACGCGCGGTCAAGGCCTCGTCGGTGGTGTTCACGTCGGGCGCCGCGGCATCGTCCGGCCTTGCGAAGAAGCTCGGCGTGCAAAAGTCTTTCTATGCGGTGGAAAATGTCCGCAGTGGCATCTCGAAGAAGAGCATGATCCACAACGGCGCCACGCCGAAGATCGAGGTTGATTCCGAGACCTATGAAGTGCGCGCGGATGGCGAATTGCTGACCTGCGAGCCGGCCGAGGTCCTGCCGATGGCGCAGCGCTACTTCATGTATTGAGGGGCCTAGCTCCATCAGGCATTCCCGCCTAATGTCCCTCCCGGCATGTTTAGCCACAACAACAAAACCGGGAGGACTTCCCTTGATCTACGTCGTTGCCACTTTGTCCGTGAAACCCGAAGCCCGCGCCGAATTGATCGAAGCCGCCAAGGCCTGTATCGAAGCCACCCGCAAGGAGCCGGGCAATATCGCCTATGACCTCCACGAGAGTGTCACCGATCCGACCCGCATGGTGTTTGTCGAGCAGTGGGAAAATGCCGAAGCACTGGTGCCGCATCGGACCCAGGAACATATGAAGACTTTTGGCCGCGTCGCCGTGAAGTGCTTCGCCGCGCCGCCGAAGATCGAAATCATCACGCCCGCTGATGTGGTCGTGCGTTAAACCGAGAGTAACTCCATGATCCGCGCGACCGCCGTCATCGGCCAATATAACTGGATTGAAGCGGCCATCGACACCGTCGTGCTCGATTTCGACGATCGGCATCGCCGCCGTATGGTGATGACGGGGACGCGCGGACTGGAATTCCTGCTCGATCTCGAGAACGCCGTCGCCCTGCGCGGTGGCGATGCCTTGGTGCTGGAAGACGGCCGCCGCGTCGAAGTCGTGGCCGCGCCAGAACCGCTGATCGAGATCCGCGGCACCGATCCCGGACATCTCGTGCGCCTCGCCTGGCATCTCGGCAACCGGCACCTGCCGACCCAGATCATGGCCAAGGGCCTGCGGATTCGCCGCGATCACGTCATTGAGGAGATGGTGAAGGGCCTCGGCGCCCGCGTCATCGAGATCGAGGCGCCGTTCGATCCCGAAGGCGGCGCCTATGCCGCCCCGCATGAAGCGCCGCGCGCTCATGGACATCACGAGCATGGCCATCACGGTCACAGCCATCATGGCTGCAGCCACGATCACGGTCACGACCATGCGCATGGCAAGCACGATCACGCGCACGATCATGGCCATGTTCATGACGAGCATTGCGGTCACGACCACGACCATCACCACGGGCATTCCCATGCTCATGGCCACAAATAGAACGACGGACGCATCCTCGCCGGCCGAACCCATGCAACTCTCTGCCGATGAAGGCGCGGCGCTGTATCGGCTGATGACGTGGCTGTCGCCGTCCTTTCCGGTCGGCGCTTTCTCCTATTCCAGCGGCATCGAATGGGCCGTGGAGGCCGGTGACATCACCAATGCCGCCTCGCTGCAGGAGTGGCTTTCCGCCATGCTGTCGGATGGCGGTGGCTTTTGCGATGGCGTCTTCCTCGCGCATATCCACCGCGCCGCCACCTTGGGCGACGACAAGGCCCTGCGCGACATTGCCGAACTCGCCAGTGCCTTCGCGCCATCGAAAGAGCGCCTGCTCGAGACCTCGACACAGGGCAAGGCCTTCATCGAGATCTCCCTCAATGCCTGGCCGCATGACGCGTTGAAGCAACTCATCGCGGCCTGCGATGGTCCCATCGTCTATCCCGTCGCCGTCGGCCTGGTCAGCGCCGCGCATGGCTTGCCGTTGGCGCCCACCATGCATGCGTTCTTCCACGCCGTCGTCTCGAATTGGATTTCCGCCGGCGCGCGCCTCGTGCCGCTCGGCCAGACCGACAGCCAGCGGGTGCTGGCAGCGCTGGAGCCCGTGGTGGTCGACACCGGCCATCGCGCGATGGCGGCCTCGCTCGACGATCTCGGCAGCGCCACGTTCCGCGCAGATATCGCCAGCATGCGCCACGAGACGCAATATACGCGGCTGTTCAGGTCATGAGGACATCCGCCAAATTCTCAGCTGTCGTCACCCGGCTTGACCGGGTGACCCAGTATACGCAAGCGCTTGTGCTTCATCACGGCAGCCGATGTTTACTGGATCCCCGCTTTCGCGGGGATGGCAGCCGGATTCATACGATCCCGTCACTCCCTCACACCCCAGCGAGCAACTGACATGTCCACCTCTCACGGTCCTCTCCGCGTCGGCATCGGTGGTCCGGTCGGCTCCGGCAAGACGGCGCTGATGGATCTGCTCTGCAAGACCATGCGTGAACGCTACGATATCGCGGCCATCACCAATGACATCTACACCAAATGGGATGCCGAATATCTCGTGCGCTCCGGTTCGCTGACGCCGGATCGCATCGCCGGCGTCGAGACCGGCGGCTGCCCGCACACGGCGATCCGCGAGGACGCCTCGATGAATCTCGCCGCCGTCGCCGACATGCGCGCGAAGTTTCCGGATCTCGACATGGTGCTGATCGAGTCCGGCGGCGACAATCTCGCCGCGACCTTCTCGCCCGAACTCGCCGATATCACCATCTATGTCATCGACGTCTCCGCCGGCGACAAGATCCCGTCCAAGGGCGGCCCCGGCATCACCCGCTCCGATCTCCTCGTCATCAACAAGATCGATCTCGCGCCCCATGTCGGCGCGTCGCTGGAGAAGATGGACGTGGATGCGAAGCGGATGCGCGGCAGCCGGCCCTTCGTCATGACCAATATGAAGATCCAGTCCGGCCTCGATACGATCATTGCCTTCATCGAGACCAAGGGAGGGCTGAAAGCGAAAGCGGTCGCCTAGCGCATGATCCGGAAAGTGGACTCCGGTTCGGACCAGATCATGCGGCGCTGGAAGAAGCTGTTTCGCGCATAAGTAGGTTTCGAGACACGCAGGGATTGCGCTGTGAGCAATCCCTTAAGCCTGTTTGCCTCCAGCCCGCTTCGGTATAAGAAAGTTCCACATTTCGGGAACTATTTTATCCCGGCGTGATTTTCATACTCCGACGCCGCTGAACCGGCAGTATTTCTCACACTCCGAGTGGGCGCGTGGTCCGGCTGGGTTTCATCATCGCACTGTTGGCACTGATCGGGGTCGGCTTGTCCGGCTTCGCGGCTTATCGCGTCCACGATCAGGAACTGGCGATCGAGAACATCGCGCTGGCGCGCGGGGTCGATATCCATGCCAGCCTGGTGCAGGAGCGCCTGACAGAACGCGAGCTGCTTGCCCGCGTTGCGGCCGGCTTGTTCAAGGCGCCGACGGTGATGAAGGCGGACATGCTCAAGCCGCTGCGCGCATCGATCTATGCCTTCAAGACCGATTTCGTGATGGCGAGCTGGATCGCGCGGCTGCAGCCCAATGAGTTCGCCGGTGCGGCCGCAGATCTCGCTGCAGCCGGCTATCGCAATCCGACCGTACGGAATTTCGACGATACGCCACTGACGGCGGAGATGCGCAGCAAGACCCTCGACGTGCTGATGGATCTGGAGCCGCGCAATTCGGTGACCGAAGGTTTTGCCGGTCGCGCGCTCAACGATTCCCGGGTCATGGGCCCGACCATCGCCCGCGCCAATGACGAAGGCCGTCCGGTGGCGTCAGACCCGACGCCGCTGCAGCGTGAGAACGGTCCGCTCGGCGTGGTGCTGGTGACGCCGGTGCTGCCCGAAGGCAGCTCCACCGCCGCCGGTTTTGTCTCGTTTTCCTATGAGCTCGGCTCGCTGATGCTAGCCAATGACGAGATGTCGCTGTTCTCCGTCGCGCTGAAGGACCCCCGGGTGCCTGATGGCGAGATCGTTGCCGATGACGATGGCAATGTGCGTGCCCGCGCGCTGGTAGCCAATGGTCCCTCGCTGGCGATCCTGCGGACGGTCAGCTTCGGTGGCCGCGACTGGTCGCTTGGTTACTATCCCAAGATGGACACCGATCTGCGCGCGCGCCGAACCGCGACATTCGTCGGCGGCGTCGGCCTGGCATTGACGACCATCATTTGCGGCATGTTCGCGTATGTGTCCTACAGCAACATCCGCCTGCGCCGCGAGGTCGAGACCCGCATCGGCTTCGAGCGCCGCCTGACTGACGTCATCGACGAGCTGAATCATCGTGTGAAGAATATTTTGGCGGTGATCCAGTCCATCGTGACGCGCACGCTGCGCCACGGCTCGGACATGGACAGCGCCCGTGATCTCCTGATCGGCCGCATCCACGCCATGTCGCATGTGGTCTCGCTGCTGAGCGAGAGCCAGTGGCAGGGCGTGCCGCTGAAGGGCCTGTTCGAGGCGCGCGCCATTCCGCATGCCGATCGTATCGCGGTGCAGGGGCCGGATATCAGCGTCAGTTCGCGTGCGGCGCAGAGTCTGGCGCTGCTGTTTTTCGAGCTGGCGTCGCATTCCGACGAGGGCCTGTCGCTGGTCGGCAAGCATCCCAACATCGTCGCCCACTGGGAAATCACCGGTGGCGAAACCGACGGTGAATTCCACTTCCGCTGGGAGGAGTTCAACACCAGCGAGAAGACCCGGCGCGGCGATTCCGATTTCGGCATCGTGCTGCTCGATCGCGTGGCACCGGAAGCGCTCGGTGGCAAGGCGAAGCGCTATTTCACCGAAGTATCGTATGTGTATGAACTCACCGCTCCGCTGGAGACGGTGATCGACATGACCGAGCGCGGGCGCACCGAGGCGCTGGCGCGGCCGGTGCGATAGCTCCGTCAATTCCCCATTGTCATCACCCGCGAAAGCGGGTGATCCAGTACACGTCGGCTTCGCGATCCAGGCTCCTCCGTCGACGCATACTGGATCGCCCGGTCAAGCCGGTGCGGCGACAGTCTTGCTTGTCTGAGCAAAAAAAACGGCCGCTTGAGGCGACCGCTTTCGAGTTGATCGGACTGAGCTGCGGGCCTAGCCGCCCGAGCCGCCGATGACGGCTCGCACGGTGTCGTCCGGGCCGAAGTCTTCCGCGCCGTCCACATAGAGGAGGGCGCTGAGCTTGGAGCGCGCGCGGTTGACGCGGCTCTTGATGGTGCCGACGGCGCAGCCGCAGATCGTAGCCGCGTCCTCATAGGAGAAGCCCGATGCACCGACCAGAATGAGCGCCTCGCGCTGGTCCTGTGGCAGTTTTTCGAGTGCGCCGCGAAACTCCTCGAATTCCAGATGCGCATTTTGCGCCGGCTGGGTCTTCAGGGTCTTGGCGTAGCTGCCATCGGCATCTTCCACCTCGCGACGCCGTTTGCGGTAATCGGAGCGAAACAGGTTGCGCAGGATGGTGAACAGCCAGGCTGGCAGGTTCGAGCCGACCTGGAAGCTGTCGATATTCGCCAAGGCGCGCAGCAGCGTTTCCTGCACGAGATCGTCGGCGCGATCGCCGTTACCTGACAGCGAAATAGCGAAGGCGCGCAGGCTCGGAACCGACGCAAGAATATCGTCGCGGAGAGAATCTGTGAGAGGCATTATTCCCCTCCTTCTTTGGTGCCGCCATCAGCGGCAAGCTGGGCCTGGGCTTCCGCCCCATCCAGCTTGCGGATCATATCGGCGAACCGGTCAGGCACCCCTTGGCGCACGACGTCGTCATACATCGCACGAAGCTGATGCCCGATCCGGGACTGGATTTCGGCGTTCAATCCGCCCTTAGGCTTCACATCTTTCATGACCCGTTCCACATTCCCCAGGATAAACTTAGCCCCTGGTTTTGAGAAATTTTCTTGATTTTTGAAGCCTTTGCGGCGTTTCTTGTTCAACTAATGCGGAGCATCGGTGAAAGTTCCGGGGCGATGGAACTTTTCTGGGCCGTCCGCGTAGTCAGTCACATGAGGCGCCGGGGCGCGTGCCGGTACTCCTTGACCGTGCGATGGTTTGACAATGCAACGGTCGAGACCACAGTGCCGCGCATAGAACAGGATTGGAGTGGGGATGTCCCGATCACAGCTCGTTGCTGAACATTTGCCGCTGTTGCGGCGCTATGCCCGTGCGCTCACGGGTAACCAGGCATCTGGCGACGCTTATGTCGGCGCCATGCTGGAAGCGCTGTTGCAGGATGCGTCGCTGCTCGACGAACGCCATGGCCCGCGGGCGGGCCTGTTCCGTCTGTTCACGCAGATCTGGAATTCGGTCGCGATGAATGACGAAGCCGAAGTGGTGCCGGTGCAGGCGTCGGAGAAGCGTATCTCCAGCATCACGCCGCTGCCGCGTCAGGCTTTCCTTCTGCTGTCGCTCGAAGGTTTTTCGGAAGAGGAAGTGGCCTTCGTCCTCGACGCCGAGGTCGCCGAGGTGCGTGCGCTGGCCGATACCGCCGGCCGTGAAATGGCCGCCGAGATCGCCACCGACGTTCTCATCATCGAGGACGAGACCTTCATCGCGATGGATCTCGAAAGCCTCGTGAAGAATCTCGGCCACAATGTCATCGGCGTCGCCCGCACCCATGCGGATGCGATCGCGTTGGCGCAGAACAAGAAGCCCGGCCTGATCCTTGCCGACATCCAGCTTGCCGACGGCTCGTCGGGTCTCGATGCGGTGAACGAGTTGCTGCGCACCTTCCAGGTACCGGTGGTGTTCATCACCGCCTATCCGGAACGCTTCCTCACCGGCGAACGCCCTGAACCGGCCTTCCTGATCTCCAAGCCGTTCCAGCCGGCCATGGTGTCGGCGGTTGCGAGCCAGGCGCTGTTCTTCCAGCGCAACTCGAAGAACCGCGCCAAGGCGTCGTAAGCTGATCTGCGATTGATACGAAAACGGCCGGAGCATGCTCCGGCCGTTTTTGTTTGAGCTCAACCTGTAAGGTGGGCACGCTGCGCTTTGCTCACCCTGCAAGCTATGTCGGCTTGTAGCCGACCGCGTCCATCACCTTCTGCCACTGCACCATGTCGCTGCTCAGCCGGTCGGTGAACTGCTTCGGCGTCGATGTCTCCACCTCAAGCCCCAGCTCGGCGAGCCGCTTCCTGATCTCCGGCAGCTCAAGCACCGGCCGCAATTCGTTGCCCCATGCCTCGACCAGATTCGGCGGCGTGCCCGCCGGCGCAAAGAACGCGTACCAGCCCGACAGCTGCAGCGTCGGAAAGCCGAGGCTCGCGCCGGTCGGCAAATCCGGTGCCGACGCCGTCGGCCGCACGCCTGACGTCACCAGGATCTTCACCACGCCATTGCGATGATGGTCGATGAAATCGGTGATCGATCCGCAGCCGCCGGTGATATGCCCGCCCTGCAGATCCGATACCAGCGGCGCCGCGCCGCGATAGGCCACGGCTTCGAGTGGTCGCCCGACGGCCTGGCCGAGCATCAGGCCGAAGAAATGCGTGCTCGAGCCCATTGCCGTGGAGCCGAACGAGGCGCGGGTCGGGCTCTTCTTCAGCCACTCCACATATTCCGCCAGCGTGTTCACGCCGATGGTGGGCGAGACGCAATAGACCGTCTGCAGCGTGCCTGCCATGGTGATCGGCGCCATGTCGGCCTGCGGATCGAATGGCACATTCACCATCGAGAGCTTCTGCATCACGGTGGCCGAGGGCATGTAGCAGATCACGCTGCCATCGGTGGGGCTGGTCTTGAGGGTGGCGCCGGCCACGGTGCCGGATGCGCCCACCTTGTTCTCGATGACGATATTGCGCCCGGTGCGTTGCCGCAGCGGTTCGGCAATCAGCCGCGCCATCACATCGGTGCCGCCGCCGGCGGGAAAGCCGACGAGGAGCCGGATGGGTTTGTCGGGTAATGCCGTGGTTTGGGCGCGCAACACGTGCGGTGCGAAAAGTGCGGATGCACCGAGGATCAGAGACGTTCGACGCGTAATCGCCTTGTTCATCATAGTCCTCCCTGTTTGTTTTTCTTATTGTCGCCGGCGCGCTGTTTTGCAGTGCGAAGACGAGCGCAGTCGCAGTCTTTGCTGCGAACTCCACGAGGTGAGGCTAGCGAGCGCCAGGCGTGTGAACAAGCGTTGCTCACGCAAGGCCGTAGGACGGATTAGCGCAGCGTCATGCGCCGCGGAGCGTCCGCAATGAAGCCGGCCGGCGAACAACGACATCACCCGATCCACCCCGGGCCAGACGCATAAGCTTGATATTTTATCTTTATTCCAAATCGAAATTCAAAAATGGAATTGCTTCAACCCGACGAAAACCCGGCCTTTGAACATGGACGCGCTGAGGTGCGTGTTGCAAAGACGCGAAACCTTTCGCGTGTTTCGTGAGCCGGGAAAATCATGACTGAAGAACAGAATCTGCGGCGTCGTCTGTTGGCCGAGCCGTTCGACGTATTCCGGCGCGTGCCGCTTCTCGGGCGGGTCATGATCGCCGTGCGCGACGATGGCGTTGTGCTTGAGCGCATCGGCGTGGTCGAACGCGTCGAGCGCGACGGCAGCATGCTGTTCACCGTCGGCAAGGCCCATGACAGCGAGATCGATATCGGCCGGGTATCGGCCGTCGTGGTCGACTATTCCAGCCAGATGAAGGGCAAGGTTCTGCCTCGCATCGAATTTCAGGATGCATCCGAAAAGGTCATCTTCAGCGTCGTCGGCCTCGAGGGCGCCGAGCCGTTCGATGCCGGCCTGAAGATCTTTGAAGGTACCGTCCAGCCGCCATTGCTGAAGCCGATGGGCGGCGACGAGTCGGCGAAGCTCGATGTGGCCGATCCGGGCATGCAGCCGCTGCGGGCAGCGCGCGAGGCCGAAGCAGAAATCACCGTCGAGATGCAGCGCCCTGGCGTCACCCAGCGCTGGCGCGGGCTGGTGCCGGAGATCAATCCGGCGATGGGCTTCATCAACATCATCACATCCGATTTCCATCTCCATCTGCGCGGCGGTGACGTGAAGCACTGGCAGCGCGGCGCGCCGGGCGCCGACGGCACCATTGAACTGGCAGCTGTCGGCGCTGACGGTGCGTCGCTGGGGCTGTTCTTGCGCGGACCTGCCACTGCATTCGGGGCGGCGTGATGGACGCTGTCGCCGCCACCGCGCGCTTCGATCACCCGCGTGCAAGCTGGCTCGATCCGGCGGACGGATCGCTGCGCGACGAGCGTGAATTGCTGACCGCGATGGCAGGCAGACAGGTCGTGCTGCTCGGCGAAACCCACACCGTGCCAGAGATACATCGCTGGCAGTTACATGTCGCCACCGTGCTGCACTTCCTGCGCCCGAATATGGCGGTGGGATTCGAGATGTTTCCGCGCCGGGTTCAACCGGTCCTCGACGAATGGATCGAAGGCGGGCTGAGCACCGCGGCATTCCTCGCAAAGGTGGAGTGGGAGACCGTCTGGGGCTTCGCCGCCGAACTCTATCTGCCGCTGTTTCATTTCTGCCGTCGCCACCGCGTCCCGATGCTGGCGCTGAATTGCCATCGGCCGCTGGTCACCCGTGTCGGCAAGGAAGGTTGGGATGCCGTGCCCGAGAACGAGCGTGATGGCCTCACGCCGTCGGCGCCGGCAACGATGGCCTATCGCCGCTATCTCGCAGGGCTGCGCTTTGACCGTTCCGCAAGCGGGGAAGTCGATGTGTCGGTCGTCACAGATCGCTTCATTCGCGCTCAGCAGACATGGGATCGCGCTTTCGCCTGCAACATCGCAAGGGCGCTGGAGGTGGCGGAGCCTCCGCTGGTGGTCGGCATCATCGGCCGCGGTCATCTCGAATACGGCCATGGCACGCCCTATCAGCTGCGCGATCTCGGCGTGTCTTCCATCGGTGTGCTGCTGTCGACCGCACGTGATCACCATGAGGCGCCGCCGCTTGCGGGTATTGCCGATGCGGTGTTTCGGCTCGACGAGCCCGAGCCGGAAATCATGCCGGCGAAAATGGCGGAGATGACAGCCGGTGAACGACGCAAACAAGTAAGTGATTAGAATAGGAATAAGTATAGAATGGTATTCAAACGTATTCTTGCTCCAAATGTGTTTGATCTTGGTCAATATTGAGGTGATTTATTTGACTATATGAAAGCTTATTAAGAAAACCCCGGCGTCAAATACTTGATTGATGTCGGGGGCTACATGAAGATCCGGAATGCCGCGCAGAGCATCAGGCGCGGAACTGCGTTATTTGCCATCACGCTGCCTTGGATGGTCGCGGGCACCGCCTACGCGCAAAGCTCCGAAGAGCAAAAGCGGCAGCAGGCGGCCGAGCGGATCGCGGCGGCCTATGGCGTGATGCTGGATGAAGTCAGCGTCTATGCCGATCGCAATGCCCGTCAGGTGTTGAACCTGCCGCAAAACGTCACCGTGATAGGCCGCAAGGAGCTGGACGATCGCATGATTCGCGACGTGCAGGACCTCGTGCGCTACGAGCCCGGCATTTCCGTCGCAAAGACGACATCGTCCACCGATCCGTTCGGCAATATGGCCGGCTTCACCATCCGCGGTGTCTCCAATAATCGCGTGCAGATGTTGGTGGACGGCACCCGCGTGATCGAGAGCATCACCGACGGCAATCGCGACTTCATCGACATGTCGAACCTGAAGGCCGTGGAAATCATCCGCGGCCCCGCCGGTGTGATGTGGGGTGCCGATGCGCTCGGCGGCGTCGTCGCCTTCGTTACCAAAGACCCCGAGGATTATCTGAAGGGCCGCAATTTCGGCGGTCAGCTCGATACGTCCTTTGATTCCTACGACAAGAGCTGGGTGAAGACCGGTACCACGGCGTTTCGCTTTGGCGACTTCGCCGCGATGATCAGCGCCTCGCAGCGCAGCTATAGCGAGGGCACGCTGTCCAAAGCGCGTGCCGATGGCGGCATCTATGGCTGTCCGCGGCCGGCGGAAGCGATCCGTTGCAACCAGCTTAACCCGCTCGATGGCGACGATGTCAGCGTGTTGAACAAGCTGGTCTGGACGCCCGACAATCAGAACGAGGTGAAGTTCACCGCCGAATTCCTGAACAAGAATGCCGTCGTCGATCAGCGCCATGATCTCGGCCTTGCCAGCGGCATCCGCAATCTCAGCTATATCCGCCAACAGATCCAGAGCCGCGAGCGCTATACGCTGGCGCACAAATATACGCCCAATCTCGGCTGGATCGATCATGTGCGCTGGCAGGTCTCGCAATCCTACCAGGAGCGTGATTTCACAGGCGTCCGCAATCGCCAGCTGGCAAATGGGCAGTTCGACCAGCTCGACTATCTTCAAAATTACAAGGAGCAGTTCACGGAAGGTGACCTGCAGCTCAATTCCTCGTTCGACACGCCCTTCGCGCGTCATGTATTGACCTATGGCATGGCCGCGAGCGTGGCCGAGACGGACTATCTGCGCCGCGACATCACCACCAATCTCAACACCCGGGTGGTGACGATCGCCAATGCCGGCGGCTTCAATTTCGCAGATGCGACCACCACCCGCGTTGATGGTTTCATCCAGGACGAAATCTCGCTGCTCAACAATCGGTGGATCCTGACGCCCGGCATTCGCTACGCGACCTATGAGATGAACCCGCGGCCCAATCCGTTCTACCGTGTGGTGGTCGGCAAGGAACCGCGCGACATGCAGAGCGAAAAGCTGCTCAAGCAGTTTGGCTCCGTATTCAAGCTCGACGAGAACTTCTCGCTGGTCGGCCGTTACGCCGAAGGCTTCAAGATGCCGACTGCGCAGCAGCTTTTTACCTCAGTGCCTGGTGGCGGCGGCGGCAATAGCGATCTGATCCCGGCACCAAACCTGCGCCCGGAACAGGTGAAAAGCTATGAGCTCGGCCTGCGTGGCCAGTTCAGCCAGGGCTTCTTTTCGGCCACGGCGTTCAAGGCGGATTACACCGATTTCATCCAGAGCTTCGTCGAAGTCCCGAGCATCAACTATCCCGGTATCTTCGACATCACCTATCAAAACCTGTCGAAGGTGAATCTCTGGGGTCTCGAATTCGCCGGCGAATACCGCTTCAATGATTACTGGAGCACCAATCTCTCCATGGCCTACACGCAGGGCAATCAGAGGGCGACGGCAACCAGTGTTGAGACGCCGTTCGACGCCACCACGCCGTTCTCCGGCGTGCTCGGTCTGCGCTACAGCGATCGCCCGAACGGCTTCGATGCGCAGCTGATCTCGACCTGGTCAGGCAGCGCCTTGTCGCGCAGCTCGCCCACACTGTATCGGCAGGGCGGCTATGTGGTGTTCGATGCCATCGCGAACTACTCGCCATCATGGACGCCGGGGCTGACATTGCGGGCTGCTGTGCTGAACATCGCCGATACCCGCTACTTCCCGTCCTTTGCAGGGACCACGACTTACGGGACGACGGCCACGGCCGCCGTTGCGATGGCCAATCCGATCGAACTGCGGACGGCTCCGGGGCGGACCTTCAAGGTCGGCGCCAGCTACGCTTTCTGATCGATCGCACGACAGGATGAGCCGGGGCCGGCACGATTTGCCCGCTCCGGCTCCGCCATTCCAGACGCCCCCTTTGAAACGGATCGATTCCATGCGCGACACTCTCAGGCACATCTGGCGCTTTGTCTGGATTGCCTCCACCGGGCCGGGGCGCCATGTCAGCCTGTTGCTGCTTGCGGTGATCATCGCCTGCCAGCTCGCCGTCATTCAGGTGACGTTGCGTCAGGTGCAATGGAGTGCGGACTTCTTCAACGCGCTGCAGAAGATCGATGCGCAGGCGGCCGTCACGCAGATCGGTGTCTTCGCCATTCTCACCTGTATTTCGGCGGCGCTCTATCTGGTCGCGCGTTACTGCAAACGCCTGCTGCAGTTCCGCTGGCGCCAGCGACTGTCGGAAACCTTGCTCGACCGCTGGACGGCGACCAAGGCCTACTGGTTCCTGCATCCGAGCCTGCGTTCGGAGAACAGCGTCGACAATCCAGATCAGCGTATTGCGGAAGACTGCAACATGTTTCCCGAATTCATCCTGGGCAGTCAGGACGGCGTCGGGCGAACGGGGGTGCTCGACTTCATCATGAGCCTGATAGGGCTCGTGTCTTATGTCATGCTGCTGTGGCAGCTTTCGACCTTTGCACTGCAGTTCTCGCTGTTCGGCGTCGACGTCGAGATTCCGCGCTATATGGTCTGGCTCGCGCCGATCTATGTCCTGGCGTCCACGGCGCTCACCCATCTGCTCGGCCGGCAATTGCCGGGCCTGCTGATGGAGGAGCAGCGACGCGAGGCGGATTTTCGTTTTGCGCTCGTCAATCTGCGCGAAAACGCCTCGGCCATCGCGCTGTCGAACGGAGAGGCGGCGGACAGGAAGGTCATCAGGCGCCGCTTCGACGATTTGTTCGGCGTTTGGCGTCGTGTCATTCGGCGCGAATTCATCTATGGAATGTTCACGCGCCCTTACTTCCAGAGCGTATTGCGCATTCCCACCTTCCTGGCGCTTCCCGCCTTTCTCGCCGGCAAGATCACCCTCGGCGGTCTGACGCAACTCGCTGCGGCTTTCGGCAATGTCGTCACGACGCTGTCCTGGCTCATCTTCAATTATAAATTCGTCTCCGATCTGGTGGCGACCACGCGCCGTCTGCAAGGCTTCATGGAAGCGACGGATGATGCTCACCGCCCGGCCGGATCGCTGCAGCGGACGATCTCCACTGGGAATGAACTCGACATCCGCGATCTCCAGATCCGCGCTCCCGATGGCCGCACGCTGCTCGACATTCCCACGTTGTCGGTCAGCCGAGGCGAAACGGTCTGGCTGAGCGGCGCGTCTGGCCTTGGCAAGAGCACACTGCTGAAAGCGCTGGCGGGCCTGTGGCCGCAAGCGGATGGCCACGTGGTTCTTCCGGCAGGAAATCTGATCTTCATGCCGCAGCAGGTCTATATGCCCCTCGGCTCGCTCCGTGATGCTGCGGTTTATCCGGCCGATGCTGATGGCGTTCCCTCAGCAACGGTGGAGCGCCTGCTGCGCGCGGTCGGTCTCGGCGCGAGGCTGGATGCCGGCGATGACAATGCGAGCGGCCTGTCGGTGGGCGAACAGCAGCGTCTCGCGATCGTGCGCCTGATCATCGCAGCGCCGGATTGGGTTTTTGCCGACGAAGCTACCAGCGCACTCGATCTCGAAACCGAACGCAGCGTGATGGCGCTGCTGCGCGAGGAATTACCGCAGACCTCCATCGTCCTGATCGCCCATCGCTCTCCACAGGGACTGGATGGTGTCCGGAACGTGGTTCTGCGCGAGCGCAACCTCGAACAAGGCGAAGAGCCCGAATGTGGGCACCGCGGCTGAGTGTCGGATAAGGGAATTTCGGGAGATAGAAAAAGAATGCGAGGCGCAGCCGGCATCACCACGGCTACGCCCCGCGTCGCCGGTCTATGGGGCAGGGGGACGACCGGCTGCTGTGATGACTCCGGCGGACATAAAGCGTTCCGCGGAACCTAAAATAATTAAAGCACGGTTAAGTGATCGCCGATCGTGAACCTCAGGGCTTGACTGACGTTCTAATGCCATAGCGCCACGCGCAGACGTGGGCAGGGTAGCGTTGGAGCGAGGCTCAGATGTCAAAGGTGTCTAGTCTGGTTTTGGGGGTAGTCAGTGGCGCGGCTATGTTCGGCGCCATTCAGTACGCTTCCGGTAATGATCTTCGTAACAACAGCCATCTCCGCGGCACTCTGACCGACCGCGATACCGCCATTTCGACGGCGTCGTTCACACCAGCCGTCAATCGCACCGCCAAGGGCGACCGCGATGCCACTCCCGCAATTCTCGACCAGGGGCAGACCCTGTCCTTTCACGTGCATGGTCTGAGCGACACGTCGGTCTTGCTGCGCCTAGCCGGTTCGGCGCCGAAGGCTCAGCCGGCCAAGCCGGTGGATACCAAGGCGATCCCCATCGAAAGCAAGCCGCGCAAGGCGACGGTGGCCTGTGAGCCACCGGTCAGCATGCTGACCGAGGTCGCACGATCGCTGCAGCCGGGCCGCTGCGTCACCTGACGCTTGCGGCAGGCGGTGCCGCAAGGATGTCGCACAGCTGCCGCAAGAAATGACGCCAGATCAGTCGCCGGCAGCCTCATCGGGGTTGTCGGCGTTTTCATCTTCATCGCTGTCCGAAGACGCATTTCGGTTCGCCATATAGCCGACCGCGACACCCACCAACGCCAGTAATGGTACGAGCTTCTTCAATCCGACCGCGCGTGCGACCTGGATGCCTGTTGCGACCATCATGGGGTCAATCAGTGGCGCACTTGCGGCAGCGCGGGCGGCGGCCCGTGCAGCAGCTGCCGCTCGTTCACGCGCACGCTTCTGCTTCTGCGCGTAGATCAATCCGAAAATGCCGGCGATGACGACGAAGATGCCCGCGATGGTCAGGCACGCAGCGATTGCGCCGTGGTTCTGCAGCATCGCGATGAAGATCGCAGCGCAGGCAAAGCACAGCGCGATGAAGCCGGCAAAGCCCGCAATGGCGACCAAAGAGGTCATGCGCAGGCCGGTGCCGGTCGCGTGTTTGAGATCGTCGATATAACGCTGCAGCATCACAAGCCCCCGGATTCACTGCGCTTATCATAAAGAAAACCGGCGGAGCCTTGCGGCGCCGCCAGTCGGATCGTGCTCGATTGTCGGTGCCGTGGTTAACGGCGCCAGGCCATGCCGATCAGCAGGCCGAGCCCGAGTGCGAGACCGACACTGGCAATCGGGCGCTGGGTGATCGCGTCTTCCAGCGTCTCTTCCATCGAATAGGCCGCGTCGTAAGCGGCGCTGCCGCGCTCGCGCAGGTCGTCATACATGGCGCTGCCGCGATCCTGCAGGTCCGACATCACGCCATCCGCGCGCGAACGCGCGTCGCGATAGTTGCGCTTGGCCTGCTTGCTCGCCTGGCCCGTGAAGGCATTCAGGGCGTCGGTGATCTGTTCGGTGAGGGCGGAGACATCGTTCTTCACGGCATTAAGATCCTTCTGCAGGCGGCTATAGGTTGCTTTGTCCGTCAGTTTCTTCAATTCGCTCAAGGCATCGTCGTCGGACATGCGAAGCTCCCTCAGAAACAAGAACCGGAATTTGCAGCAGAAACGCCCGGTTGGATCGTAAGTTCCATTGCTAGGCCGGGATTACTCCTGCGGCAACTGGGGCGAATTGAGCGGCATCAAATGCTCCTTCAGGATCAGCCCGACGATCAGGATCGGCGCCGCCAGGAAGCCGCCCATCGGGCCCCAAAGCCAGGTCCAGAATGCGAGGCCGATGAAGACAGCCAGCGCATTGAGCTGAAGCCGCCGCCCGATAATGGCGGGGGTAATGAAATGGCCCTCCATGAAGGTGAGACCGACGAAAAGCGCGGGAGCGATCAGTCCGGCACTGAGCGTCGAGGCGCTGATGATGCCGACCACCACGAGGATCACAAACATCACTACTGGCCCGATGATGGGGAAGAAGTTGAGCGTTGCCCCCAGCGCGCCAAGGCCCGCGGGATTGGGCATGCCGGTCAGAACGCAAATAATGCCGGTGCCGATGCCGACGCCAAAATTGATCATGGTCACCATCAGCAGATAGTCGCCGAGCCGTGTCTCGATGGCGTTCAGGATGCGCAATGTCCGCAACCGCCACTCGTGGTCGCTGAAGTTCATGATCATCGCGCGGCGCAGATCCTTCCAGCTCGCGATGAAAAGAACCAGGGTGGCGAAGAACAGTAGGAATTCGGTGAAAGTGGGCGTCAGGAATTCGACGGTCGGTTGCACCCAGTCGATCTTCGGAAGCTTGAACTGCGTGGTCGACAGCGGCTCGGTGTCGCCGAACAGGCCCTGAAACTGGTGCCAGAGCGCCAACGGTCGCTCGAAAATCTGCAGCTTCTCCTTCAGCCGCGCGCCGAGTTCGGGCATGCGGTTGGTCCAGTCGATCAAGGGGGCAGAGATCAGCCCGATGATAAAGACGGCAGCCGCGCCGACGGCGATGACGATCAGGACCGACGAGACAGCGCGGGGGATGCGTCGCTTTTCCAGAAAACTTGCGGCGGGCGACAGCATGGTGCCGACAATGAAAGCGGTGATGACGGGCAGGAAGAACGCCTTGGCGAAATACAGCACCGTCATCACGGTGATGACCAGCAGCGACACCAGCGCGAAAGCGACGACTTCGGCGCGGCGGATCACCGGCGGCTGATCAATATTGCTTTCCGGGGCAGGAGCGCCCGTTGGCTTGTCTGGAAGAGCGCGAACCTTACTCATCGATTGTCACGGCACGCCGCCTCCGTTGGCGTGGCCGCTGTCGCGGCCGCGCAAGGAACGGCCATCAACACAGGACTACCCTTACAAGTTCCATCGCGGATTCGTGATGGCAGGCTGGTTGACAAGCTGCTTTCGTGATTGCGCCGGCCGGAACCGGTTTGCCCAT
>NZ_JBIISY010000299.1:0-6395 GCF_044340795.1 Tardiphaga sp.
TGACCGGGTGACCCATTACACATTGGACAGACAGAGTTTACTGGATCGCCCGGTCCTGGCGCGCAATTGCGCGCAAGGCCGGGCGATGACAGTTAGACCTATACTTAAGCAGCCGTCGCCGGTGGCAGCGCCAGGACCGAATAGATCGCCTGCGCATCACGCGAAGCGCGCAGCTTCTTGGCGACATCCTGGTCGCGCAGCAGACGCGCGATGCGCGCCAGCGCCTTCAGGTGATCTGCACCGGCACCTTCGGGCGCCAGCAGCAGGAAGACGAGATCGACCGGCTGGCCATCCATCGCCTCGAAATCGATCGGACGCTCCAGGCGCGCGAACAGGCCGAACAGCTTGTCGAGCTTCGGCAGCTTGCCATGCGGAATTGCGACGCCGTAACCCACCGCCGTCGTGCCCAGCTTCTCGCGCTGCAGCAGCACCTCGAAGATCGTGCGCTCGTTCTGTCCGGTCAATGCCGAGGCACGCGCTGCCAGCTCCTGCAACGCCTGCTTCTTGCTATTAACTTTCAACGCCGGGAGGATCGCCTCGGGCGCTACCAGATCGGTAATTGTCATTGACCGTTCCGAGGAAAATTGACCGTCCGCGGTGAGTTTGGACCAAGACCGGCAGCGTCAAGAAAGACTGTAAGTGGACATCGTTCCCGGTGACGGATCACGTGCCCGGCGGTTATCGCCGGAACGTAGTCTAGCACCGGAAACCCCCATGCGAAATCCATCGACCGGTATAACCCGTCAAAGGCGGCGGACCATATGCATGGCCCGCCGGGGCGTCAATGGCGTCAGGACGGTTTAATCACCGGAGGATCGACCCAGCCCACATTCCCGTCGGTGCGGCGGTAGACGAGGTTCACCCGCCCGGTACTGCCGTGCTGGAACACCACCACCGCGGCACCGGTAAAGTCGAGTTCCTGCACCGCCTGGCTGACCGAGAAGCGCTTCAGCGACTTGGTTGATTCCGCGATGATGACAGGCTCGTAACCGCTCGCCACCTCGTCTTCATGATCGGGCGCTTCGATGATGTAGCTCGGCGCATCCACGGTGGGCGCAGTGAGTTCAGCGAGTTGCTCGGCTTCCGCATGCGCCTTGCGCGCAGACCGATCCTTCAGCCGGCTCTTGTAGCGGCGCAGGCGCTTCTCGATCTGCAGCAGCGCCTGGTCGGCGCTCACATAGGCATCCTGCGCATTGGACTCGGCTTCGAGCGTCACTCCGGAATCGAGATGCAGAGAACAGTCGGTACGGAAACCGAAGCCGTCCTTGCTCAGCGTGATGTGACCGGAATAGTTGCCGTCGAAATATTTGCGGAGCACTTCATCCGTGCGCTCGGACACACGGCCGCGCAGAGCGTCGCCAACACTGATACTTTTTCCCGAGATGCGAAGAGTCATGCTGATACCTCGATTCGATCCAAGTAGAACCGACAGTATCCCGTTTCCACGCGAGCGCAATCAAGCTGATGCAGTGTCGCGGGATCGGTCGGGTGACTTCTCAGAAGATGTCCTTTCGGACGGGGTGGAGGGCGCCTTGAGAGCATTGCCGAGCATGCTTTGCTTGTCACGACGGCGCTGCACCGACGACGGAATCCGCATGGCCTCGCGGTATTTCGCCACGGTACGACGCGCGATATCAATGCCGGTTTCGCGCAAGCGTTCCACGATCGTGTCATCGGACAGGATAGCTGACGGGCTTTCACCATCGATCAACTGCTTGATGTGATGTCGCACCGCTTCCGCCGAATGCGCTTCGCCGCCATCGGCCGAGGCAATCGACGCGGTAAAGAAGTATTTCAGTTCGAAGATGCCGCGATTGGTCGCCATATATTTGTTGGCGGTGACGCGCGACACGGTCGATTCATGCATCTGGATGGCATCGGCAACTGCCTTCAAATTCAGGGGGCGCAGATGCGCGACACCCTGGGTGAAGAAGCCGTCCTGCTGGCGGACGATCTCTGTCGATACCTTGAGGATAGTACGCGCACGTTGATCCAGCGCACGAACGAGCCATGTCGCATTCTGCATGCAATCGGAAAAATACGACTTGTCGCCGTCCTTGCGGATCGTCTTCGACAATTCGGAGTAGTAAGTCTGATTGACAAGAACGCGGGGCAACGTGTCGCTGTTCAGCTCCACATGCCAGCCGCCGTCCGGACCCGGACGGACGTAAACATCCGGCACCACCGTCTGGGCACGCGATACGCCGAACTTCAAACCCGGCTTCGGATCAAGCCTGCGAATTTCGCCGATCATGTCGGTGAGATCCTCGTCGTCGACGCCGCACAGTTTGCGGAGTGATACGACATCGCGCTTGGCCAGCAGATCGAGATTCTCGATCAGCGCCTGCATCGCGGGATCGTAGCGATCCTGTTCGCGGAGTTGAATCGCGAGGCATTCACTGAGATTGCGCGCGCACACGCCGGGCGGATCGAATGTCTGCAAGGTGGTGAGCACGAGCGCGACATCGTCGGACGATGCGCCGAGCTTGTCACCGACATCACCGAGATCGGCAGGCAGATAGCCGGCCTCATCGACGAGATCGATCAGATACTGTCCGATCATGCGCTGCGCCTGCGACGTGAACGCCACCGCCAGCTGCTCCGCGAGATGATCGCCGAGCGTCACTTCCGCCGCAACGAAAGCCTCGAGATTGTAGTCGTCGTCGTTCGACGCGCCGCCGCCCCATTCCGTATAGGCCGTGGGCGCCGCGTCCTGCGCATTGCGCGCGGCCGTCTCGGACGGCTCTTCGGAGAACACATTGTCGAGGCCGGTATCGAAGGTCTGTTCGATTTCGCTGCGCGAGCCGAGATCATTGTTGATCCAGTCCTCGGGCGCCGGAGCGTCAAACCTGCTGTCGCCGCGCTCGGCGAAGTCGGAACCGTCACCGCCGCCATCGGATCCGGATGCGTAATCGTCGGCGCGCTCATAGTCGGACCGTTCGGGGCTCGGCTCACCTGCCACCGGCGCTTCCGGCCCGTCGCTGGCGCGCTCCAGCAGCGGATTGCGCTCGAGTTCATCCTCGACAAAGGTGGAGAGGTCGAGATTCGACAGCTGCAGGAGCTTGATCGCCTGCATCAGCTGCGGCGTCATCACCAGCGACTGGGTCTGCCGAAATTCGAGTCTCTGCGTCAGCGCCATCGCGACAAAAAACCGATCCAAGAAAAACGGGACGAAAATTGGTCCGTTTCTTGCTTAGACCTTTCCCGGCCTGATGTACACGTCTTGACGAAAGGGAAATTTCGACTAGAGGCGGAATTCTTCGCCAAGGTAAAGACGCCGCACATCCGGGTCCGCGACGATCTGTTCCGGCGTTCCTTCCGTGAGGATCTCACCGGCATAGACGATGTAAGCGCGGTCCGTCAGGCCCAGTGTCTCGCGGACGTTATGGTCGGTGATGAGTACGCCGATGCCGCGATTGGTGAGATGGCGGACGAGATCCTGAATGTCGCCGACGGCGATGGGATCGATGCCGGCGAAAGGTTCGTCCAGCAACATGTAGTTCGGCCGCGTCGCCAGCGCGCGCGCGATTTCGACACGGCGGCGCTCGCCGCCCGACAGCGCGATCGAAGGCGACTTGCGCAGCTTGGTGACGTTGAATTCGTCCAGCAGCGCGTCGAGTTCGTATTCGCGCTTCTTGCGGCTCGGCTCGATCACTTCGAGGACGGCGCGGATGTTCTGTTCCACCGTCAGGCCGCGAAAGATCGACGCTTCCTGCGGCAGATAGCCGATGCCAAGCCGCGCGCGCTGATACATCGGCAGCTTCGTGACGTCGTGGCCGTCGAGCTCGATGGCGCCGCTGTCGGCGCCGACCAGTCCGGTGATCATATAGAACACCGTGGTCTTGCCGGCACCGTTGGGGCCGAGCAGACCGACTGCTTCCCCGCGGCGGACATAGATGCTGACGCCGCGCACGACCTGGCGCGAACCATAGGTCTTCTTCACCCCGTGAACGGCGAGATAGCCCGATCGCGGCGCCTGGCGCTGCGCGCTGGCGCCATTGCTGCGCTGGCGCGGTGCCTGCGGTGGCGGCACGTCGGGACGGCGGGCCTGCTGCACGGGCTGCGGCGGAGCCACATCTGGCGCCCCGCGTGACATCGGCGGCGCGTCGCGCATCGGCTGGCCGACCAGACCACCCATGTCGTCCTGAAGCGCAGTGATATCGACCGGCTGCCGCGCAAAACCCTGCGGGCCGCGTTTCGGAGCGCGCCGACGGAACATGCCGAGGAGATCAACCATTCGCGCTACGATTTACCTTTGACGATCCGTCCAGTGACGCCGGATTGTTCACTCAAACAATGGCGATAACGGGTTAATGGTCAGGATTCAACGGCGGCGCGCATTGCGGAGAAGGCGCCGACCTGCACTATTTTTTTGCGCCGGGGATGATCGAGGTCGGCCCGCTGCCCGGCTGGCCGGAGCCTGACGACTGGAAAAGGCCCTGAACACGGCCGCCGGTCGACTCGACCCGGGACGTGCCCGTGGTCATGTCGACGATCAGCTTGTCGCCCTTCAGCACATTCTTGCCCTGGGTCAGCACCACGCCGCCCGATCCGCCCAACATGGTGACGAGATTGGTGCGGGTGTCGAACACCGCCGTCTCGCCGGTCACGACCTGGTCTTTCTGCGTCACCACCACGCTGCCGCGCGCTTCCAGCCGGCGGATCGAGGATGACCCGCCCGGGCCGGGCTGCGCCGCCTTGATCTGCCCCTTCTGCGCGCCTTTGGCGGGCGCACTGGCCGGCTGATCGGCCGATTTGGCGCCGTCATAGAATACCACCAGCGATTTCGACTTCATGGTGGTGTCGCCCTGCACGACTTTGACGTCGCCGGTGAAAGTGGCTTCCTTCTGCTTGTCACGCACTTCGAGCGACGCCGCTTCGATCTGGATCGGCTGATCGCGATTCTGCGAGAAACCCTGCATGGCATTGGGAACGCCCTGGACGGCGCTTTGGGCATACGCCTCGCCGATCGCGACGACGGCCAGCACCGATAGGCCTGCTCCCATCCAGCGATGACGCGGAAAAAATCGTTTCAAAACCATGGTCACATTCATTTCGCGTGGGCGCGCTTGCCGCCATTGGCGCGCGGCTTCTCGGTCTCCGCAGGCGCCTTCACGTCGGGCTGGGGTGCCGCATCCGGCTGCTCCGCCCCGTCCACCGGCGGCTGATCCATCACCAGATTCATCGACACGCCGCCTTCGAATCGCACCACTTCACCATTGTCCGTAATACGCATCCGCTGCCCGAGCAAAGTGCCGTTCAGCATCTTCACATCCACCGGCTGATTGGAATCCACCGTTCCCTTGGAAATATCGACAATGGCCTCGGTCAGCCGCGCTTCGTAGCCGGTGCTTGTCTGCAGGAAGATATCCTTGGTCAGATGCAGCAGCTGCGTCTTGGAGTTAAACTTGCCGGTGCGGGCATCAAGGTTCAGCGTCGATTTGTCCTCCATCACGACCTTGGCGCGCAGGATGGACAATTCGAGATTGTCGGGATCCGTGAGGTCCTGGGTCGCCGCCTTGGCCCAGAGCTCATAGGGCCGCCCGTCCGGCGAGAAACCGGCCAGATGCGGCGTCTCCATAGTGATCTTGGTGCCGGACACGACGAGATTGCCGATATCGACCGGCAATTTGGTCAGGATCCGGAACGGATTGAACAGCGAGATACCGACGATGGTCGCCATCGACAGCACCACGATAGCCGGAACCGCGACCCGGAGCACGCGCACGAAGCGGCTGTGGCGCGCAGCGGCTCTGAACCGCGCTTCCATGGTCGCTTCGTAACCATCAGCCTGAATCGAACTCACCGACGCTCCAACGGGCCTGCATTGGCAGGCCATCCGGGTTCAGCCGGCACTCTACGCTGAATTGTGCCCTTTTGCAGCCCCACGCACCCAGAACGACGAGTTTGGCCGAAACGCGGCAGCGCGATCGGCCAATGGCCGACCGGTGGCACAGTGCCGCAGGCGGCGTCAGGAATGGGCGAAAATGTCCTCTTCCTCCCAGCCCGACAGATCGAGCCGGGCCCGGTGGGGCAGGAATTCGAAGCAGGCCCGCGCGATGTCGGTCCGCCCTTCCCGCGCCAGCATCACATCCAGCTTTTCACGCAAGGCGTGGAGATGCAGCACATCCGACGCCGCATAGGCCAGTTGCGCATCGCTCAGCGTGTCGCTGCCCCAGTCGCTGGACTGCTGCTGCTTCGACAGATCGACGCCGAGCACTTCGCGGACCAGATCCTTGAGACCGTGGCGATCCGTATAGGTGCGGCAAAGGCGCGAGGCGATCTTGGTGCAATAGACCGGCGACGGCATCACGCCGAGCGCGTTGGACAGCGCGGCAAGGTCGAAGCGGGCGAAATGGAAGATCTTCGTAATGCCGGCATCGCCGAGCAGCTTC
>NZ_JBIISY010000142.1:0-16052 GCF_044340795.1 Tardiphaga sp.
AGGTCGCATCATGGAAGGGCAGGCGGTGAGCGTCGGCAACCAGCACCGTATTGTTCGACGAGAACACGTCGCTGCCAACCACCTCGATATCCGGATCGTTGTAGAGATCATGCGAGCCCGCGCCGATGGTGGCGCCACCGACGACGAGTACGACCGGCCGCGGATTGTCCCGTTTCAACATCGCGATGAACTTGCCGCAATTGTCGGCCGCGACGGGATTTCCACCAAATGTGAATCGATGCAGGCGCGAACCGAGCGAGCGGCCGGTGGTGTCGCGGTTGAGCACCGAACCGTGCTCGCGGCGATACATCGTGCGATCGAACACGCTCGCTTCGAAATCGATCAGCACCGGCTGGCCATCGACCATGGGAAAGCCTTCGGTGGAGTAATCGCAGCGATAATTCACGCAGGATGGTTTGGCGTGAATGTCCGAGATCGGCGAACCGCAACGCGGGCAGCGCATCCGTTCCTTCCAGTTCGGAGACAGGTGAAGATCGTCCACGCTTTGCAGTGTTGCGCTCATCGTCAGATTTCGTCCTGCATGTCTGTCGGGTGAGTCGAATGCGGGGAGGCGTCGATCTGTTCCCCGCCGGTACTTTCAGACAAGAATGCGGCGAGATGTCGTTAAAGTCTGCGCAATGTCTTTAAGGACTCGTTAACCATAAATCTCCTTAATGCCATGGCGCCTCCGCATGGAGATGGCGCAAGAGGCGGAGACCATGGGCGATATCATCAAGTTCCCGGCGGATGCGGCAGCGCGACGACTGGGCGTGGATGTGGCCCCGCAACCGCTCGAGGCATCTGCACAAATTCTGATCCTTCCGGTGATCCGCATCGAGCGTCATGTCGATGACAAGAACGGACGCGGCCCGGGAGAAGGTGCTGCGCCAAGCCGTCGTCGCAAGCGCCGCGCGCGATCCTGATCGCGGAACAAACAACATGCCGATGACAGGTCCACCGAACCGTCCACGGCTTCGGCGCATGGCGCCGATTCTGGCCTGCGCCATGTGGGGCGGCATGACGCTTGGCGGCTGCGCGGGTGGCGATTTTGGCCGAACGCGCAACAACGCCGTGACGGACGACATGCATCGCTGGGTTGGCGTCGAAGCAACCGGTAGCGTTGGCTTGAAGTCATCCGACTTCCAGCTCACCGATATCGAACGGCAATTGCGGGATCAGGCCTATCCGTTGATCGAGCCGCCGCATTCGCGTCCGTTGTGGAAGAGCGTGTTCGGCGACTACAAGCCGATCGAATCGCCATGGCGGCAGAACGTCGTGTTCGATCGCACCGCTTATGGAAGGTTGCTCATCGACGAGCCGCACCGTTCCCATACGTCTCGCTATGCGGTGCTGATGGACGATGTGCGCAACGACATCCTGCGCTTCGAGAGCTTCTATGCCACGGCATGGCGGATCACCGAACTCGATCGCAAGCGCGCAGCGAGCCTCAAACTGGTGTCGGCGCTCGAACCCAAAGAGCGTGGCGATGCCAATGCGCGCATGGATGAGAACGCGCTGATCGTGCAGTGGGTCGAGCAGTGCCTGCAGCGCCGTGTTGCGTCCTACAAATGGGCGCTCGAACGTCTCGTGATCCACGCGCCGGACAACACCGCGGCCAGTGCCGATATGCTGATCAATGAACTCGCATCGCAGGCCAATGCGGCGGCGGGCACGCTGGTGCCGGTGCGGCCGGGCAGGGCGCTCCGCGTTGGTGGATAGCCGTCGTCGTAGGGCGGATTAGCCGACTTGTCCGCCCTAGCTCGAAGCGCGACGGCGGAAGCCGTAATCCGCCGGCCGACTTCATGGCGGAAACTCCGTGGCGGATTACGCTTCGCTAATCCGCCCTACAGCTTCAGGCTTCTCCGCCGCCTCGATCGGTTCGACCCGCTTTCCCAAAATCTCCCGCGCGCCCTTGCGTGAAAAGGGCTGCATGATCTGGCCGACAAAATCCGGCGCCACTTTGCCGCTGATGCCGAGCCTGTCGGGCGAGGCCTTGTCCGGATTGAGATAGGTGCCGAACACATGATCCCAGATCATGATGTTCTCGCAGTAATTGCTGTTGCCCTCTTTCAGCGTCTTCGAGTGATGCCAGCGATGCAGCTTTGGCGTTGCGAAGATGGGATCAAACAGCGCGGTTCGCGTTTCCACATTGCAATGGGTGAGCAGGCCGGTGATCGCCGTGACGGCGCCGACCCACAGGAACACCTGCAGCGGTGCGTCGAGCAGATAGAGCGGCGCCTGGCTCAGCACCATCTTGATCAGCGAATCCACCACATGGAAGCGGCCGGTATTCACCACCCACAATCTCACCACGCTGTGGTGAAGTGCGTGAAAGCGCCAGAAGAACAGGTTTTCATGGGCGATACGATGCGACCAGTAGAGGCCGAACTCGGCGATCACCAGCGCCAGCACCACTTGCGCGATCAGCGGCCATTGCGTCGGCCAGAGCTGCGAGACGTGATCGTCCGCACGCGTGACAGTTGCCACAGCCATCGGAACGATCGCGGTCGCGGCGACAGCGAGTTGCGCCGCGCCCTTGGTGAGGAGCGTGTGGCCGATATCATTCAGCGTCTCGCCGTCATGATCGAGCCATTCCGGCCGATGCGGCGTTGCGCGTTCGAGCAGGAAGATGGCGCCGAGCAGGGCGGCATAGACGACGTTGAACCACATGATGGGGGCACTGCTTGCGAACGCAAACCACGAGCCGACCAGCGCGCCGAAATACAATAGCGGCCACCAGACGAAGGAGAGCAGATAGGAGGATGTGGATTCCGCTGTGGCCTGATCGTGGGGCATGCCAGTTCCGCTTCGCTCGATTCGTCGTGTCATGTCATCGACACGCAGCATCGCGCAGGCGGATGGCAGGCAGATTACGCGGAGGCGGTTGTCAGAGGTTTTCCATGCGGGAAAAGGTCACGGGCTCGAGATCAGCGCTTACCCTTTGTCGACGCGGCAGGCGGCTCCGTCTGCACGCGGCAGTTGGAGGCGGCCAGCGAGGCCTGCGCCTGGGGCATCAGACCGGGCTCGGCGGCCAGCGCCTTCAATACGATCAGGCCCGTCGTGGTCGGTGAATCGATGATCAGGCGGTCGGCGGCGGTGACGTCTTCTTCTTCCGGCAGCGCCTCATGCTGCGCCTCGGTCATCAGATCGAGCTCGATGACGCGGCGGCCGGCGGAGCGGTCATTGATGGCGTAATAGGCGACGTCGCTGCGGGTGTAGAACGACACCGAGGTGTAGGACTGGCTCACCGGCACCGTCAGCTTGATCGGTCCCTTCGAGAGATCGTAGCGACACACCGCCATCGCAAAGGCCGGATCCATGAAAGGCAGCAGCGCATTGGCGGGATTGGTCTGCGCCAGCGGCGTCACTGCATTTTCCGTGGTGACAGCTGCGAGCCGCGAATAGGCGTCCTGGGTGGCGATGCGCGGCAGCGCCAGCACGCTGACCAGATGCACCACGCCGCCGAGCAACACGCCGCCAATGATGGTGAACAGCAGCCGGATCATGACGGGCAGCCCGCGGTGGCGATGGCCGGCATCGGCGCATCCTTCTGGCTGCGCGTGGCGACGCCCACCGGCGTATCGTACAGCCGCAGCGCCAGCACATAGCGATCGATGGCGCTGGTCGGCAGCCAGTTGCCGGCCCGGGATCGTGCGGCGATACGGATCTCGAAGGCGCCATCGGCGCTGCGCACCACTTCCTGGCTGGTGAAGCCGTAGCGCTCCAGCGTGTTGGCGACGAGGCGGCCTTTGGTGTCGTAGAGCGTCAGCGTCCAGAAGCGGGCAGGCGGCGTCACGCCGCTGATGACCACGTCGCAGCGACCATCGAGCAGCTTGTTGTTGTCATCCCGCGTGGCTGTGAAGGTGATGCCGTCGCCGGTACCGATCGGCAATTCGCCGGAGCGCGCGATGCTGGCACGGGCATAGGGATCGATCTCGTTGGAACCGCTGCGCGGCCGCGCGGTCCACGAGCCGATGGTCAGCGTGCCCAATTCGACGCCCCGCGTGGCCGTCGTCCAGGTCAGGCCAAGGCCGACGCCGGCTGCGATTGCGAGCGCCAGAAGCGTGAGGAAGATCAGCCGCACGTCGCCACCACTGTCATGTCGTCAACGTCAATTCTTGCGGGTGGGAGCAGGGGCGGGCTTTGCGGAAGCATCGCCGGCCGCCGCATAGTTTTCCGGGAAGGCGAGCATCAAAGAGGACGCGCGCGGCTTCACCGGCTCGTCGGTCGACGAGGTTCGACCGACCGACTTGCCGGCATCGTCGAGCATCTTCTCCACGCGCAGCAGGATGTCCGCACCGCGCCGTGTCAGCACCGGCGGTGGGCCGGGCTTCTGGTCCTGTGCATTGGCCGCCATGGCGGCAGATGCCGCCGCTGCCGGATTCTTCGTGCCCATGCCGACGCCCGGCAATTCCCGGATCTCGATGCCCTGATGCGCGGCCACCATGATGTCGCGCCAGGTCTGCGCCGGCAGCGAGCCGCCGGTCATGCGGTTGGTCGGCGAGTAGTCGTCATTGCCGTACCAGACGGCGGCGGCGAAGTTGCCGGTGTAGCCGGCAAACCAGGCGTCGCGATACGCATTGGTCGTGCCGGTCTTGCCTGCCGTCGGAATGCCGTCCATGGCGGCGCGACGCGCGGTGCCTTCGCTCACCACATGGCTCATCATCTCCGCCATGTCGGCAGCGACGGAAGCCGGGATCGCCTGGGTCGGCTTCGGCCCGTCGCGGTCATAGCGCCAGACCAGATCGCCGGCGCCGGTGCGCACTTCCAGCACCGAATGCGGCGACACCGCGCGGCCCTTGTTGGGGAAGGTGACATAGGCAGTGGCGTGCTCGACCACCGAGACTTCCGTGGAGCCGATGGGCAGCGACGGCGTGTCGAGCAGCGGCGCCTTGATGCCGAATTTGCGCGCGACCTCGACGATCTTGGCGCGGCCGGCCTTCGGGCTGCCCTTGCCGAGCGCGATGGAGATCTTCACCGGCACCACATTGATCGAGCGCGTGATCGCCTGGGTCAGCGTGACATTGCCCGAATAGGAATGACCGTAATTCTGTGGGCACCAGTTGCCGATACAGACGGGGCCATCGAGGATCACCGATTTCGGCGTGTAACCATTCAGCAGCGCCGCCGTGTAGACATAGGGCTTGAACGACGAACCGGGCTGGCGCATCGCGTCCACCGCGCGGTTGAACTGGCTGGCGCCATAGTCGCGGCCGCCCACCATGGCGCGGATGCCGCCGTCGAGATCGGCGAGCACGGCCGCCGCCTGCGTCGCGTGATAGTCGCGGCCGAACTGGCGGAGCTGGTTTTCGACGGCCGCTTCTGCGGCCCGCTGCACGTTCATGTCGATGGCGGTGCGCACCACGAACACGCGTTCGACATACGACTTTGGAAATGTATCGACGAGGCGGCGCATCTCGTCAAAAGCCCAGTCGAGATAGTAGTTCGGCGACACTTCCTGGCGGCGATCGACGGCGATGGCCGGATTGCGGCGGGCGCCGAATACCTGGCCTTCGGTCATGAAGCCGGCATCGACCATGTTGTCGAGCACCTGGTTGGCGCGGGCGCGCGCGGCGGGCAGGTTGATGTGCGGCGCGTATTTGGTTGGCGCCTTGAACAGGCCGGCCAGCATCGCGGCTTCCGCCAGCGTCACGTCGCGTGCGGATTTGTTGAAATAGAAATGCGCGGCGCCGTCGACGCCGAAGGTGCCGCCACCCATATAGGCGCGGTCGAGATAGAGTTTCAGAATCTCGTTCTTGGTCAGGCGCGTCTCGAGCCAGATCGCGAGGAAGGCCTCATTGACCTTGCGCTCGATGGTGCGCTCATTGGTCAGGAACAGGTTCTTCGCCAGCTGCTGCGAAATCGACGAGCCGCCCTGGCGCACGCCGCCGGCCTGCGCATTGGTGACGAGCGCGCGCGCGGTGCCGGCGATGTCGATGCCGAAATGGTCGTAGAAGCGACGGTCTTCGGTGGCCAGCGTCGCCTTGATCAGGTTGTCCGGAAAATCTTCGAGCGGGATCGAGTCGTTATGCTTGATGCCGCGGCTGCCGATCGGGTTGCCGTAGCGGTCGAGGAAGGTGACGGCGAGGTCGGATTTCTTCAGCCAGTCTTCGTCAGACGTTTCGCGGAACGCCGGCTGGGCGAGCGCGAGCATCAGCACCAGGCCGCCGAGGCCGAGGGTGGCGGCTTCCGACAGCGGCTCGATGAACAGCCAGCGCTTCCAGCTGCCCACATGGAACCGGTCCATGAAAGTGGAATAGCGCTCCCACAGCTCGCGGGTGCCGCGACCGGAGGAAAACAGGCCGGAATCGATGCGCGCGTCGAGGTCCAGCAGGAAATGCCGGACTTTGGTGATCCACGTCGACGGGTCGATCTTCGGCACCTGGGGCCTTGGTCTTGTTGCAGCGAAAGCCTCGCCCGAACGGGCAAAGCCAGCGTCTGTTGCGGAATCATTGCGGCATCCCGGCGGCAGTGTTGCGGCACGGGAGACTCGTCAAAGTTTTACCCGAGCGAGGGCGATAAACCAATGGCGGCGCAGCACAATTGCTGCTCAGGGCTAACGCCGCTAGAAGAGCGCTTCGCCCACACGTTTGGACTCATTCAAGCCGCATGACCGCACGCTCCCCACGTCTCTCCGGTCAGGAGGGAATGTTCTGGAAAACCAAGACGTTGGAAGAGATGTCCGACGCCGAATGGGAGAGCCTGTGCGACGGCTGCGGGCGCTGCTGCCTGAATAAGCTGGAAGACGAGGATACCGGCCGGATCTATTACACCCACATCTCCTGCAAGCTCCTCGATGCCAATCTATGTGCCTGCAAGGACTATCCAAATCGCTCCGACCAAGTGCCGGACTGCGTCCGCCTGACGCCCGAGAATGTCCGCGAGCTGAGCTGGTTGCCCCATAGCTGCGGCTACAAGCTGGCGGCTGAAAAGCGCGATCTGTACTGGTGGCATCCGCTGATTTCCGGCAGTTCCGAGACTGTCCACGAGGCCGGCGTCTCGGTGCGCGGGCGGGTGGAAGCATCAGAAGAAACCGTGCCGGATGAGGAGCTTGAGGACCATATCGTGTCCTGGCCAGCGCAATTGCCGCGCAAGGCGAAATTGAAGAAGCGGCCGGCATAGATGACATCGGCGCCGCGGCTTTCTCTCATTGTCATCACCAAGAACGAGGAAGCAGGCATCGGTCGCTGCCTGGCTTCGGTGCCGTGCGCGGACGAGATCATCGTCGTCGACAGTGGCAGCAGCGATCGCACCGTCGAGATCGCGGAAGCCCTCGGCGCCAGGGTTATCGTGACGTCCGACTGGCCCGGCTTTGGTCCGCAAAAGGCGCGGGCGCTGGCGCAGGCCCGTGGCGAGTGGGTGCTGTCCCTCGATGCCGATGAGTGGCTGGATCCTGCGGCGATCGAGCCGCTGCAGGCCGCGATGGCGGCGGATGCGCCGGCCTGGCGCATGTCGCGGCGCTCGCGGTTCTGCGGACATGTCATCAATCACGGCGGCTGGTCGCCGGATTATGTGACGCGGCTGTTCCGGCGCGGGCAGGGGCGGTTCTCCGATGATCTCGTCCATGAGCGCGTGATCATCGATGGCGCCGTCCGCACGGCCTCGTTCCGCATCGAGCATGACAGCATCACCTCGCGCGCCGATGCCGAGGACAAGATCGTCCGTTACGCCGCCGCCGCCGCGCAGCAGATGTTTTCCCGCGGCAAGCGCGCCGGCGCCATTCAGGCGCCGCTGCATGGCTGGGCGGCGTTCATCAAGACCTTCATCCTCCGCGCCGGCTTCCTCGATGGGGCCGCAGGATGGGACGTGGCCGATTACAATCGCCGTTACGCCCACCAGAAATGGCGCCGGCTGGCCGAACTCAGCCGCGGCTGATCACGCATTCGCGAGCGGCCGCCCGCGGCGGGATGCTCCCATGCAATGAAACAACTGTCGCGCGCGGCTTCGGAAGCATAGATTTTTATCAACGCTCCGGCGCGCGCATGTTGCGTCGCTGACGGCGCGGTTTCATTGCATCGAAGAGTTCATGAACAAGATCGACCGCCAGCGTCGCGGCTCCGCCCGCGACCAGCAAGTGCCCGACGAAATTCTGTCCGACGAGATTGCCGAAGAGCTCTCGCGCATCCCCACCGAAGCCATCGATCTCAAACACACGCCGCCGCCGGTGACGCCGGCACCGCTGACCCAGGCTGAAATCCGCACCATCCTGATCAGCCTGCTGCTCGCAATGTTCCTCGCGGCGCTCGACCAGACCATCGTCGCCTCCGCGCTGCCGACCATCGGCCGGCAATTCGGCGATGTCTCCAATCTCTCTTGGGTGATCACCGCCTATCTCTTGGCATCGACGGCCGTGGCGCCGGTGTTCGGCACGCTGAGCGACATCTATGGCCGCCGCGCCACCATCATCGCGGCGATGGCGTTGTTTCTTGTCGGCTCGGTGCTGTGCGCGCTGGCGCCGAACATGATCACGCTCATCATCGCCCGCGCCCTGCAGGGGCTCGGCGGCGGCGGCATTCTGCCGATCGTGCAGACCATCATTTCCGATGTCGTCTCACCGAAGGAACGCGGCCAGTATCAGGCCTATTTCAGCAGTGTCTGGGTCGCGGCCGGCATTGGCGGCCCCATCCTTGGCGGCGTGTTTGCCGAGCATCTGCACTGGTCGATGATCTTCTGGATCAACATCCCGCTCGGCATCGGCGCGCTCGCGTTGATGCTGCCGAACATGAAGAAGATCCCGGTCTTCCATCGCCGCCGCAGGGTGGATTGGCTTGGCGGCGTCCTGCTGATGGTCTCGGCCGTCGCCTTCATGCTGGCACTGACCTGGGGCGGCACGCGCTTTTCGTGGCTGTCGCCGACCATCATCGCGCTGCTCGGCTCCGCGGTCGCCATCGGCCTCGCTTTCGTCTGGCATGCGATGCGCACGGACCAGCCGTTCCTGCCGTTGTCCTTGATCGGCGGGCGGGTGGTGCCGTTTGCCATGGCCGCGGGTGGCTGCTGTATGGGCGCGATGCTCGGCCTCACTGTGCACCTGCCTCTTTATTACGAGGTGGTCTATGGCCTCACGGCCGCCGAAGCCGGCATGGCGCTGATCCCGATCGCGGCGGTGTCCGTGCTCGGCGCGCTCATCGCCGGGCGCACCATGGCCCGGGCCGTACACTACAAGCGCATCGCGATCTTCGGCACATCCGTGGCGGCTGCCATGGGCCTCGCCATCGCTCTGCTGACGCCGCTGCCGCTCTGGCAGCTGCTCACCATGCTCGGCATTCTGGCCATCGGCCTCGGCATGATCTTTCCGGTCAGCCTGGTCTCGATCCAGAACGCGGTGCCGCGTCCGCAGGTCGGCACTGTCACCGGCGCCATGAACTTCTTCCGCGCGCTGGTGTCGTCCTTCACCGTCGCCGCCTTCACCACGGTGCTGCTGATGGCGCTCGGGCCAAATCTCACGATTCATGGCGAGCACGCGCAAGCGACACAGGCCATCGCGCGCGAGGATATGATCATCGCGTTCCGCTACGTTTTCGAGTCCGCCGCGGCGATGCTCGCGCTCGCAGCGTTCTTTCTCTTGCTGATGGAAGAGCGCCCGCTGGCGGGGCCGGCGAAGCATGCGCCGAGCGTGGTGTCGGAATAGCGCGGAGGCTGTGATGAGATTGCAGAGCTTAATCTCGTCATTTCGCGAATAGAATAGCATTGCGCAGGTTCCGGATTTTCGGCATATTCTCCGCAAATATCGACGAGAATACATGCCCTATATTCACGACATCGAGGGATGGCCTGAGCTGCACTGGCGCCTGGAGGGGCTGACCGAGCAGCTTGCCGCCGTGCGTCACAAGCAGGGCAGGCTGGTCGGGCGGATGGAGGCGCTCGGTTTCGATCTGCGGATCGAGGCGTCCCTGCAGACGCTCACCGAAGATGTCGTCAAATCCGGCGCCATCGAAGGCGAAGTGCTGGATCGCGATCAGGTACGAAGCTCACTTGCGCGGCGGTTGGGCGTGGATATTGGCGCGCTGGCACCGGCCGACCGGCATGTGGATGGCGTCGTCGAGATGATCCTCGATGCGACCGGACAATATCGGACCGAGCTCAGCGCGGAGCGGCTGTTCGGATGGCATGCTGCGTTGTTTCCGACGGGCCGCAGCGGCATGACCAAAATCGTCACCGGCGGCTGGCGCACCGCGCAATCCGGCCCGATGCAAGTCGTGTCCGGGCCGGCCGAGCACGAGCGGATTCATTATGAGGCGCCGGCCGCCGACCGGCTGAGCGACGAGATGCAGCGCTTCCTTGCATGGTTCGACTCCGGAACGACGATCGATCCGGTGTTGAAGGCCGGTGTCGCTCATCTCTGGTTCGTGACGATCCATCCGTTCGAGGACGGCAACGGACGTATCGCGCGCGCCATCGCCGACATGGCGCTCGCGCGCTCTGAAAACAGTGCGCAGCGCTTCTACAGCATGTCCGCGCAGATCCGCCTGGAGCGCAGCGCCTATTACGACATGCTGGAAGCCACCCAGAAGGGGACGCTCGATATCACTGGATGGCTTCTCTGGTTTCTCGGCTGCCTGGACCGCGCCATCGACGGCGCCGACGCGCTGCTGGCCGATGTGATCCGCAAGGCGCGCTTCTGGGAGCTGCATGGCACCACATCGCTCAGCGATCGGCAGCGCCTCGTGGTCAATCGCCTGCTCGATGGTTTCGAGGGCAAGCTCACCTCGTCGAAATGGGCCAAGCTCACAAAAGTCTCGCAGGCGACGGCGTCGCGCGACATCGATGATCTCCTGACGCGTGGCATCCTGCAGAAGGATGCAGCAGGCGGGCGCAGCACGAGCTATTCGCTGAAGGGCTGAATAGAAAATGCAGCGGCCGTAGGATGGGTTGAGCGTAGCGATACCCATCACCACAAGCAGGTGCGGTGATGGGTATCGCTACGGCGCTTGCGCGCCTGCGCTCAACCCATCCTACGATCGTCACTTCACTATTTCCGATAGAGCGGCTTCAGCGGCGTATGCTCCGGTGCCTTTGGCGAGATGGCGAAGGTCACCCAGGTATTGAACCCTTCGGGGCGGTTTTCCGCGGCGAATTCCTTGTAGCCCTTGATGTTCAGATAACCCTGCATGTCGCCGACCGGAAACAGGAAGCCGATCTGCGGACCGATGCCGGCGACGCGCGAGCGGAAGCCACCGAGCGATGCCGGTGCGCCGAAGTCATCGGTGATCTGCTGGAAGTAATAGCCGGCAAGGCCGAGCTGGACCTGCTTGGTCACGAAATGCGACGCGCCCCAGTCGAGATGGAAGTCGATGCCGTTCTGGTACTGGGTCGATGTGTTCTTGAAATTATAGGTCATGCCGGCGACCGCAGAGAATTCATTGCCGGTCTGCGGATTGAAATAGGTGTAGCCGCCGCCGAAATCGATGGCGCCGTGGCCGATGCCGAGATTGGCGAGCCGGTTCGGATCATAATCGCCGATCGGAATGTCGCCCATGCCATAGACCATATAGTTGTGCACGCCCTTGTTCCATTTCAGCGCGACCTGCGCGATCACGTCGCCATAGGAAGTGAGCTCCTGCGAGCGACTGAGCGCGATCGTGTTGCCGAGCGGACCCGTGAGGGACAGATCCGCGGAAGCGATGTTGCGGCCGGCGATGCCGAGTACGCTCACCGAGGCCTGCGCGCCGAGCACGGGCGTCGCGAAGACGTAGGTTGGTCCATAGGCCACGAGATCGCCGCGGCCGGCAATGCCGACATCGACGCGGCCGCCGCGCGGAAACTGTTGACCTGCGCCGGAACTGACATCGGCGTGAATGTAGATGGTGGCCCATGACCAGCCCGGCGTGACCGGCGTGGCAGCCAGACTGCCAAACTGGCCAGGAAGCCAGAAGCTGAGGCCACCTTCATCGGCGGACGCAGGATCGATCGCTCCGGCGAGGATCGAAATGAACGCGATACTTGCTGCACCACTCAAGACTGACTTGCGTTTCATGGCATTTCCCCAATGCAGGCTGGTCTCACTTCATCAGAACGGATTGACGTAGTTCAGGATCGCGACCTGCCGCAGGATGACGCGGCGGACCATGTGGGTCGGCACCATGCGGTCAGTATAGATGGCGGCGGTGCCGGTGCTGCCGGCGGGCAGGTGATCGGCGATGACGGCATCGTCGAGACGGATGCGGACGACAAAGGGGGCGGCGACAATCGATTTCGGTGCGACCGCGATGCCCGATATCTGTGTCTGGCCCGGCGCGATCGCCTGCAGCACGCTCTCGACCTTGCCGGGATAGATCTGCCCCGGCGCGAATTTGAAGGTGGCCTCGACCTCCTGGCCGGGCCGCACATGGCGTGCGTCGATCTGGTCGATCTCGACGCCGATGATGGTGGCGGATGTCTCGATGAAGGCCATCACCGGCGACAGCGGCAGGTTCGACACCCGTGCCCCCTTGCGCAAGGCCAGATTGGTGACATAGCCATCGGCCGGCGCGCGGACGGTGGTCTTGTCGAGATTCCACCGCGCGGACTCAAGCTGTCCCTTGAGCTGATCGAATTCCGACTGCCGTTGCTCGACATCGAAGCCGCGCCCGGCATCGCGCTCATAGAGCCGCGTCATCTGGTCGAGGCGGGTACGCGCCAGTTGAAACTGCGCATCGATGGTCTTCACCTGCGCGGCATAAGGCGTCGGATCGATCCGGAACAGGACATCGCCGGCCTTCAGCGGCGTATTCGCCATTGCTGCGACCTCGGTCACTTCGCCGGCCACATCGGGCACGACCGCGACGGCATTGCGCACCACCAGTGCGCTGCCTTGCGGTGCGCCCCAGCCCATCGGCACCAGCAGGCCGAACAGGATCAGCGCCATCACGATGAAGGGGGATGCCTTCCAGAACAGGTTGAAGCGCACGATCCCGAAATGCACCAGCAGAAACAGCAGCACCAGATAGGAGTTGAACAGCGCCGCGCCCATCACGCATCTTCCACGCTGCGTGCGGGGATATCGAGATAGGCCCAGACGAAAGCGACGGGCCATAGCGCGAAGCCGCAGATCAGCGTGATCCAGCCTGCCACCGACACCGCCTGTGCATGGGGATGGCCGCGCGATCTTGCGATATGGCCGGGCAGCCAGCCGGCAATGCAGAAAACGCCGATGGCGCTGGCGGCGAGGATGACGAGAACGATCCAGGCGAAGATGTCGTAGCCGGTCATCTGACTTCCTCGAAGTCGCCGGGCTTCCAACTGCCGTCGAAGGCGGGGCCATCAGGCCCGTAGAGACGGAGATAGACGAACCATCCCTTTTCCGGGATGGTCTTGATCCACTGGCCTTGCTGTCCTGCTGGCGGAGCCGGACCAAAATAGAGGTCGGTCATTCCCGCTTTCGGCGTATCTTTCAACTCGACCAGCGAGCGGAGTGCGGCCTTGTCCTGGTCGGTCTGAATCTGCGAGCGCGTCGCGGTGTCGTAGACGGTGATCGACCAGAACAGCTTTTGCGGCACCGGCTGCGGCACGCTCAGTTTGTATGTCTTGCTTCCATCCAGGAAGGCGCCGGTGCCGTCTCGCAGGCCAAGCCAGTAAAGCGAGCCGGCGCCGGGCGTGCGCAGGACCATCTTGGGCGACATGCCGACCGCCTGCGAAAACCAGCGATCGCGCGCTTCGAGGTCGATGCCTGTCGGCAGTTCGAAGCCGCCATTCTCAAACCGCAGCGTTGCATATTCCCATTTGCGATCCGGCCAGACCACGCGGTCCGGACGCGCGCTGGCGAAGCCGGCGACCAGCATCTGATCGCGTCCCATCCTGGCGGCACGTTCCAGGATTGCTTTCATCCTGTTGTCAGGAGCAAACGGCTTGCCTTGCTCGATCCCCAGCATGGCCAGCATGCCGGTCATCGGGCGGAATTCCTCAATCGGCGGTTCTTCCTGAACGACCTTGTGCAGTTTCTCCCAGAACTGGATGTTGTCTTCCCAGCGAAGCAATGTGATGTCGATCTTCTCGCTTGTGCGATCGACGAAGTCATAGGCGGGAGGATTGATCGCTTTCGACAGGGGATAGATCTTGATCTTGCGCTGGGCCTCCAGCCCGGCGGTCATGTCGCCATCTGGCGGCAATGCGCGTGCGCCGATCAGGATGAAGTTCGTCTTCGAGCGCGCCGTGTAATAGCCGCTCGGAGTCTCGCCCTTGAAGTCCGGCGGCAGGATCAGATGTTTGCCGCCTTTGCCCGCATCTTCACCGGGCAGGCCGATATCCGCGACCCAGCCGAAATGATGGTCGTTGACGATTCCGAGATAGGGACCTGGCGGCAGCTCGATCACCGTTGGACCGAACAGCTTGAGATTGACGGTTGTCCCCATGTAGGGTGTGTCGGAATTGCCCGTGAACAGCGTGTGCCGCGGGCCGCCCGACAGGATCAGCGCGGCTTCGTTGTCCTTGACGCCGGTGTCCCGCTGGCCCTGGAAGGTCGCCTCCATGGAGACCGTCGGATAGAAGAAGCGATAGGCCTGGATGGCCCGCTGGACGTCCTGTTCGTCCTGAACGCGTTGTGCGGTTTCCGCCGTCGGAAAGCCGCCTCTGAATTCGTAGGATTGTGCGGGGAGGGCATCATTCATCGCAATGAGACACAGCGATGAGAGCAGAGCGATCCCGATGCGTTTCATAGTGAGCGTCCTTCCGGTGTCTTCCCGACGTCTGATTTGCCTGGACCAGCGATACGATCCGACCGCACGTCCTCATTTCCCGATCACGACCTTCCAGTCCTGCTTGATGCTGACGATCTGGAAGCCGTAGCGGCGCGCGGCGTTGAGCGAGAAATCGTCGGGCTCCGCATAGGCGAATTCGCGCTCGGCATCGTCGTGGTCGATCAGCAGCTGGAAGCTCGGCCCGCTGCGATCCTTCGACCAGCGCATCATGGCGATGTCGCCGCGGCCGCCTTCATTGCCGGCGACGAAGAGCGGGCGCGCGCCGATGGTCCGGTTGATGGTGACGGGCTTGCCGTCCTGATCGTTGAGATGTTCGACATGACCGGCGAAGACGAGAACGGTCTTGCCGTCGCGCTCGTCGAGCCTGGTCCGCACGTTGCTGCCCATCACGCGCTCCGGCGGAATGCCGAACATCTCCGGCGCGAGTTCGCGCGTGATGAGCAGGGGACTGCCGCTGCAGATCCAACTGGTAAAACCGTTCGCCTGCAGATAGGCGAGCAGTTCCTGCATCGGACGATAGATGGCGCGCCCATAGGACACGCCGAAGATTTCGTTCGGCCTGTTCGCGATCAGAGAGCGGACATTGGCGATGATCTGTTCAGTGGTCTTGCCATCGGTTACTGCCGCGATGAGGTCGTTCAATCCCTGTTCGCCGAGCGCGTGAAGCCCGGCGTGATCGCCTTTCAACAATGCGGCGACGGCGGGCCTGTTGCCGAGATCAGGAGTCCTGGCGACGGCGTCCCGGATGTCGGCGAGGATCGGAATGAGCGCGAGCGGGATCGGCCTTTCCGGTACGAGGGTGCCGTCCATGTCGAACACCGCGATCCGTTCTGGCGGGGGCACGAAGTCGGACCCGCCCGCCTGCGTGACCTTTGCGACGAAGGCGACGATGGCCTGCTTTGCCGGCGTCTCGTTCCATGACGGCAGCGGATCGGTCTGCGCATGCGCGGAGGTGGCCCAGGCGAGCATTGCGAGGATGGTCAGCGCGATGCGGCGGATGCTCATGGCGCTCGTCCTCTAGCGTTTGACCAGCGGCGGCGGAAAGTAGGTGCCGTTGGCGACGCCGTCGATGGGACCGTAGAAGCGGAAGGTCAGGCGGTAGATGGAGCCCTTCGGCGTCGGCAGCCAGTTGCCGTCGGGCGTGCCGGCCGGTTTCTCGGCGGCGAAATGCAGCGTCAGCGATCCGTCGTTGTTGTAGTCCGGCCTGGTCTCGCGATTGAGCAGATAGCGCTGCGTCGGATTGGGCAGCACGCGGAAATGCGCGGTGTCGACGGCGATGACCGACCAGAAATAATTGGCGAAAGACTGCGGCAGCTGATCCTTCGGAAAGGTCATGCTGTAGCTGTTGTCCCCGGAGAGCTTGGCGCCTGAGCCATCGGT
>NZ_JBIISY010000179.1:0-12422 GCF_044340795.1 Tardiphaga sp.
TGTTGGCCCAGATGCCGCCATAGTTGATCAGCGTGCGCGCGATGTAATCGACATCGTAGATGCCGACGACAGCGGGTCGCGCCCAGCCATTGACGATGACGCCGTGGCCGATGGGCGGACCGTATCGGGCGAAATCCGCATGGGCTTTCTGCTCGACGATTTTCGCGAGACGCGCGCGCTCGCCGGGTTCCCTGATCGCCTGCTGGATTGCGCGCGCATTCGCTGCCTGTTTCTCGAGGCCGGGATTGAGATCGGCTTCGCTGTCGAGCGCGATGTCGGCGACATCGAAGACTTCGACACCGGAGATTTTCTCGAGGTCGAAGCCGGGCGTGTTCGGCAGCGTGGGAAGGGCCGGTGTGCCGGTGGCGCGCATGGTGAACTGGCGCTGCAGGCGCACGGCGTCATCCCAGTTGTCGCCGAGTTCGACGCGCAGCAGCACGCGGGAATATTTGATCGGGAAGTCGATCCGACGCACATCCGCGGGCAGCGTGACATCGGCACCGCGCAGGCAGATAGCGAAATCGCCATCGGGCTTGTTGGGAAACAGGCGCTCATTGAGATTGGCGAGGGTCTCGCCCCAGCCATTGAGGAACTGCACCGTATAATAGCGGCCGGTGATCTTCGGCACCGTGACGATGGTGCAGCTCGATGCATCGGCCGCGACCCAGGCTTCGGAATAGGCGACGTCGAGATTGGGATTGGGCCAGTCGACGGCGCCGGGTTTGCGATGGACCAGTTCGTTCCATTTGAAACCGTCCCTGAAATCGAGCTGCTGCTGCCGGATGACGAGCAGGCGTCCGAACAGATAGATCCAGGCATCGCTGATGTCCTGGTCGGAGAGCGCCTTCGCAGCAGAGGGGCTGGATTGCGCATGGACTGCGCCTTTGAAACCGGCGCAGCAGGCCGACATCAGAAAGGCAGCCAAGGCAAGCCGTCGAACAATGCAGGACAACGCCGTGAACATCACCACCCTCCGTTGGTGCTCGGTCACCCCGGCCCATTGCCAGAAGGGCCGGGGACTTGATCGTCAGCGCGTTTGCATCTGCTCGCGGATCATGCGGTTCAGTCCGCCGCGCACCTTGTCGATGTCGACGCCTTCGGTGAGCGCCTTCTTCTGCTTGATCCCGTCCATCATGCCTTCGAGAATGTTGGCGGGATTGAAGCTTGGCGGGAACGAGCGCGGCGGGAATTCCTTGAAGGTCGCCACGAACTGGAAGACGTCATCCATCAGCCCGTAGACCAACCCCCCGTGGTTGAGGAAGTAGTCATAGTAGGTGTTCGACGTGATGTCGGCGCGTTCGAAGGGGTCTTGCATGAGATTGAAGAGCTTCGTCATCCTCAATGTGGTGAAAGGCTCACCCCATATGCCCAAGGTCCCTTCCTTGCGTTGTTCCGAGAACACGTGTTTCCAGTCGCCTTGCCGCATGCCGACCAGAAGGCCATCGTCGTCAGCGTAGAAGAATTTATCACGTGCACTCTTGGTGCCGTTGTTATTCGTGGCGCTGCCGCTCACATTGCGCAGGAAGGCGGACTGATCGTAACCGTCGAGATGGACTTTGTAGGCGATACCGTTGGCCGTGTAGCCCGCCTTCAATTTGTTGACGATGTCCGGTTCGCCCGCGATGGAGGCGAGCGTCGGAATCCAGTCATTGTGGCTCATGATCTGGTTGGTCACGGTGCCCGGCTGGATCACGCCGGGCCAGCGGACCAGGCAGGGCACACGGAAGGCGCCTTCCCAATTGGAGTTCTTCTCGCTGCGGAACCACGTCATGGCGCCGTCGGGCCAGGTATTCATATGCGGGCCGTTGTCGGTCGAGTAGACCACGATCGTGTCATTGGCGATGCCCATATCGTCGAGCGATTTCAGCAAGGCGCCGACGGTGTCGTCATGCTCCATCATGCCGTCAATATATTCGCTGTCACCGTGAGGGTAGCGACCGCGGTGATCGGGCCGGACATGCGTTCGCAAATGCATGCGGGTGGAATTGAACCAGACGAAGAATGGCTTGCCGGCCGTCTGTTGTCGCTTCATGTAGTCGATGGCGGCGGCCGAGGTTTCGTCATCGATGGTTTCCATGCGCTTCTTGGTCAGCGCGCCGGTATCCTCGATGGTCTGCTTGCCGATCTTGCCGAAGCGCGGATCGACCGTGGGATCGTCGCGATCCGAGGCTTTGCAGCGCAGGACACCGCGCGGACCGAACTTGGCCCGATAGGCCGGGTCCTTCGGATAATCCGGCAGTTCCGGCTCTTCCTCGGCATTGAGGTGATAGAGATTGCCGAAGAATTCATCGAAGCCATTCACCGTCGGCAGGGATTCGTTGCGATCGCCCACATGGTTCTTGCCGAACTGGCCCGTGGCATAGCCGAGATTCTTCATCAGGCCGCCGATGGATGGGTCCAGCTGGCTCATGCCCATGGGCGCTCCGGGGAAGCCGACTTTGGTGAGGCCGGTGCGGATACCGTGCTGTCCGGTCAGGAAGGCTGCGCGACCAGCGGTGCAGGACTGTTCGCCGTAATAGTGCTGGAACTTGATGCCCTCGCGGGCGATGCGGTCAATATTCGGCGTCTCATAACCCATCAGCCCGTTCGAATATGTACTGATATTGGCGATGCCGATATCGTCGCCCCAGATGACGAGAATGTTGGGCTTGCGGCCTGACGATGACGCAGGCGAAGGCGCTGCCGTGGGGGCAGGCGCGGCCTTTTGCGATTGTGCGAAGGCGCCTGTTGCGGCGGCGACGAGCGCCGATCCGCCGAGAAGGATGCTGCGACGATCGGGAAGCGGTTGCTTGGTCTCACTCATCACTGACTCCCATTTCTGAGGACGCATCTGAAACCGACGTGGCTCGTGGACGTATCGACAGGTTCTGCATGACGGGCGGCGGGGCGATAGCGGCGGCAGTAATTGGGGGCACACAGGTGCGAGCCGCCCTTCAGCACTTTGCGCGGAATAGAAATGGCTGGCTGGCGCGGATCGAAACTGTCGGTCTCACGGCCGCCGCGCGGATTGCGCGGAATGCAGCAGGGTTTTGCAGCGTCGGGCTCGTGATGTGCGGACCAGAAGTCAGAGGTCCATTCCCAGACATTGCCGATCATGTCGTGGACGCCATAGCCATTGGGCGGAAAGGCGGTGACCGGCGAGGTGCGCTCGAAACCATCGGTGCCGAGATTTTCGCGCGGGAATTGTCCCTGCCAGGTATTGGCCATGTGCGCGCCGCCGGGGACCAGTTCGTTGCCCCACGCATATTCCGCGTTACCGAGTCCGCCACGTGCAGCGAATTCCCATTCGGCTTCGGTCGGCAGATCCTTGCCGGCCCATCGGGCATAAGCGAGGGCGTCGGCATAGGCGATGTGCACGACGGGATGCGCGTTCTTGCCGCCGAGATTGCTGCCGGGGCCGGTCGGCCGGCGCCAGTTGGCGCCCTTGAGGAAGGACCACCACTGGCTCCAGTCGTCCAGGCCGCGCAATTGACGCGGCGGCATGAAGACGAGCGAGCCTGCATAAAGCATGTGCGGCAAGGCGCCGGGATAGTGCGCGGGGTCGGGCGGGATTTCGGCGAAGGTCACATGGTTTGTGGCGCGCGCGAATTCGCGAAACTGCCGGTTGGTGACCGGCGTGCGGTCGATCCAGAAGCCATCCACGGCGACGCGATGCGCGGGGCGCTCTTCCGGGTAGTGATCATTCGATCCCATGACGAATGTGCCGCCGGCGATCCAGACCATATCGGCTGGCGCCGGCACGTCGTCTGCTGACTGCGGCGTCTCCCGGACAGGTTCACGCACGACATCCAACTGAGACATCACGCACCTACCGGCAATAGTCCCAGAAGCCCTGTGTCTTCGACGGATCGGTGTAGTACCAGCACATGCCGGGCGCAGGCGGGGCACCGGCCCATGCTGTCGCCGCCGTTGCCGAGACGACACCGATGGCGGCACCGGCCGCGATGGCGCCGCCGACCGGCCAGCCATACCAGCCCGGTCTAGCCCAGCGTGTGCCGGCGCCATGCCAGCCCGGTCGCACAGCAGCTCCGCGGGCCACGGTGGTGCGACGATAGACGCCGCCACGCGGGCCGACGACGGTGGTGCGACGTGCGACGCCGCCACCGCGATAGGCGATCTCGGCTATGACACGATCGCGCGCAGCCTCAGCGTCGATGCCGAGCGTGACTTTCAATGGCGCTGCCGCGGCAACGCTCGCGAGAAGCACGACGCATCCGAGCAGCGCCGTCGCCATGGCTTTCGACACGATATGCGATTTCATTTCGTCCACTCCCTCATGGCGCGGTGGGCCGATGCTGCAACCAAGCGACATAGCTCCAATGCGCGGGGGCATCGGTGAAGCAAAACGGAGGACACCGCGAGAAAGACGGGTGGTTTGTCGATGATCAGTCGGGCCGTTCTGGCCTAACGAGGCGCGTTAAGGCACGCTCTCGCGATCCATCACGCACAAGCGCGAGGGCGATGACGGATTTCCCGTCACGGACAGTCACAGAACACGTCAAAAATGCATCAACAGCAGCGAGCCAGACGGTCTCGCAAGAGAGCTGCGTCCAAGTGAGCTACGTCAGGGACTCACATCGATGCGTTGCTTGAAGGCTCCGGGATCAGCGAGTCGCACCGATGAGAGGTTCGATCGTCAATGGTAGCCAGTCACGGGCGAAAGCTAATCGCAGCAAATTTTGTTGGCAACAACTTTCGGTCGTGCGCCGCACGCACGCAATTTGCATCAAAGATCCGGCATGCGGCGTGATCGCGGTGCATGCGCGCGATCGCCACGCGCCGGCGCACATAGTTACCACGCGATTAATTCATAATTGATGCTGTTCATGAACTCGACCGCAACTTCTGACCACTAGGTTGGAACAATTGCGGGACACGGCGACGGAAGAATTTCGGCGCCGGATCGAGGAGGCAGAAGTGCTGCGTTTGATTTCAAGATTTTCAAAAGATGAGTCCGGCGCGACCGCGATCGAATATGCACTGATCGCCTGTGGCATCAGTCTCGCGATCATTGCCGCCGTGCAGGGGCTCGGTACCACGCTCAACGGCCGCTACGCCGACGTCAACACGTCATTGAAATAGGATCGGCGAGGGTGGCCGGTCCCGGTCGTGTCCGGGATGCGCTGGCCGCCGGCTCGCCTTGCCGCCGTCGCGTGATTCCGCAATGGACGTGGCTGTCTTGCCGGAACGCAATGTCGTGAATGTACTATCCGTCGCGACGACGCCGCCTATATGATCTTGCGCGGGCATTCGCCCGCGCATTTTCATATGGGGCATTACCATGACCTTCGATTTGCGATTGCCCGCGCTGGCCGGCCTGGCCACCGCCGGTTTTCTTCTTGCTGCGCCCGCGCCGGTATTGGCTGACGGTGCGCAATACTGCATCGCCCAGAGCGGCGCCAACGGCTCCGGCTCCTATGTGGGCAACTGCATCTATACGACATACGAGCAATGCAGCGCTGCCGCCGTCGGAACGCGCGGCAATTGCGTTGGCAATGTCGAATATCGCGGCGGTTCTGCCACATCGCCAACGCCGCGCAGCCGTCGTATGCGGTGATCGACATCAGCCAGGGACCGATATGCCGTTTTGCCGATTTGCAATTTTCGCCGCCGCCCTTCTCACCATCGCATCGGCGCCAGCCGATGCGCGGCCCGCGAAGGGCGCGCGCTCCAGCATCCCACCTTACTGCGTATTGATCACCGGGCCGCGGGGATTTCCGTTGCCACAGATCTGTGAGTTCTACGATTATCGGCAATGCCTGCAGGCGGCAGCCGATATGCGCGGCAATTGCGTGATTAATATCGACTATCCCTACGAGATCAGAAGCGCGCCCGGCGCGAACTGGTCGCGGCCGCCTCGGCAATGACGGCGCAACGCTCTGACACCACTGGCGAAACGTCGGGTTGAGAGATTTATATCCGCTTTAAGATTTTATGCCTTGACAGCGTCGCGCTGCCGAAGTAGGTTTACGGCATGCTCCACAATTGGGTTCTAAGGCCGGCAGCTTCGCTGCAACGCCTCGAATCGCGGGCGTTTTCACCTTCATTTCGATGTCATTCTGCCTCGGAACATCACTTCCGATGACGCGTTGCTTTTGGACCAAGGGCGATGCGCGCCCATTCCATGAAGTGCCTGAAGGCACCCGGGCGAGATGGTTCATTGCGCCCGAGCAGAGAGAGGACGCCATGGCAACAAAGCAGAATGAACAGATCGTTGAATCCGCTACCGAGGCACGACAGGCCGAGCCGGGACCGTCGGTGCTCGCGCTGCTGTCGATGAGCACGGGTCTCGCGGTGATCATTCTGGCGGTGGTGTGGTTCGTGTTCTTCCGGACGTAGTCACGCGCCAACGACGACGGATTGGGAACGCCAGCACAGCGAGTAACGCACATGGCCAGGACGACGACAGCCCGACCGGCGACAAAGCCGGTGCGGGCTGTTTCCTTATGCGACGACGCGGACCCGGCGGCGAACGCCGCTATTGATGACGATGCGGAGGCGCGCAGGCTTGCCGGCATTGCGCTTCGCAAGCGAACCGTCGCCGCGACAATGGTCTATGCGGGCCTCGGGGTGCGCGCAGCGCAACGCGTGAAGGCGACGCCGAAAAAATCGCCGCAACGAAAATCAACGCGCAAGAAGGCGACTGAGCCCGAACAGGTGCAATCCGAAATTCCAGTAGCGCCGGTCGATGCCTCGGTAGCTCCCGACAGACGCAAGCGATCGCGCACCCAGTCGCAGCTGATCGCGCGTTTCGTGAATACGATTGACGGCCAGCTTGATCAGATCGATGCGATCATGCGCGATCCCAACCGCGGCGAGGGCGCACCGAGCGATGCCGAACGCCATGCGCGCGCCGTGGCGGCGCTGGCGCGTGTGACGGTGGAACTTCGCAAGGAGCTCGAGGCCGGCAGGCGGAGACGCGCAGATGACGACACTGCCTCAGGTCGCGAGCGATCCGCCGACCCCGACCGTCCCCGCGATCTCGACGAACTCCGTGAGCGCCTTTCTCGACGTCTGGACATCAGGCTCGCCGGCGGACCGGCTGTTCCTGTGGCAGACGATGCTGCCGGAGGAAATCGAATTCCTGAGTGAGTGCTGGGAGGTCTTCGCGCATCCGCATCAGGTGCCGCCGCGATGCGCCCAAAGTGGCGAGCCGTGGCTGACCTGGCTGCTGATCGGCGGCCGCGGCGCCGGCAAGACGCGCGCCGGCGCCGAATGGGTGCGCGCGCAGGCGCTGGGCAGGGCGCCGTTCGCGGACAGCGTGGCCGGACGCATCGCACTGGTGGGCGAGACCGAGCATGACGTGCGCGAGGTGATGATCGAGGGTGTCTCCGGCATTCTTGGCGTGCATGCACGGCACGAGCGGCCATTGTGGTCGCCATCGCGACGGCGGCTGGAATGGGCGAATGGCGCGATCGCCGAAGTGTTTTCGGCGGAAGATCCGGAGAGCCTGCGCGGCCCGCAGTTTCACTGTGCGTGGTCCGACGAGATGGCGAAGTGGCGGCAGGCGGAGGCGGCGTTCGACATGCTGCAATTCGGCTTGCGCCTCGGCGACGGGCCGCGGCAGTTGATCACGACGACGGCGCGGCCGAGCAAGCTGCTGAAGCGCCTGCTCGCCGATCCGTCGACAGCCGTGACGCGCGCGGCGACGGCGGCGAATGCGTTTCATCTGGCACCGACATTCCTGCGCCATGTGATGGCGCGCTATGCCGGCACCCGGCTGGGACGACAGGAGCTGGATGGCGAGATCATCGAGGATCGGCCGGATGCGCTGTGGTCGCGCGCGCTGCTGGAGCAGTGCCGCGTGGCTGCGGCGCCTGGGCTGCAACGCATCGTCGTCGCGGTGGATCCGCCGGCGACATCGAGCAAGCGCGCCGATGCCTGCGGGATCGTGGCGGCGGGGCTCGCGGAGGGCGGCATGGTTTTCGTGCTGGCCGATGACAGCGTCAGCGGCGCGACGCCGACCATGTGGGCCAGCAAGGCGATCGCGCTGTGGCACCGGCTGGAGGCCGATGCGCTGGTGGTCGAGGTCAACCAGGGCGGCGACATGGTGCGCACGGTGATCAACGAGATCGACGCGAGTGTGAATGTGACCCAGGTGCGCGCCTCGCGGGGAAAATGGATGCGCGCCGAGCCGGTGGCGGCGCTCTATGAGCAGGGCCGCGTGAAACATGTCGGCGCGTTTCCCGAGCTGGAAGACGAGCTGTGTGATTTCGCCAGTTCGGGATTGTCGAATGGCAAGTCACCGGACCGGCTGGACGCGCTGATCTGGGCGGTCGCCTCGCTGGCGCTCGGGCGCCGTGGCGACGGGCCGAGGATCAGGACGCTGTGACCCTTGTCCCGGGCGCGATGCAGCGTGCAACGCTGCTTCGCAGAACCGGGACCGTTACGAACTCCGGCGCTTGGTACGGTCCCGGCTCTGCGATGCGGCATACCTGCGTCGCTTCGCTTGGAACGCCGCATCGCGTCCGGGACACGGTCAGAGAATATGATCTTCGGACAAATCGCGCCATTCGGGATTGAGGCTTTCGATCAATTCGAACTTCCAGCTCCGTCGCCAACGTTTGAGTGCGTGTTCACGCGCGCGAGCTTCGAGGATTGATGCGTATTCCTCGATATAGACCAGAAGCGTCACACCGTATCCACTCGTGAAGCCAGGAACGAGTTTGGCGCGATGTTCGGTCATCCGCCGGATGATGTCGCCGGTGACGCCGACATACAGAACGCCACGTCGTGTGTTGGCGAGGATATAGACGAAGTAGCGCCGCGGCACGTTCTCCCCCTGTGTCCCGGGCGCGATGCAGCGCATTTGCGCTGCTTCGCAGAACCGGGACCGTCACGAACTCCGGCGCTTGGTACGGTCCCGGATCTGCGAAGCGGCATGAAGAATGCCGCATCGCGTCCGGGACACAGATAGCATGGATTACATCATGTTCGAACGCCTGAAAGCCTATCTCGCCGCGCCGGAGACCAAGGCATCGCGGACGGCCAAGCTGCTCGCCTTCCAGTATGAAGGCCGCGCGCGGTGGACGGCGAAGGACTATGCGTCGCTGGCCCGCGAAGGCTATATCGCCAATGCCATCGTGCATCGCGCTGTCCGGCTGATCGCGGAGAATGCGGCGGCGTGCCGCTTCCTCGTGTTCGATGGCGCCGATGAGCGCGAAGCCCATCCGCTGATGCAATTGCTGACGCGGCCCAATCCGCGGCAGGATGGCAGCGTTTTCTTCGAGACGCTCTATGCGCATCTGCTGCTCGCCGGCAACGCCTATATCGAATCCGTGACGCTGGACGAGCGCGTGCGCGAACTCCATGCGCTGCGGCCGGACCGCATGAAGCTCATCGCCGGCAGCGATGGCTGGGCCGAGGCCTATGAGTACACCGTCAACGGCCGCAGCCTGCGCTTCGACCAGGCGTCGGCAAAAGTGCCGCCGATCCTGCATCTCAGTTTCTTTCATCCGCTCGACGATCACTATGGCCTCGCGCCCATCGATGCCGCGGCCACCGCGCTCGACACCCACAATGCCTCGGCCAAATGGAACAAGGCGCTGCTCGACAATGCGGCGCGGCCCTCCGGCGCACTGGTCTATGCCGGTGCGGAAGGCTCGGTGCTGTCCGATGCGCAATTCGACCGGCTGAAGCGCGAACTCGAGGGCAACTACCAGGGCGCGGTGAATGCCGGGCGGCCGCTGCTGCTGGAAGGCGGGCTCGACTGGAAGCCGATGGCGCTGACGCCGAAGGACATGGATTTCCTCGACGCCCGTCACACCGCCGCGCGCGAGATCGCGCTGGCCTTCGGCGTGCCGCCGATGCTGCTCGGCATTCCCGGCGACAACACCTTCGCCAATTTCGCCGAGGCCAATCGCGTGTTCTTCCGCCAGACCGTGTTGCCGCTGGCCGCGCGCACCGGCCATGCGCTGGCGCAGTGGCTGGCCGGCGAATATGGCGAGGCTGTCCGCGTCGAGATCGACACCGATCGCATCGACGCGCTGGCAGGCGACCGTGTCGCGCTGTGGGAGCGGGTCAATGCGGCGGCGTTCCTGACGCTGAACGAAAAACGCGAGGCCGTCGGCTATGCGCCGGTGGAGGGCGGCGACAGGTTGGGCTAGGATCGCGGCATGCCGCTCACTTACGTCATTCCCGATCTGCATGGCCGCCGCGATCTGCTCGATGCCGCGCTGGCGCGTATCGATACCCATGCGGCGGGCGCCGCGCTGACGCTGGTCGTGCTTGGCGATTACGTGGACAAAGGGCCGGACTCGCGCGGGGTGATCGCGCGGCTGCGGGCAGGGATGCCGGCGCCGTGGCGGACGGCGATGCTGAAGGGCAACCACGATGCGCTGATGGTGGCTGCGCTGCGCGGCGACATCGCCATGGACGACTGGCTCACCAAGGGCGGCGACACCGCGCTGGCCTCCTATGGCGGTGAGGCCGCCGATGTGCCGGTGCATGACATCGCCTGGCTCGACGGCCGGCCGCTGTTCTACGAGGATACGCATCGCGTCTATGTGCATGCCGGCGTCGATCCCGCGCGGCCGCTGCGCCAGCAAGAGCCGCTGCTGCTGCTGACCAAGCGCTATGCCGATGACGATGACAGCGGGCTCGGCGGCAAGCATGTGGTGCATGGCCATGACCGCCATCCCGACGGGCCGCTGCTGCTGCAGCACCGCAGCAATCTCGACACCAATGCCTGGGCGACCGGGCGGCTGGTGATCGGCGTGTTCGATGACGCCGTGCCGGGCGGACCGGCGGAGCTGATCGCGGTCAGGCCCTGACCGCCACCAAGGCGCCGCCGCTCCGGCATCGGCGCTTCTGACAATCTGGAATGCGCATGCACGCTGCCCCGCGAGGGGACGGCGTGTTTGCGGCTGGGTGACTGCCATGACCGTGATCTCCGAGCTGATCGACACCTTCCTCACCCGCGGCGATCTCGCGCATCTGGCGCTGTTCCTGTGGGCCTCGGTGGCGAGCCTGGCTGCGCTGTTCGCACTGCGCGAACTCGCCGGCGCGTCGCGGCGGTTCGATGAATTCGTGCGGCAGCTGGCGCTGTTCAATCGCCGCGTGGGGCGGCGCGGGCGCAATGCCGAGAATGACAATGACAGCGATCGCGAATGATCGCGCTTTCAGGAGTGCGATGATGGACCGCCTGCATGACGTGCTGCGTTCGATCCGGCCGGAGACCAAGGCCGCCAAAAATCATCTGACCGTGTTTCGTGAATTCCTCGCGCATCTCGACCAGCTGCAGCGCCAGGCGCCGAACAGGAATCCGTCGCTGCGGCGAAAGCCGGCGCGCCGCGCGAAGTAGTTCTTTTCCCTCCCCGGAGCGAAGCGAATGGGGAGGGTGGATCGAACGCCTTGGCGAAGCGAAGCTTCGCTTGGGCATTCGAGACGGGTGGGGTGCCTCCACAAGCGATGTCGTTTGTGGAGGCACCCCACCCTGACCCTCCCCACTGCGCCGCTGCGCGGCTGGGGGGAGGGACACTGCTGACAGAGCTTTTCTTCACCACATCTTTCATCTCCCCCGAGGCCGCCCATGCTCGCGCCCGCGCCCACTCCTGCACGTCTGGCGCTGACGCCGGACGGGATCATCGAGGGCTATGCCTCGCTGTTCGGCGCCGTCGACCAGGCGCGCGACATGGTGATGCCTGGCGCCTTCAAGCTGACGCTGCAGCAGCGCGGTGTCCGGCGCATCCCGATGCTGTTCCAGCACGATCCATCGGAGCCGATCGGCATCTGGCTGGAGCTGCGCGAGGATTTTCGCGGGCTGTGGGCGCGCGGCAAGCTGATCCCCGAAGTAACGCGGGCGCGCGAACTGTTCGCGCTGCTCAAGGCCGGCGCCGTCGACGGCCTGTCGATCGGCTATCGCACCCGGCACGGCGCCATCGATCCGAAGACGCGCATCCGCCGGCTGCATCAGGTCGATCTCTGGGAGATCTCGCTGGTCACATTCCCGCTGCTCGACGGCGCCCGTGTGGATGCGGTGAAGCAGTCGCGCCTGCGCAGCGCGGCCGAGCGCGAATGGCAGCAGCTCATGGGTTCAGGCCCATTCGTTCCAGGCGATGGCGCGGACGCACCGCCAGCGCCTGCACGGCGCGGGAGAGTGGTGCACGCACTGCACTCCCGCGCCGCTCGGAAACGAGCGTTGCGTGGCGTGAGCGCTGATCTTGCGTTCGGAGCTGGTCGATGATGGGTCGCAGCAGTGACGGTGCCTATCGGTTTGAGTCGATCCGATGATACGACTGCACCGGTGGACCAAACGGATCCGCTGCCAATCGTTCCAGTTGCTCGGCGAATTCGCTTCTTTACCGATAAATGCGGTGATCCGTACTATCGTCCTGGTAGACATCATGAGATGCCGCAGAGCATTTTCTAGAAATGGGACTTGCAGCCGGAAACCCGCCGTGTTTCGTGGTTACAACGAATCT
>NZ_JBIISY010000064.1:0-28429 GCF_044340795.1 Tardiphaga sp.
CTCGGAAGCTTGCCGGTTAAGGGCGAGAAGGCTTACTGGTTCGATAAGAAGGGTATGCCGCAGTATTAAGACGGGGACATACCGCGCTTCGCCTCGATCTCGGCAATCAGCTTATCGTGGCCCATGAAGTGCAGATACTCTTGGGCTTCGGCCCAGCTTATCTCTCCGTTGTTCATCATATCGACAATATGCTCAGGGGTGATGTTTTTGGTCTGCTCGGCGAAGGTGCCCTTCAGCTCCTGCTCGACCTCATCGAAGAGCATCTGCTTGCCATAGACCCTATCAATCCGGGCCATCTGCCGCTCTTCGTTGTCTAGCTTGTCCTGATATTCAGCCACTCGCGCTGTCGCAATGCTTGCGTACGCCTCGGCGTCCTGCAAGCTTTGGCGGAACATGGCTGTATGATACTCGGCGGCTTTGAGGTCGCTCTCCGCTTGCTCGGCTTTGCGGTAGCCCTCGGTCTTGAAGCCGAAGAGTTTGATGCCTTTGCGCCTTCCAAAGATGTGCGTCTTATCATGCTCACGTTCGGCGGCGAACAGGGCCTTTGCCGCAAGATTATGCTTGTCGAACGCCTCGCGGGCTTCGTCACGGGCTTTGGCGGCCTCCTTGCGCCAGTGATTGAACTGGGTTTCAGCCGTGCGATATTCCCGGCGCTTGCGGTCAACGGCCCGCATCTCGTCCACGGTCGCCCGGAGATTGGTCAGCCACTCGTCGCGGGAGATGGTCTCCTCGGCCTGCGGGTAGACGATGGTGCCGATTTCCATGTCGTCATCGCCCTCATCGGGCGCCTCGGGTTCGTCCAGGCTCTCTGGCTCGGTGTCTTCAGGTTCGACCATTTCGTTGACGTCAACCAAATGGTCTTGCGGCTCGTTATCCTGCAGCAGCTCGTTATCGTTGGCAGGTTCGGGTTCGGGCTGGCTGAAGTCAACCATGGCGTCAATGCCATGCTCCATCATGAAGCCGTTCGCCGTTTGCTCCCATTCCAACTTTAGTCGGTCGGTGCTGCGCCGCTCGCTGGTCCCGAACACGCGCCGCCCGGTCTCGGGGTCGCGGTCGAGGAAAATCATATGCGCGTGCGGGTTATTTTCATCCCAATGCAAGGCGAAGAGGAATGGGGCCTTCCCCTGGCCAATCCGCCGGCCAAAATTGCGCAATACCTTCTCCGCCTGGTCAGCTGAGACCTCCCTTGGAATGGCAATGATGAACTTATCCATCCGGCCATTCTTGCGAAGCCCATCCTCCCACTCTGTTAGGAAGCGCAACACCGCATGGTAGTTATGCGGCATGTTCTCCGAACACACCCGGAGAGCGGCACTCCGTCGCATCAGGTACTTGGCGTGATCCACAATCATGTACGGACGCGCCTGCGTCTGCTTATTCAGGTGGGAGTGCTTGAAGTACGCGATTGCCACGTTGTCACTGTACCAGCCGGAAGGAAAAAATGCTCGGCTTCGGCACGAAGCCATATTGTGCATATATCCGGCTGGCCTGCTCTTACGTCCACCTCGCTAACGGTGCTTAACGGTGCCTAGCTATTTCCCCCTGTCGGATAATCCAAAGCTCTCCATCCTCCGGCGGTAGCACGAGTGACCGGGCGGCAACAGGTTGTGGCTCCGGCGCAATTGGGGGGAGAGCGAACGTCACAGCGGGCGCCGTGGGCACGGCCAAGACTTTCTCTGCTTTCATCCGGGGATTCGGTTTAGGTTCTGGTTGATACCAGACAGGCGGTCGCTTGGAGTTGGGCCGGTAAATGTCCGGCGGCTTTCGTGGTGGTGCATGCGTGCGCGGGGCAGCTTTCGGCGGAGGCGTAGATGCCCGCTTGCTTGCCCATTTGATGAGCGCGATTGCCATCCGCAGGGCTTGCGACAAAACCCACCAAGCGAGGCTTATACTAAGGGAGAAAGCCCGGAGCATCACAGCTTATGAAATTGGCCTTGCCTGAAATACCACATCTGGCCATCCTCTGTAGGAAGCTGGTTTTGAGGGGCGGTTTCCGGTGCGAGGGGTAGAAGTTCAAACGGCTCGCGGGCGGCAAGTTTCTGTGCCCATTCTTCGCTGAGGAAGTGAATCCAAGACGACTGACCAAGTACCCAATAAAAATTCCCGTCGTTCTTAGCGGCGTTCTCTACGATATGTTTATGCCACTTCTGCGGCTTTTGCTCGAAGCTGACGGCAGGCCGCTTAGGTGCGGGAATGGAATTAGGAGAAGACATTGAGTTTCCGTGAGGCTTACGCTCGCAAATTCAGTCTGGACTTTAGACTTCAGCCGGGCACTTATCAATCAGACGATTTCAACGGTCGGCTCTATCAAATGCCTTTTGGCGAGATGTATGTCGACAAAGAGAACTTTCACGTTTCCAAACTGTATCGGCTGGGGCAGGACGTTTCTCTCAATGAGCATATTCAGGAGCATTTCTTCGACCAAGTGAAGTCCGAGGATGGCCACTTGATGAACATGGTCTATCCATTCTTCATCATGTTGGACACGCTGAAGGGGCTGCCATACTGGCCAGACTGGCAAATGCTCGAAGGTTATCTTCGCGGACAGGGCCTTTACCCAACGCTGCTTTTCAAAAACAAACACTACAAGGTGTTGGTTGAAGATGACGCGGCTGAGATGCACGTCATCGCTGACATCCGAGTGGGCTTTGAAGATGGCTTTACGTATACCGTTTCTCCTTAAACTGCTTTTTGTTCTCTCAATCCTGTTCACCGTGAACTGGCTCGGGCGGAGCTGGTTCAACTATCCGTTTCTTTATTGCTGGTGGCGCCCACTCGGTGAGATATTCACGGCATGGTCGGTCATCCTAAATCTCGTGCTGATGGTGGCGTTTGCCCTCTGCGTCGCTTTGACTCGGTGGAAGCCCGCAGTGTTTTTGTTCGTGGCCGTTGTCTTCCTCAACGCCGTTCCCCAAATATTCCATGATCTAGTGAGTGGCGCCTGTGAATGAGGAGCACCGTTACTTGCGCGAACAGCTTGCCCAGCATCATGGCTTCCAACTTCTCGAAGCTTACGGGGAAGAGCAGGCGGCTGCCTTCCTCGAAGTGAACCTGTCGTGGATGAAGGAAATGCGGGCGGCGAACAAAATTCCTTACGTTCGCTATTCGGAGCGCAAGATACGTTATCGGGGCTGGATGATTGCCGACATCATGATTTTGGGTGACAGATGGGCAGATACACAAAAAGACTTTTCCAGCTCGGCCCCTACTATCTCGGCCAGCGGGCAGGAAGCCCAGCATGGTATCGATGCTGGCAAGAAGGACGTGCTGCCAAACGCGTCAGCCTCGGCACAACGGATTTTGAAGAAGCCAAGCAAAAGCTGACCGACTTCTTCATCCTCGAAACCAAACCAGAGCGCCCAACGAGTGAAGTGACACTTGCGGAGGTTATCGCGCGTTATTGGGAGGGGAGGGGTAAGACCACTTCCAACTCGTCCAGTACCCGCACGCACTGCAACTACTGGCTTGAGCATTTTGGTGATGCCTCGGTCGAACATGCGACATCGTTCGTTGAACAGGAGCGCTTCAAGGCCGCTCTGCTGGCAGCGGGCAAGGCTCCTCAAACCGTCAACAACATCGTCAGTACGGGCCGCGCCGCCGTTCGGATGGCTTGGAAAAAGGGGGAGATTAAAACTGTCCCTCCCTTCACCATGACGGAAGTGGGCGAGCAGGAGCCCATGGGGCGCCCGGTTACGGCGGAGGAGGGGGCGCGGCTCTTTGCACAACTTCCCCGCCATCTCTGGCTGCTGAACGTCCTGCTCGTGGGAACCCTGGCTCGCCCCAGCGCTGCCCTGCAATTGGAATGGTCACAGGTCGATTTCGAGCATGACCTGATAAATCTGAACAAGCCGGGCCGCAGACAAAACAAAAAGCGGCGCCCGGTTGTGAAGATGCCAAGTTCCTCCGGGACATCCTCTGGCCGCTCCGGGGGGAGGGCCGGGTGGTGACATTCAATGGGGAGGACGTGAAGTCGGTCAAAACGGCATGGCGCAAAGCCCGGACGCGGGCAAAGCTGGACAAGGAGGTGACGCTGTATAGCTGGCGCCACACTTTGTCCCGGCAGATGCGTATTGCCGGGGTTTTAAAGTGGGAAGTGCAGGGACAGCTTGGGCACGGCGGCGGAACCACTGAAAGGTACACCGAATTCGCGCCGGACTTCCAAAAGGAAGCCACGGCGGTCATATCGGCATTCTGGAAGAAAATGGGTGCCCCTCAACTGACCTTCAAATATCCCGGCAGTGCGAAACGTAAGGCACTTTTACGCCCCGTTAAGTCTGCCGAGAAATCGTTAAGCCACTGACGATGCAGCGGAAATCCCGCTGTGCCGGGGTTTTGTAAACCGAAGGTCGGGGGTTCAATCCCCTCAGCCGGCACCAGCCTCCCTTCAGATCACAGTTAGAAACACGGATACGCGCGGCCGTCCTGGCCGCGATAGGCGGCGGCGGACTGCTTGCAGCGGCGCGACAGCGGGCCGTCGTAATAGGCGAAGGTGCCGGGGGTGAGGCCGGGGCCGTAATTGTGCAGGTAGCTGATGCGATAGGGCTGGCCGGGGGCTGCGAAAACGAAGGTCTCGGCGGCGTGGTGATAATGGCGGTGATGCTTCCAGTGCTTGGCGAAAGCAGGGGTGGCGACCAGCGTCGAAACAATGATGGCGGCGCTGAGGATCTTCATGGGGCTCTCCGGAAGCGGATGGAATGACGGCAGGGGCCATCGGTCGGCACAGATCAGACCATGCGCGGGTGGTGATCCGCAAGACGTAGCCACGCTCTGGCACTTGATGATTGCGCTGCCGTGACGCGCCTGCGCGTTAACGGATTCGCTCTGCAATTCCATGCATTTGAACTGGATCGCATGCTGACGCGTTAGGCTTACCGGCAGTTTGGATTGCGCCTTTAACCCATCCTGTCCGGCCTTCGATTATCCTACCGCCACCAATGCAGGACACCGACATGCGGGTTATCCCGGCACTGCTGTTCACACTCGCCTCCACCCTGCCGGCTGCGGCGGGCGACGGCTTCAACATCGTCATTCCCGGGCGTCCGGGCGTGCCGATCATCATTAATGGCGTCGATGCGTCCTATCGCGTGGTCGAGGGCGACCGGGGCCTTGAAAGCCGCGTCCATGTCCAGCCGACCATCTATGGCGGACGGCCGATCGATCCGGTGCCGAATGTCGGCCACTATTATCCCAGCCTCGGCCACAAGCCGGGCTATGGCCGGCTCGAGATCGAGCCACCGGCCAATCGCAAGCTGCCGGAGCCTGCAGAAAGCTTCCATGAACACTGGTCAGCGCGATCGGCGCCGATGGGGACCAATGACGTTCCGATGAACCCGCCGCCGGTCATCGTCGCGCCGCCGATGGAGCGGCGCTGACACGAATTTCCATCACCAAAAAGAAAACACCGACAGGAGTGCGTTATGCGTATCACGATTTCGAACTGGGCCGCGGCAATTGCCGTCGCAGCCGTCAGCGCCGGGACGTCGCCAGCGATGGCCGGCGGCGGCTATTACGGCGGCTGCTCGCCCTGCGGCGGCGGCTATGCCACCTATAATTACTACGGCACGGGCTATGGTTATGCCGGCTACGAGGCGCTGCCGGATCCGACCCCGCCGACGCGCCAGTATTATTACGTCAATCACGGCCCGACCTATTCCGGTCCCGGCCAGTTCGGCCCGGCGCCGACCTATCAGGAGACCGCCATCGGCTGGCGCGGCTATCCGCGCTATGACGGCGGCCCCTATGCCAATCCGTACAATCACTACAGCTACGGCACCGGCTATGTGCCGGCGGTAAGCGGCCCGGTGGTGTTCACGCCGCGCCTGAACAACTTTGGCCGTCCGAGCTATCGTTACGGCTATGGCATGCGTCCGCGCGCCTATTACGGCCATGCCTATCGCAGCCACGTTTCGCACCGCCACACCCAGCCGCGCGTGATCTATGGCTCGCGTCACTACGGTCCGCGCCACGGCTATCACCATCAGTACCAGCAGCGCCCGCTGCGCCGCGCTTACTGATCCGGTCTCATCACGCATCAACGCCCGCCTGCAGCAATGCGGGCGGGCGTTTCGTTTTGCGCATGATCCCGAGAAGCGGAAACCGGATTTCGGATCAGGTCATGCGCGACAAAGATGTTCAGTTCATCAGGCCAAGCTTGCTGGCGCCGATATAGAGCGCGAGCACGGCGGCATTGGACACATTGAGACTCTTGATCTCGCCCGGCATGTCGAGCCGCGCCACCACATTGCAGGTCTCGCGCGTCAGCCTCCGCAGGCCCTGGCCTTCGGCGCCGAGGACGAGGGCAAGGGGGGCGCTCAGCGGCACCGCGCTGATATTCTCTGCACCCTCGCTGTCGAGGCCGACGGTCATGAAGCCCTGGTCGTTGAGCTGGGTGAGTGCGCGGGCGAGATTGGGCACCGCGACGATCGGCACCAGCTCCAGCGCGCCCGACGCGGATTTAGCCAGCACGCCGGTGGCTTCCGGGCTGTGCCGGGCAGTGGTGATCACGGCATTGACCTTGAACGCCGCGGCCGAGCGCAGGATGGCGCCGACATTGTGCGGATCGGTGATCTGGTCGAGCACCAGCACCATGCCGTCCTGGGGCAGGTCGTCGAGATCGAGACCCTCCAGCGGCTCGACCTCGGCCAGCATGCCCTGATGCACCGCATCCGGCCCGAGTCGGCGATCGATCACGTCCGGCCGCACCAGTTCCGGTGTTACCCGAGTCGCGATGTTCTCCTCGGCGAGGCGGCGGGCGGCATTCTCGGTCAGCCACAATTTGCGAATCGTCCGGTTCGGATTGGCCAGCGCGAGTGTGACGGGGTGCCAGCCATAAAGAATCGCTGGCCCATCGCCGCCGCTGCCGCCTCCGTCGCGGCCACGGCGCGGCGGTCGCCGCCCCTGGTCGCGGCCGGACCGCCCCGGGCCCTTGTCGGGGCCACGGCCCTGATCCCGGCCGGAATCGCGGCCCTTTTGCGGGCTGTGCTGAAATCGCTGCTTGCGGTCTTTGTCGCTCATGCCGGCTTGTCTCATGGGGGCCGTGGATTGGCAATTTGCCTTTGGGAACAATGCGGCAGCGCGTTGCGGATAAATCCGTCATGATCGGTTGACTTTGCAGCCGCGCTTCCCGATAAAGCGCCCGCCGGGAGCCCGCTGAGCGGGCGCGCGTTTTCCACGTCATCCCCAGCCGTCCAGACGCCCCACGGGGTGGATGATGGCCCGATGGCGTTGAGCGGGGGAGTGTCCCGAGTGGCAAAGGGAGCTGACTGTAAATCAGCCGCCTTATGGCTTCGCAGGTTCGAGTCCTGCCTCCCCCACCATCTCAAAAATTCCGCGTTGAAATATCTACTCTATTCGGCCTGACGCCCGCACCTTCCCATGAGGTGCGGGAATAGAAGTTTCTTGTTCGATTCTGTCGAGCGTCATCATTGCGCATGTTGCGAGCTTCCGGCGGTTGGCCGTGCGCGTGGGGAGCATGGCGATAATGTCGCCCCCAATCGAAGATTGCTTCAAGCTGCGCTTTTGTTCCGATCTGTGCCGCTATGAAGGTGTGTTTCCGGTCGGGGCGGCATCGGGCGCCATTGCAGTAAGTTGAGCTCAGGAACGGTTATGCGCGCTCCAGTCTTCGCGCTGTCGATCGAGATGGTGCCATCCTTCATGTAATGCTTGCCGGGCACGGTGGCTTCGCCGCAGCGTACAGTAAATATCGAACGTCACGTGCTCGGCCCTCCACTAACATCCAAGCTTGGCCTTGACGGCCGCGGTCGCCCTGTCGATCCACGGCGCATATGCAGATTCGGTGAGATGGACGCCGTCCGTTGTGGCAACACGGAGCGAATTGTCGATCAGAGGAAGTTCTTTGCGCTGAGCCAGGGAGCGAATTTCGTTGTCGATTGCCGACCACGAAGCTGTATCGTAGCGTTTCCCGATCGTCTGTTGAGTGTCGATCTGCGTAATAGTCGAAAGGACGATGCTTTCTCTGGGGAGCAGGCGGACCAGATGGCTGTAATTCTCGTTGAACAACTTGGCCTTGTGTGGTGTCCAGAGGCGCGTTTGCGCATCGTTCAGGCCGAGAGCGATAACAGAGACCGCTATCTTCGGCTTTGCGGCAACGATGTGTTCGACGATCGGGATGAAGTCTGAAACGCGCGTGCCGCCGATCGCCGCATTGACAACCGGCATGCCGCAGATCCTCGCTGGAAGTGGCGCCATGGCTGTAATGCTGTCGCCGACGAAAAGGACAAACGGTTTTCCGTCAAGACAAGCAACCGTATTGAACGACGAATATCTGCGGATGATTGAATGCCCAAGAAACGCATCGAGTTTCGTACGTACGTCATCGATGCGAACGACGAGGTCTGAAACATCTGATCTCGTCGCCTGTGTGTCACGCGATGCGGTGACAACGCTCAGAATGGCGCGGGTCGCAAGAACGTCAGTGGCTCGATTCGCGAGAAGTGTGACGGAGCTGATCGCCCCAATGAACAAAATCGACAGACCAAAGCCTGCCGCGATCCAATAGCCCGGCTTCATGATTATTTCCCCCGTAGAAATTTATGCGGACAGGGGACTAGGGTGCAAGGGAGATCGTTCAAAATTATTACGGCCATCAAAGATTGATGGATGCAGCCGGTGTGGTCGCGTTGACCACCGTTGCGACTACCTGAATATCGAACAATACGTCCTTAAAGCGGCGAGGAGTGGGAGGTGCCTTGACGACCTTGCGTTCTGATGGGCGCCAGCATCCAAGAAAAGACCGCGAACTAAAGAGTTGCTCTACCGAAGCTACGTGGGTGCGATTCGGATTTGTCGAGCAGGTGCTTGGTCATGCGGGCCCCATCCAATAAACGAACTGCAAGAGATTCCTGTGGCGTCTAGTGGAAGTCGAGCGACTTCTCCAAGAAGTTAGCAAGCTTGCACCAGCCTCCGAGATGAATCTGGGCGCACGTTCCGAAAGAAAGCGCTGTCATTCCCGACGAGGTGCATCTTGTAGTCACGGTGAGTGGTTATGTCAGGCTTTGATATCAACCAATTACGGCGAAGGATGCGCGCGCTATTAGTTCGGTATCGGCGGCTCGTAGCCATCGTGGCGCGCTAGGTCATTCACCCGCTACTCACCCGAGGGCGACGTCGCGTGCATCTGCCGGTCTGGCCAAAATCTCAAATCCGGCCAGACGGAGTGGTGCATGGTGACTAAGCGCGGGTGTCAGGCCTCGAATTTCAGCCCGACCAAATAGACGAGGAAGCACGCTGCCAAGCGAAAGCACTTCCCGATATAGGTGGGGGCCGACATTGGAACTGATCCAACTATGCGATTGATTCCGGTATCCTCGGGGAAAAATCGACTGAGGCTCGCATCTCTGAATATCTGTTGTGTGATTCGTCGCTTCCGCCTAGATAGGCTCTCGGCACCACTAGGGGACGGGCATGACCACCGTAGAACTACGCGGAGACGCGGCTCGATCAACCTTGTCCGCTGCGGCGTTTGCCGTTGCTCTTCTTGCTTTTCAGTTGCTGTTGATCGGATTTGGCCTGGCGGGAATGCACGGCAACAGCGCTATCACTGCCTCGTGGCTTGTTCTCAGCGAGATCGCGATACTCGTATTGTCCTGGCGGGCGATTTCGGCGAAGGCTCCGGACTATATCTTCGTGGCATTTTTCACGTCGGTCATGCTTTCAATTTTCTTGTCATTTGATCGATCGTTGATCAACGACTACGCTAGGTTTGCGATATGCGTTCCGCTTGCTTACTTCGCAGGAAGATCACTCAACAAGTCGGTAATTGCACGAGTCCCCGATGTCATGCTCATCGTGAGTTCTGTGGTGCTTGTGATTGCTGTCGCGGCTTTGCTGTATAGCTTTGCGGTCGACGGAGTGGGCGGTCTCGAACGAACTACAATCTTTGGATTTAACCACGCACCAAATGTTCTGGCAGTAACGGCGGGATGCTTTGCCATTTCATTCATCTTTAGTCGCGTGAGGATGAGAAGTGCGCTGTCTGCGGCCGTTCTGACGTTGCTTTTTGTGGCTTGTGCCGCCTTTGCAGTCGCGCTGGTCCGATTCACGATTGTCGCAATACTGGCTACGGCAATGTTTGCAGCGGCATGGCTGCTCTTTACCAACCAACGTGATCGCGCTGTCAGAGCTGCAGTCGTGTTCCTGCTTTGCATAACGTCATGCGGTGCCGCCGTGTATCTAAGGCCTTCTGGTGTGATAAATTTCACTAACGAAGCAATCGCTGACGCGAAAGATGCAATTGCTGACGCCAAAGGTGCAATCGCTGACGCGAGAGGAGCGATTCAGAAGCCATCGGCGGTTAGTCCCGAACGGCTTCCCAGTTGTACAGAGAGCGCAAGATTGGGGCGCTCTGTCGAGATCCGATCTTATCTCCTCAAGGATGCTTTTTTTCTTCTTCCGACTTCGGGGCTGCTAGGCTATGGGCTCGGATCGTTTTCCTCCATCACGTGTCTTAAGGGCCACGAGGTCCACAATATTTTCTTGCAGACATTCATTGAAACCGGCTTTGTTGCTGGAACGCTTTTAATCGCGCTTTTTATCGCACTTGCGGCCGGTTTGATGTCGATGCCCAATGCCGGATTCCTGCTCTCCTGTCTGGTGCTGTACACAATTATAGGAATGGCCCACGGCTCGATTACCATTGCGATGCCATTGTTTTTGATCGCTGGTGCTGCGTCGGCAGTGAGAGCGGATGGGCGATGACCGATGTCTCGACACGAGTCGCCGGTACATGGCGCAAGAGAGACTCTGTCGGACGTCAATTCACGGTGAGGCTTGCCTCATTGAGCTCAAAGTTCTTGTTGTTCGCCGCAACCGCCCGCGCCGCAAATGATGTTGGCGAAGCTTCGCACTAGTGATCAATCGTTTTCGTGACACGCCGTGGCTGAGGGCTTAGCCACACAGCGTGGAATGATGGCGGACTGTCATGCGGCCGCGCGAGAGCTGCGAGGATTGTAAAAAAAGTGGGGAAGGAATCCTCAGTGCTTTCAAACGGGACGTTTTTCGTCTCACTTTTCTTCAAGCCGATGATTTCACGACATGGTTCATCCACCGCATTCCCCGCCAAAATCGCACATGAATCGACTGCTGCACAGGTCTTGCGGAAAGCGCTGTGGGTACCCTCAATGTTGTTCTACGCTGCCAGATGAAAATCCGAAATATGCACGCGGTTGCGGCCGTCGGCCTTGGCGCGGTAGAGGGCGCCGTCGGCGCGGCTGAGCAGGGCCTGCAGCGTTTCGGGATCGCTCGAGCGGATCGCGACGCCGATGCTCACGGTTGCCTTGATGGTGCCCTCCGGCGTCTGGAACGCGAGTCCTTCCAGCGTGGTGCGGATGCGTTCGGCCACAGCCGAGGCTGATTTCGGGCTCGACGACGCCAGCATGATGCAGAACTCCTCGCCGCCGAGGCGCGCGGCGACGTCTTGCGCACGGATGTTGGAGAAGATCACCTCGGCAAACACGCGCAGCACGCGGTCACCGGCGGCATGGCCGAACCGGTCGTTTATCGACTTGAAGTGATCGAGATCCATCAGCAGGATCGCCGTGTTCTGCGGCACGGCGCGCGCCGGGTCGTCGAACAGCGCGCGCCGGTTGAGCAGGCCGGTCAGCGGATCGGTCATGGCGTCCGACTTGTGCCGGTTGGCGGTGCGGATCTGATTGATGGTGAGCGACAGCGCGCCGATGCCGGTGAGGCCGACGATCACCATCAGCGAGTTGAATTCCTCGGCCCAGTTCGACGGCCGTTCGGTCAGCACATACTGGCCGTTGGCGAGCAGCACATAGCCGCATGCCGCAAAAGACACGGCCGTCACGAGATAGAGCACGGCGTTGGCGACCATCAGCAAGGGCGCCTCGGCGCGGGTCTTCCAGTATTGATGGGCGGCCAGCGTCGTCAGCAGGGCAATCGCGAAATTGGCGGCGGCGGTGCCGACACCCGTATAGCCGGCGGCAAAGGCGATGACGGTCGGCACCAGCCCGAGTACCGTCATGGCAATCGTGAATGTCCAGCTGGAGCGATGCGCGCAGAACTGGATGGTGCCGCGATAGATCAGGCCGAACCCCAAAATCAGCAAGGTGAAGGAGACGAGCTGAAAGGTCGGCTCGTAGCGTTCGACGCCGAGATAGAACAGCAGTGCCAGGACGGTCAGGGTCAGGCCGGTGGACCAGGTCAGCAGATAGGTCTCGGACCGCGCCACGATCCAGGTCGCGAGCAGCGTAAATGCGAGCGCCGTGCAAGAGACGCCGATGGCAATGAAAAGGGAATGTGGATCGAGAAACATGACGCAATGCGTTGAACTGGGATGACGCGTGATACGCCAGACATCTTTAGCACCAGACTACCGTCATGCCATTCGATTTCTATGGTGAGGGAACCGTTACGCTGAATGGTGATACGCACGCGGTGACAGGTCGCAAGTGCCTGAACCGGTGAATGACATTTCACAGGTCGGGAGTTTAGATCGACACCAACCCACAATTGTCGCCGTAGCGGTAACCAACTCTAGAGGCCGCTCGGCTATGACTCCCGCGAGCGTCCCGGCGTGATCCGGGACGAAAGCCAAAGGCGGGGCATCGCGCTCCGATGGGGCGGGGCGCAGATGAATTTGGCAGCAGCGACGATTGCGGGCGGAATCGGCACCATCTTCTTTGCTGCCGCCTCGCTGTTTTATTATCAGCCGTCCTTCATCAAGCCGGAAAAGGTGCTGGATGCGGTGTTGACCACCAACCAGTCCAAGGCACGCAATGCGGTGTCGCGGCTGCTGCTTCATCCCGCTTCGGCGGAGTTCGATGGGCTGCGTTCGGTGGAGGTCGACGGCAAGAAGTATGTCTGTGGCAGCGTGCGCGCCAAGGATCACAGCGGAGCTTATGCCGGGCATCGGGCCTTCGTCTACACGGTGGCCATCGACTTCGCCCGTATCGATGACGACGGCAGCATCGCGCAGCGGCATGATGCCTACCGCACGTGTCCGGTGACCGTCGAAGAAGAGAAGGTCGCCAAGTTGCGGCTGAGCGGTCCACCGAATGCGGTAGCGGCCGTGAAGAATCTCACCGGCGGCTCGATGCATGTCGGCACGGGTGGTGTCGGCGGCGCCATGCAGCAACAATTGCAGCACCTAGCCGGAGAGCACACGGTGTCTTCGGGAGGACAGGTGGGCGGATCGTTCAAGGTAGCCTCTGCGAAGCCGGTAATTGCCGGAGAGGCCGACTGGCAGGCCGGCAAACCGCCCGTCGGATGGCCGGTGTTCCTGCCGGAGGATGAATTGTCAAAGCCGGTGTCGAAGCGCAGCAATGCCGAGGCCCTGGCGCAGGCGAAGACGGTCGAAGAGCGCTGGGCACTGCACAAATCGGACAGCACCAAGCCGCGCCCCTCGATGCAGGACATCCGCGACGCTGAGCGGGCCTTGCTCGCGATTGATGCTAGCGGACCGGATTTTCGCGCCGCCTGGGCGGCCTTTGTGCGCCTGCGAGCGATCGAGCGCGAAGCTGGCGCCTAAGATGTCGCACTGCGCCCTGTATCGGAACGGGACGCGACGTGCCGCGTTTTCCTCGCAAATGGAAAGGCGCGACAGATGAAGAAGATTTTGGCAATTACATCGGCCGTCTTGCTGGCCGCAAGCTTCGCAACGACGGCGGCGTCAGCGAAGAAGATGAAGCGGGGCTACTACTCGCATCATCAGAGCCATTACTACGGCGGCCCCCGTTATCACCGCGGGCCGGCCTATGGCTCCTACGGCATGATGCGCGGGCCGCGCTATTATCCCGGTTATGGCGCATCCATGCAGGGCAATCACGGAAACTCCGCCTTCGGCAACAATTCGCTCGGCCATATCCAGGGTGGCAATATCGGCGGCGGCAAATAAAGACTCCCAGGACAGGGCGGACGCTCAGGCGTCCGCGCTGTCCTTGATTTCATAGCGATCACGAAACAGCAGAACGACGGTCTGCAGTCGTTCGCGCCAGACCTTTGCGTTGACCGGCCCCGCGACCGGCAGGATGCGGAGCATCGCATTCCATGGATGCGAACCGTAAACAGTGATCTCGAAACCCTTGGTCGGATATTTCTCGCCAGCCTGTAGCGCCCTGATGATGAGCTCGGCGAGTTCGGTGCGGCTGACCTCGCGCGTGCTTTCCACGGCAAGGACGGGTTCGAGGGACGCCTGCGGCTTGTCCTCGGGCACGATGGGATCGAGCCCCTCGCGGGCGCCGTCATCGGGAGGGTCCGCAGGCGCATCAACCGCATCCTTGCTGCCTGCGGCGGGCTTGGCCGTCTCGAATGGTTTCGTGGCCGCGCTCGCGCCCGGCCGTTTGACCAGCCGGTCGATCAGGCTCAGGAGCCCGCGGTCGCGTTCGGTCGTCTCGCTCACACTGAGTCTCAGATTGTTGACTTTACCGATTTCACCACCGGCAACAGGGCCATGTCGATAGGCAAAGAGGCTTTTGGGGCACCTGGGGAGTGCACAAATGCGCTGCGGGTTGGCTTTGTCGCAAAACTTTCATGGGCGGCCTATAGTGGGGCGGCACGCATTTCCCCTCAAATCTCGATGCGCCGGCTCTGCGCCCGCGCCTGGATGGAGCCGATCGCCGTGAAACCCACCCGCCTGCTGTTCGCCATCTCCGCGCTGGCACTCGCCGCCGTGTCGCAGCCGGCCCGCGCTGCCGACGTGATCTGCTACAACTGTCCGCCGGAATGGGCCGACTGGGCCTCGATGATCAAGGCCGTGAAGGCCGATCTCGCCATCGAGATGCCGCATGACAACAAGAATTCGGGGCAGGCGCTGGCGCAGATCCTGGCCGAGAAGGCCAATCCGGTCGGCGATATCGGCTATTTCGGCGTCACCTTCGGCATGAAGGCGAAGGCGCAGGACGCGCTCGAGCCCTACAAGCCCGCGGGCTTCGATCAGGTCGATGCCGGGCTGAAGGATGCGGACGGTTACTGGACCACCATCCATTCGGGCACGCTCGGTTTCTTCGTCAACAAGGACGCGCTGGGCGGCAAGCCGGTGCCGAAGTGCTGGAAGGACCTGACCAAGCCCGACTACAAGGGCATGGTCGGCTATCTCGATCCGACCTCGGCTGCCGTCGGCTATGTCGGCGCCGTCGCTGCCAATCTGGCGCTCGGCGGCTCGGACACCAATTTCGATCCCGGCATCGCCTTCTTCAAGGACCTGAAGAAGAACGACGCCATGGTGCCGAAGCAGACCTCCTACGCCCGCGTCGTCTCCGGCGAAATGCCGATCCTGTTCGATTACGACTTCAACGCCTATCGCGCGAAGTATTCGGAGAAGGGCAATTTTGAATTCGTCATTCCCTGCGAAGGCACCGTGGTTTTCCCTTACGTGGTCGGTCTCGTGAAGAACGCGCCGCATAAGGACAAAGCCAAGAAGGTCATGGACTACCTGCTGTCCGACAAGGGCCAGGCGATCTGGACCAATGCCTATCTCCGTCCGGCCCGCAAGATCGACCTGCCGGAAGCCGTGAAGGCCAAGTTCCTGCCGGATAGCGAATATGCCCGCGCCAAGAGCGTGGACTGGGGCAAGATGGAATTGGCACAGAAGGGTTTTAGCGACCGCTATCTCGCCGAAGTCCGTTGATGCAGAATGGTGCCCCTGACGCAGGGGCACCAGCACTTTCGATGTCACACCGCAATTTCATCTGGCTCTGCCTGCTGCCGCTCGTGGTGGTGACGGCTGCCTTCTTCGTTCTGCCGATGGCGCAACTCGTCGCTGTCGGCGCCGACGGGCCGCGCGGCGTTGGTGCCTATCTCGCGATCCTCACCGAGCCACGCTATCGCACCACGCTGATCAACACCGTGGTTCTCGCCGCGGCCACGACCATCGCCACGCTGGTCATCGCGACGATTGCCGGTCTCTTTTTGCAGCGCCATCGCTTTCCCGGCCGCACTGTGCTGATCGCGATGCTGACCTTTCCGCTCGCCTTTCCCGGCGTGGTGGTCGGCTTCCTCATCATCCTGCTGGCTGGGCGTCAGGGCATCATCGGTTCGATTACGCAGGCGCTCTCGGGCGAGAAGATCGTGTTCGCCTATTCGATCTTCGGCCTGTTTCTCGGCTACCTCTATTTCTCGATCCCGCGTGTGATCCTCACCATCATGGCGGCGGTGCAGAAGCTCGATCGCGGGCTGGAGGAGGCGGCGCGCTCGCTCGGTGCATCCCCGTGGGAAGTGCAGCGCGATGTGGTGCTGCCGGCGCTGGTACCGGCTTTCGTGGCGTCCGGCGCGATTGCCTTTGCGACGGCCATGGGCGCATTCGGCACGGCCTTCACGCTCGCCACCAATATCGATGTGCTGCCGATGCTGATCTATACGGAGTTCACGCTGGCGGCGAATTTCGCGATTTCGGCAGCACTCTCCATCGGCCTCGGCGTCATCGCCTGGGCGATCCTCGCGCTGGCGCGCAGCATGACCGGCGGCACCGTTGCCGCGGCGGGGTGAGGGGCATGCGCGATCGCCTGATCTTCGCAGGACAACTCGGCTTCACGCTGCTGGTGGCGGCGTTCCTCGTTGTGCCGGTGATCCTGTCGATCTCGGCCGGCGTGACGGTCAATTATTTCCGCGGCATCCAGTCCGGGGTCACCCTGCAATGGGTCGTGCAGGTGTGGGGGCTCTACAAGAGCGAGATCGGCCTGTCGTTCCTGATCGCCTTCGCAACGCTCGCGGTGACGCTCGTTGTCGGCGTGCCCTCGGCCTATGCGTTGCATGTGCGGGGTGGCCGGCTGTCGCGCGTGATCGAGGAGATCATCACGCTGCCGCTGGCGATTCCGGGCCTCGCCATCGCGCTGGCGCTGCTGCTCACCTATGGCAGCTTCGGCGGCTTCCGGCAGTCGTGGCTGTTCATTCTCGCCGGCCACGTGGTGTTCACCATGCCCTTCATGGTGCGCTCTGTGATGGCGGTGTTCGCCTCGGTGGACATCAAGACGCTGGACGAGGGCGCTGCCTCGCTCGGCGCCTCGCCCTGGACGCGCTTTCGCAATGTGATCGTGCCCAATGCGATGCCCGGCATTCTGGCGGGATCGCTGATGGTGATCACGCTGTCGCTCGGCGAATTCAATCTCACCTGGATGCTGCACACGCCGCTGACCAAGACGCTGCCCGTCGGCCTTGCCGACAGCTATGCCTCCATGCGGCTGGAAGTCGCTTCCGCCTATACGCTGATCTTCTTCATCATGATCGTGCCCTTGCTGGTGGCGATGCAGATGTTTGCCGACAAGAGCCAGACCAGATGAACGCCATCGCTTCGCACGGCGCCGCCGTGCATGTCGTCAATTGCGGCAAGACTTTTCCAGATGGCACGCAGGCGCTGTCGCCGGCCTCGCTCGATATCGTCGCCGGCGAAACGCTGGTGCTGCTCGGGCCCTCCGGCTGCGGCAAGACCACGATGTTGCGCATCATCGCCGGCCTCGAGACGCCGGATGCCGGCGGCAGGATCCTGTTCGACAAGAATGACGTGACGGCGACGCCGATCGAGCAACGCCATGTGGGCATGGTGTTCCAGTCCTATGCGCTGTTTCCCAACATGACCGTGGCCGAGAACATCGGCTACGGCCTCAAGATCCGCGGCGTCGGCAAGGCCGAGCGCGCGGCGCGCGTCGCCGAGATGGTGGCACTCACCAATATCGGCGGTCTTGAAAATCGCCGCATCGATCAGCTCTCCGGTGGTCAGCGGCAGCGCGTGGCGCTCGCGCGCGCTGTTGCCGTTCGTCCCCGCGTGTTGTTGCTCGACGAACCGCTGACGGCGCTCGATGCCTCGCTGCGCGACCGGCTGCGCAGCGAGCTCAACCGGCTGCTACGCGAGCTCGGCATCACCGCGATCTATGTCACCCACGATCAGGCCGAGGCCATGGAGCTCGGCGATCGCATCGTGGTGATGCGCAAGGGCGCCATCGCCCAGATCGGTACGCCGCGCGAGGTCTATTTCGAGCCGCAAAACCGCTTTGTTGCGGAATTTGTCGGTGCCGCCAATATCGTCGAGGGGCCGATTGCAGGCGGGCGACTGACGCTGCCCGGTGGCTGGCTGGCGCTCAACGATGCGCCCGACGACGCCGCCGCGGTGGCGATGATCCGGCCGGAGACCATCAGCATCATTGCCGAGGGTGATGCCTTCCTGCGCGGCGTCGTCGAGAGCGCCAGCTTCATCGGCGACCGCCAGCGCGTCATCGTGACCGATGCGGCGAACCGGCCATTGACGGTGGACGCGCCAAACAGGATCAATGTGCGGGCAGGGGAGCGCGTCGGCCTGTCGATTGCGCCCGACGCCGTTCGCGTGTTGCCGAAAGAAGACTGATGTCGAAGCCGACCATCATTGCCCAGATTTCCGACCTTCACATCAAGGCACCGGGTGAGCTCGCCTATAACAAGGTCGACACCGCCAGGGCGCTGGAGCGCTGTGTGGCCGAGCTGAATGCGCTCGAACCGCGGCCCGATCTCGTTGTCATTTCCGGCGATCTCGTCGACACGCCGACCCCCGGCGAATACGAGCATCTGTGGCGCCTGCTGGCACCACTCAAAATTCCGTTCATCGGCGTGCCCGGCAACCACGATGCCCGCGACATGATGCGCGCGGCGTTTCCAGACTGGGCTTATGCCCGTGCCGCCGGTCCGCTCGATCAGGCACGCACGGTCGGGCCGCTGGATGTGATCCTGCTGGACTCCCACGTCCCCGGCAAACCATACGGCACGCTGGAAACAGCGACGCTGGAATGGCTCGATGCCACGCTGGGCTCATCCAATGACCGGCCGGCGCTGCTGTTCCTGCATCACCCGCCATTCCGCACCGCTATCGAGCACATGGATGTGCAGAACCTGCACAATGCCGGCGAGCTTGCCACTATTGTTCGCAACCATCCGCGCATCCGCATCGTCGCGGCCGGTCATGTCCATCGGGCGACGCTGACGACGTTTGCTGGCACCGTGGCGACGATCTGCCCGGCGCCGAACCATGCGGTGGATCTCGATCTCGCCGAAATCCGCCCGCCGTCATTCCGGGTCGAGCCGCCGGCCTTTCATCTGCATGTCTGGTTTCCGGACGGCGAGGGCGGCCACCTCGTCACCCATCAGGTGCCGATCGGCGAGTTCGACGGCCCGCATCCGTTCTTCGGGGCTGATGGGAAGTTGCTCTGATCAGACCAACGCATTCCCCGCAATGAGCTTGCGATAGAACTCCGCGCTCAGCTTCGGCGTGCGCTTCTGCGTGTTGAAGTCGACGTGATACAGGCCGAAACGCTTCTCGTATCCGTCGATCCATTCAAAATTGTCCATCAGGCTCCAGTGGAAATAGCCCTGCACGGGTACGCCCTCCGACGTCGCGCGCTGCAGCTGCGTGAGATACGCGCGCAGATACATGATGCGGTCGAGGTCAAAGATCCGGCCATCCGGTGCTGGCTTGTCAGATGCCGAAGCGCCATTCTCGGTGATGAAGATCTTCTTCACGTTCCAGAGCTTGGCGACATTGCGCGGTGCCCAGTACATCGCTTCCGGCCCGACGCGCAGCCAATCGGATTCCATCCGCGGGAAAGTCGCTGGCGTCGGCACAAGCGCAAAGCCGGAGGCATCGGCGGGCGCCGCGACATAGTGTTGCGGCATGTAGATGTTGAGACCCAGGAAATCGACGGGCGAGCCGATGATCTTGAGGTCGTCCTCGGTGAAGACGGGAGCGTTTGCGCCGGCATAACTCAGGAAGCCATCCGTGTAGCGGCCTTCCATGATCACGGTAAGATAGCCACCATTCATCTCGCGGGTGGCGATCTCCGAAGCGCGGATATGCTCCGGTGTCTCGATCACCGGAATGCAGGAGGCGAGATTCTCCGCGACGCCGATTTCCGTGCCGGCACGGCCCTGGGCGCGGATCGCCTGCACGGCAAGTCCATGGCCGAGCGCGACGTGATGACGGATCTGGTTCAGCTCCTTCTGCGTGGACTTGATGCCCGGCGCCATTTCGATCGGCGCGACGCCATAGCCGAAATCCACCAAGGTCGCGCATTCATTGATGGTGAAGACATTCTTCACGCGATCGGTGATGTGCTTGGCGACATAGCCGGCATAGTCGCCGAGGGCTTTCGACGTTTCGCGCGAGGCCCAGCCACCGAAACGATCCTGCAGCGCCTGCGGCAAGTCCCAGTGATACAGCGTCGCATAAGGCGTGATGCCGTTGGCCAGCAATTCGTCGATCAGGCGATTGTAGAAATCGAGACCTTTCGGATTGGGCGTGCCGGTGCCGTCGGGAAACACGCGCGGCCAGGCGATGGAGAAGCGATAGGCGGTGGTGCCCAGCTCCTTCATCAGCGCGATGTCTTCCTTGTAGCGCGTAAAATGCTCGACTGCGCGGTCGCCATTGCTGTTGTCGCGGATCTTCCCCGGCAGGCGCGTATAGGTGTCCCAGATCGAACGGCCGCGACCCTCGACATCGACGGCGCCCTCGATCTGATAGGACGCGGTCGCCGTGCCCCAGACGAAATTTTGCGGGAAGGCGCGGGGCGTGCCGCCCGGCTGTGCACTTGCCGCCTGCTGCGCCTCCGCCGGCGGCATGGCGAGACCGGCGGCGATGGCGCCTGCGCCTCCGACGAGATGACGGCGCGTGAAACGATGGGACACTGCAACTCCTGTCTATGCGACTGGCCGAGAGATAGCGTCGGGCTCGCCGCAATGACAGGGGACATGAGGCCTCAGCATGGCCGCATTGGACATTCGGTCGCGGCTGCGACAAAAAGGGATGCAAGACGGCGACGATGCCGGCACGAAGCGGGATGGCAGAGATGAGCATGGGAACGACATCGGTGGCACGCGTCGCCGTGGTTGGCTTGGGCGGGATCGGGCAGAAGGTGGTCGAGGAGCTCGATCGGGGGATCGAAGGTCTCACGCTCGCGGCGGTCTCGGTGCAGAACCCGGACAAGCACGCGGCGTTCCTGTTGAAGCTTGCCAAGACGCCGCCGGTGCTGCCGATCGCCGATCTCGAAGCCGTCGCCGACATCGTGATCGAATGTGCGCCGGCGCCCTTGCTGCCGGAGATCGTCAAGCCGTTCGTCACCAAGGGCAAGACCGCCATTGTGCTGAGCGCCGGGGCACTGCTGTTCAATGACGATCTGGTCGAACTCGCCAAAACCCATGGCGGGCAGATCGTGGTGCCAACCGGCGCCTTGATCGGCCTCGATGCAGTGACGGCGGCGGCCGAAGGCAAGATCCATTCGGTGAAGATGGTGACGCGCAAGCCGGTGAAGGGGCTCGCGGGTGCGCCCTATATCGTTGAGAACAAGATCGACATCGAGAGCATCACCGAGCCGCTGAAGATTTTTGAAGGCACCGCGCGCGAGGCTGCGAAGGGGTTTCCGGCCAATCTCAATGTCGCCGTGGCATTGTCGCTGGCAGGCATCGGGCCTGACGCGACCACGTTGCAGATCTGGGCCGATCCGGCGCTGACCCGCAATGTCCATCGCGTCGAGGTGGATTCGGATTCCGCGCGCTTCTCCATGCAGATCGAGAACATTCCGTCGGAGAATCCGAAGACGGGCCGCATCACCGCGCTGTCGGTGATCGCACTGCTCCGCAAGCGCGGCGCGGCGTTGCGGGTGGGGACTTAATTTAGTTCAGTCTGTCATCGCCCGGCTTGACCGGGCGATCCAGTACATGCTGGCTGCAGCGATGGAGCCGTGCCGCTGGCGTTTACTGGATCCCCGCTTTCGCGGGGATGACAAGTAGAGCATTTTAGCTACTGCCTCTTCTCCACCTGCTGCGCCGTCTCCACGCCCAGTGTCCGTGCAATCCGCGCCAGCTCGCAGCCCTCGCAATAGCGGTGATCCTTGTAGTCGATCCAGTTATGCGCGAACACCCGCTCGTTCGGGATGTCGTAGCGGGCCTGCAGCACGCGGACGAGGACACGCCATGCGGCGATCTGCGCTTCGGTCGGCGGCTTGCGGACATTGGGATAGTTGCCGACGAATTCGACCCCGATCGTGCTCTCATTGTCGACCTGCCGATAGGTCGATGCATTGTCGATATATTTGTTGTCGTTGCGGTTGCCGCGATTGAGATGTTTCGGCACCGCCCATTCCGGCGTCGACCAGTAGACCGTGCCATCGGTCTCGACCCAGATGGCGACACCACGGCGATCCGGCTTCTGCATCTGGGCGACGGCATTGCGCCAGGCCGAGCCGACCGCGCCTTCCGACTGATGCACCACGATGTATCGCCATTCCCGGGCGAGGCGGAGATCGGTCCAGGGCCGCAGCCAGACCATGTTGAGGCCGGGAATATCCGGCGTGCCGCGGGAGCGAGCGGCGATCTCGAAGCTTGTGAGCGTCTGGGCGGTCGCCGGTACGGCGAACGCGCACAAGGCCACCAATGCAACGACGAGCCGGGTCCTCATATCCTCGCTTCCACGGACATCTCATGATGTCTGGAGGAAGCGTATCCTAGCGCGGCGCGGAGTCAAATCGGAGAGCCGCCGTAGGGCGGATTACGCTACGCTCATCCGCCCTACGGCCCGCTCAATTAAAGTATTCCGGCAGCGTGAAGCCGGCATAGAACTTGTCGTTGCGGATCGCGGTCTTGAAGGTGTCCGACTGATAGGCCGCCACGATGTCCTTGGCCCACTGCGCGTCGGCATTGCCACGACGGACGGCGACGACATTGGTATAGGGCTTTGTCATCTTCTCCAGCGCAAACGCTTCGGTCAGCTTCAATCCGCTATAGATGGCAAAATTGCCCTGCACGGCGGCGAAGTCGGCATCGCCGAGCGCGCGGGGGGCCTGGGCATTTTCCAGCGGCACGATCTTGATGCCTTTCGGGTTCTTGACGACGTCGAGTTCGGTAACATCGACGGGGTTGTTGTCCTTGATCTCGATCCAGCCGAGATCGCGGAGGATCCACAGCGCGCGCTGCAGGTTCACGGGATCATTGGGCACAACCACGGTGGCGCCGGCCTTCACGTCGTCGGCCTTCTTGTGCCTGGTCGAATAGAGCCCCATCGGCGGTGTCGGCACGGTGATGATGCCGGTGAGGTCGGTCTTCTGGCGCGCATTGTAGCTGTCGAGAAACACCGTGTGCTGCATCACATTGGCGTCGATGTCGTTCTTGAACACAGCGGTGTTGGCTTCGAGGCCCGTGGAGAATTCGTAGTATTTGACGGTGTAGCCCTTCTTCTTCAACTCGGGCTCCACGCCGGCCTTGAAGCCGTCGATGTAAGGGCCGGGCACGAAACCGACCTTGAGTTCGGTCTTGGCCGGCGACTGGGCAAGCGCCCCAGTCAACGGGGCAAGCGTGATGGCAGCGGCGGCGAGCGCCGAGAACAGCGACTTCATGATGCGAGCTTTCGGTGAGTGAGGATTACTTCGGCGACCAGATCGTGACGTCGGCGGCGTTGACCTTCACCGGGATCAGCTTCTCGGCGAAGAACGCGTCGGCGATGGTCTGTTGTTCGGACAGGCCGGCCTTGGTGACAGCGCCGACTTTGTAGGAGCGATGGCTGTTGGCTTCCTCGACAGTGGCGGCGTCGATGCCCCACAGGCCGGAGAGCAGTTTGGCGGCTTCCTTCGGGTCGGCCTTCGCCCATTTGCCGGTCTCGTCGAGCTTCCTGAAGATGACGTTCAGGACGTCGCCGCGCTTTGCGGCATAGGCGGCGGATGAGAGGTAGTAGCGCTTGTAGCTGGCGAGGCCATTGCTGCCGTCGGCAAGCACGCGCGCATTGCTCTGGCGCTGCGCACTGGTGAGGAACGGGTCCCATGCCACCCACGCATCGACATTGCCGCCGACGAAAGCGATGCGGCCATCGGCGGGCGGCAGATAGGCCGGCGTGATGTCCTTGAAGCCGAGGCCGGCCTTGCTGAGGGCAGAGAGCAGCAGGAAGTGGCTGCCGGCCCCCTTGGTCACGGCGACCTTCTTGCCCTTGAGGTCGGCGACGGTCTTCAGCGGCGATTCAGCGGGCACCACGATGGCCTGCGCGGCGGGCGAAGCGGCTTCCTCGGCGACGTAGGCGAGCTTGGCGCCGGCGGCCTGCGCGAACAGCGGCACGGTGTCGGCGACATCGGCGCCGAAATCGACATTGCCGGTATTGATGGCTTCGAGCAGCGGCAGGCCGCTGGTGAATTCATGCCACGAGATCTTGACGCCGAGCGGCGCCAACGCCTTCTCGAGTTCGCCATTGGTCTTCAGCACGGCAATCAGTGTCGATGACTTCTGATAGCCGATGCGCACGGTGTCCGCTGTCTGCGCGCAGGCGAAGGAGGTCAACAGCATGGTCGCGAGCGCGGCCAGTTGCATCGCGCGGGTGGGACGGCGCAGGGTGCGATTGAGGATGTGCGTGAGAATGATCGGAAGCATGGTGATGCCGCTTTGCAATTGATCGAATGGCGATGCGCAAAGGTGGGAGAGCCGTCGGTTCTAGTCAATGAAATGCCAAACTGTAGTTACGGGCGCGGCGCTACGCGCATTCTGCGAAAGCCAGAGCGCGGAGCCAAACCTTCTCCGGGCGCTGCACGGTCGCCCCTCGCGACGAAATAATTTTCTGCTCGCGGAGATGAAAGCTGCTCCCGATGCGGCGCGCCGGATCGCAAATCTTGCCGAGCACCGCTTACCTTTGAAAACACAATCTTCGCGATCACGCGTAGCGTTTCGTCATCACGTCGGCGCATCGGGCGCGGACACGGGCGGAGCAAGAAACCTCATGTCGAAGTCGAGACGCGTTGTCCTGGCCACCATTGCCGCGACGCTGCTGCTGTCGCAATTCACCAGCAAGGCGCCGGCCGCGGAACAGCCGAAGGAAATCCGCATCGGCTTCCAGAAGGCCGGCATTTTTCCGGCGGTGAAGCAGCGCCAGACGCTTGAGAAGGTGTTCAAGGAGAAGGGCGTCACTGTCCGCTGGGTCGAATTCCAGTTCGGGCCGCCGATCCTCGAAGCCATCAATACCGGGAATATCGATTTCGGCTATGCCGGCGATGCACCGCCGATCTTCGCGCAGGCGGCGCGCGCCAATCTCGTCTATATCGCGGCGATCCCGTCGCGTGGTTTCAATCAGGGCATCGTGGTGCCCGACAACTCGCCGATCAAGACGCTCGCCGATTTGAAAGGCAAGAAGGTCGGCTTCGGCAAGGGATCGAGCGCGCATAACACGATCGTCGCGGCACTCGAAAAGGTCGGGTTGACCTATGCCGACATCACGCCAGTCTATCTCAATCCAGCGGATGCGACGGCTGCTTTCGCCAGCGGCAATATCGATGCGTGGTCGATCTGGGATCCCTATCTCGCGCTGTCCGAAGGCAAGCAGGCGCGGGTGGTGGCGTTCTCGAAGGATGTGCAGGAGTCGATTTCGTTTTTCCTCGCCAACAAGGATTTTACAGCCAGGCATCCCGACACCGTGGCGCTGTTCAACAAGACATTTGCGGATGAGGGCAAATGGGCCGAGGCCAATCGCGCCGACGTCGCCGCCAAGCTGCAGGAGGCGACCGGTGTCGATCGGGCCGCGACCACGCGCGCGGTCGAGCGGTCGAACTACACGGTGGTGCCGATCAGCGACAAGATCATCACGACCCAGCAGGAAACGGCCGATCGCTTCCATAAGCTGGGGCTGATCCCGAAGCCGGTTCAGGTGAAGGACATTGTCTGGACCTGGACGCCGGGGTCCTGATCAACGGTTGCGGTTCCCGATGCTGGCGCACTGGAAAGTGCGTCGGATCGGGAATTTCATTCTCCAAACTGCCGATCTGCGGGTGAAAAATTCACTTTTTGTGCAGTGCGGTTGAATTGCGCCCGGAAATCAGTAGGTTGCCGCCACGGCGCCAGTGCCTCTCAGGCCGGCCCCGATCTTCACATCTGCACAGAAACGTCATCCTAATGAACGCTCCCGTGTCCAAGCCGACTGGAGTGCCCGTGCCAATTCTCGACCAGCAGGGGCCAGCCATCATCTCCTTCGATGGCGTCAGCAAGATTTTTCCGCCGCGGAAAGACTCCGCCGAGGTGAAGGCGGTCGACAATATCGACCTCGTCGTGCCGGAAGGCGCCATTGTCGGCGTGATCGGCAAGAGCGGCGCCGGCAAGTCCACGCTGATCCGTCTCATCAACGGGCTCGAACATCCGACCTCCGGCAAGGTCACCGTCGACGGCCTCGATATCGGATCGCTCGACGAGCGCAGCCTGCGTCAGGCGCGCCGCTCGATCGGCATGATCTTCCAGCATTTCAATCTGCTGTCGTCGCGCACGGCCTTCGACAATATCGCGCTGCCGCTGGAGATCGCCGGTACACCGCGGAAGGACATTAAGGGCATCGTCGAGCCGCTGCTCGAGATGGTGGGTCTCGCCGACAAGCGCGACCGCTATCCGGCCGAACTCTCCGGCGGTCAGAAGCAGCGCGTCGGCATCGCGCGTGCGCTCGCCACCAAGCCGAAGGTGCTGCTGTCGGACGAGGCGACCTCGGCGCTCGATCCCGAGACCACCGCGCAGATCATCGCGCTGCTGAAGCAGATCAATGCGGAGCTCAATCTCACCATTCTCTTCATCACGCATGAAATGTCCGTGGTGAAGAAGCTCGCGCAACGCGTGGCCGTGATGGAAGGCGGCCGGATCATCGAGCAGGGGACGACCTACGAGATCTTCTCGAAGCCGCAGCATGCGACCACCAAGCGCTTTGTCGGCGAAGTCACCGGCGGCAATGTGCCGGAATGGCTGCAGACAAAACTGCTGGCCGATTACGCGCCGGGCCGTCAGGCCGTCATCCGCATCGCCTTCACCGGCGCCGATGCGGACGAGCCCGTGCTGTCGCGGCTCACGCGTGCTTACGGCGTCGACTTCAACATCATGCATGGCCAGATCGAATATGTCGCCGATCATCCGTTCGGCACGCTGATCGCCTCCGTCGCGGCCGAGCCCGAGCTGCAGGCAAAACTGATCGCCGATCTGACCTCGACCCGCAACACCGTGGAGCATCTCGGCTATGTCGCCTGAACTCATCAACATGATCGCGTCGTCGACGCTGGACACGCTGGTGATGGTAGCGTTGGCCGGCATCTTCGGCACGCTGGCCGGCCTGCCGCTCGGCATCTTCCTGGCCACGAGCCGGGCAGGTGAACTGTTCCCGGCGCCGAACGTCAATCGCCTGATCGGCCTCGTGGTGAACGCCACGCGCTCGACGCCCTTCATCATTCTCGTCGTCGCCATCGTACCGCTGACGCGGCTCATCGCCGGCACTTCCATCGGCACCAGCGCCGCCGTGGTGCCGCTGACCATCGCGGCGACGCCGTTCATCGCCCGCGTCATCGAAGGCGCCATCCGCGAAGTCGATCAGGGCCTGGTCGAGGCCGCGCGCGCCTTTGGCGCCAGCCCCTTGCAGATCGTGTGGAAGGTGCTGTTGCCCGAAGCGATGCCCGCCGTGACGCTGGCGCTGACGCTCGCAACCGTCAGCCTGATCGGCTACTCCGCCATGGTCGGCGCCGTCGGTGGCGGCGGGCTCGGCGATCTTGGCATTCGCTATGGCTATCAGCGCTTCATGCCGGAAGTGATGGCGACGGTGGTCGCCGTGCTGATCTGTCTCGTGCAGGGCGTGCAGAGCCTTGGCGATTTCATCTCGCGTCGCCTCGACAAGCGCACGCGCAAATCCTGAGCACGCGCGTCCGCGCGCTGGTTCATTCGTTTCTTCACAATGGAAAACACCATGTCTATCCGTCGTCTACTTCTCTCGGCCGTTGCCCTTGCTGCCTTCACCTCTGCCGTATCGGCCGAGACCATCAAGGTCGGCGTCACGCCGGGCCCGCATGCGCAGGTGCTGGAAGCCGCCAAGGCCGTCGCCGCCAAGAAGGGCCTCGACATCCAGATCGTCGAATTCTCCGACTATGTGGTGCCGAATGCGGCGCTGGACTCCGGCGACCTGCAGGCCAATTCGTTCCAGCACCAGCCTTACCTCGACAACCAGGTGGCCGATCGCAAGTTCAAGCTGGTCTCGGTCGGCACCACCATCAATTTCCCGATGGGCATCTATTCGAAGAAGGTGAAGAGCTTTGACGAGGTGAAGTCCGGCGCGTCGCTGGCGATCCCGAACGATCCGACCAATGGCGGCCGCGTGCTGATCCTGTTGCGCGACAAGGGCATCATCAAGCTGAAGGATGGCGTAGGCTTCAAGCCGACGCTGCTCGACATCACCGAGAACCCGAAGAAGCTGAAGGTCGTCGAGGTCGATGCCGCCCAGCTGCCGCGCACGCTGCCGGATGTCGATGTTGCCGGTATCAACACCAACTATGCGTCGCAGGCCGGTCTCGATCCGGTGAAGGATGCGATCTTGCGCGAGGATCCGAAGGGGCCATATGCGAACATCATCGTGGTGCGCACCGCCGACAAGGACAAGCCCTGGGTGAAGACGCTGGTGGAGAGCTATCAGTCGCCGGAGGTGAAGGCGTTCATCGACGAGAAGTTCAAGGGCTCGGTGCTC
>NZ_JBIISY010000300.1:0-6372 GCF_044340795.1 Tardiphaga sp.
TTAAGATAGCCAACCACGCCGCTGATAACGAAGAACGCGAGCGCAAGCGCCAATCCAAGGGCGACGCCGGGATCAAGCCCCAGCCTGGAGGTCGCGGTGCGAGATGTTGTCATGGAAGTCCCTTAACGACTCGGGTGCTCGGTGCGCCGAGCGAGAAGTGGATGCGGATACAAGGTGGCGGCCGGTTCGGTCACGGCGCACGTTCTGCAGAGATCGGGTTGCGATTGCCGATCGATTTTCGCAAGACGTGTGAGAGAACCTCTACCGAATACGGTTTCTGCACAAGCTCAAACCCCTCATGGGCGTGGTCCGCAAGCACACTGCTATATCCGCTGGTCAAGACGACCGGCAAACCTGGATAACGATCCCGGATGATCAAAGCGAGTTCGACGCCGTTCATTCCCGGCATGATGACGTCTGAAAAGACGAGGTCGTAGGATGACGCGTTCTCCGCGAGCATTGCGAGTGCCTGGTCGGCCGACGTCGCCCAATCGGTGGCATAGCCGAGATCTTCGAGCAGTTCGGTGGAGAAACGTCCGACCTCGACATTGTCCTCGACGACGAGAATACAGTTTCCGAAGCCGCCCGCAGAATCCACCGACGGCAAGGTCACGGTTCCTACAGCGGTCGGTTCGACAGCGCGTGGCAGATAGATCGTGAAGACGGATCCCGCGCCGATAAGACTGGAGACGAGAATGTCGCCGCCCGACTGCTTTGCAAATCCGAAAACCTGGCTGAGGCCAAGCCCGGTGCCCCGCCCCACCTGCTTTGTGGTAAAAAACGGCTCAAAAATGGCTTGTAGATGCTCGGCCGGGATGCCGGCGCCGCTGTCAGCGACCGCAATCGCCACGAATTCCCCCTGCCGCGCACCGTGCGATCTGACGGGCGGAATACCGTCTGCCTCGCGATAGGAAATGGCGAGTTGCCCTTCACCGTTCATGGCGTCCCGCGCGTTGACGGCAAGGTTGACGAGAGCGGTCTTGAATTGCCCGATATCCGCCAGCGCGAACAGCTTCGATGGCGTCTCCTTGACCTCGATGGCAATCCTTGCGCCGACCAAGGGTTGGACGAGGCTTGCCACATTCCGGACTTGTGCAGCCACGTCGAAGATCACGGGCGCCAGTGGCTGGCGCCGCGCGAAAGCGAGCAACTGCGATGTCAGTCGCGATGCACGGTCCGTCGTGTCGGAAATCGCGTCCACGTATCGTCGTCTTCGATCTTCCGAAAGGTCGCGTCGTCGCAGGAAATCGGTTGCGGACCGGATGATGGTCAGCAGGTTATTGAAGTCATGGGCGACGCCGCCGGTGAGCTGACCGACGGCTTCCATCTTCTGCGCCTGGCGAAGTGCCTCCTCGGCAGTGCGGTGGTCGGTGGTATCGACCGCCTCGGCCAAAATAGCCGTGACGCGTCCGCTCTGATCGGTGACCGGACGTAAGGCAACATCGAGATGACGACGACCGCCCGGAAGATTGAGTTCAAGCTCCTTCCGGAAGGCCGATCCGCCGATCGCGTCGCGGACGCCGCGCTCGATCGTCTCCATCGCGCCGTCCGTCCCGGCAAACCACACGGACTCGGCAAACGGGCGACCGACGACGTCTTCCAGATTGACCTCGGCGGCCGCTAGCGATGTGGCATTGGCATAGAGAAGCCTGCCGTGCAGATCGAGCAAGCCCTGATACTGGTTAGTGGTCTCCAGGATAGCGAGAAGCTGGGATTCGCGGCTGCGAAGCTCGTTGGTTCGCTCCCCGACCAATCCTTCGAGGCGTTCGTTCACCGATCGCAGGTTGATTTCGGCCCGTTTGGCATCGGTGATATCGTGGGCGACTCCGATAAAGCCGATATGTCTTCCAGCTGGGTCCCATCGGGGTTGTGATTCCGAACGGATCCAGCGATATTCACCTGCGGCATCGCGAAATCGCGCCTCCAATGTGAAATGGGCAAGCGATGCCTCTCCGGCGACACTCTCGCGTTTGACACGTTCGGCATCGTCTGGATGCAGGATCGTACGCCAGTCGAACGCCAAGGCTTTCTTATAAGGAAGCCCTACGAATTCGGTATAAGCCCTGTTCGCGAAGCTCCGTGTTCGATCCAGTTGGGTCACCCAGATAGGAACCGGGGCGCTGTCGGCGATCAACCTGAATCTTTCCTCGCTCTCCCGCAGCATTTCTCGTGCCAAGGAGCGTTCGGTGATGTCCATGTGCGCACCGACGAGCTTGATCGCGCGCCCATCGAGACCGCGTTCAATCCTCGCTTCGACTGCTATCCAGCGGATCTCGCCGTCGCTTGGTCGGACGATACGGTATTCCGCAGCGTATCGGTCGGACGAACCGTGCAGGACGTCAAGGAAGTGACGTTCCGTCCGATCACGGTCATCTGGATGGATGCGCTGGACCCAGTCCGAATGGCTTTCCTTGGCGGCTTGCGGAGGCAGACCGTGGAGCGCGAGGTATTCGGGAGACCGGTAGTTGCGGAAACCGTCGCGCAAATCCACAATGACACCGCCAACTTTGGCAATGCGCTGGACTTCGGCCAGTTCGCTCTCGCGCTCCCGCATCTCCCGTTCGGTGGTCGTTTCGCTCACTTCACACCTGAAAGTCCGACCAGTCGGAGTTGACTGTCGGGATATAGCACGATCGCCGAGAAAGCGGTCAATCGTGCGTAAGACTACTTGACCTCGAGCACACCGTTCGCCCGCAGATCGGCACGCACCTTGCGCACGCCGGCGAACTCCTTGCCCAGCGAGCGGGCCTTCTTTTGGACGGATGTTGACGAACGACCGAGCGCCGCGCTCGCCCGCATCAGCGTCGCGCCTCCTTCGGCCAGTTCGATCAAACGTGTGACGTCCTCAGGCGTCCAAGGCTTGACGATCAACGTTCTCCTCCAGCCCACCGGTGAAGCCGAAACATGCTTTGTCACTAGGCGGCGTGGTCGATTGTCGCATCGAAAGGATTCGAATATGCCCGATGATACTGCCGACAGGCAAGAACACAGCCTCACGAATTTCTTCGGGGACATTGCCCACGAGAGCTTGCGAATGGCAAAACCTGAGGAATGATCGCGCCAGTGCAGCGCACAATAGCTTCGGAATCGCAGCTGGCCGAGAATGGAAAACATTGTACGCGGCGCGTGTCGCGATACTCCAGAAGATCCGCGGGCACAGGGCCAAGCGCACGGGCGAAAGTCATAACACGCACGATGCTGCGCCTGAAGGCCCCGAAACATTGAGCCGTTTTGCGTGTTGTGTCCTCGCCGCGTATCGACGGCTAAGACAGGAGACGACGATGAGTATTTTCGGGAAAATCATGGGCGCGATATTCGGGCACGCGGAAGCGGCACCGGGCGGATCGAACACGGCGTCCACGGGAGCGGCGGCTGGCTCAATACCTGCCAACGCGGCCGAGGCGTCGTCCGCGCCCAGCGGGGCAACAGGCACCAATGTCGATGTTGCTCCGATCCTCGATAAGGCGGTAGCGGCTAAGGGAGAGAAGCTCGAATGGAAGACATCGATCGTCGATCTGATGAAAGCGCTCGACATCGACTCCAGTCTGACGGCGCGCAAGGAGCTCGCCAAGGAATTGGGATATACCGGCGACACGTCGAACTCGGCCGATATGAACGTATGGCTGCATAAGCAGGTCATGACTAAACTGGCCGCCAATGGCGGCAAGCTCCCGGCCGACATCAAGACCTGATTACGGAAACGGTTCGTTAACCTTAAACTCCCAGTGTGTAACAGGCCTCGGGTACAGGACTCACACCGTGGACGTGGCTTCGAAAACCCGCTGTCTCACCGGCGGGTTTTCTGTTTGCGCTTCATTCTGCCTTCCTCGAGATGACTCAGTTCGCCGCGGGCTTCTAAGAATCGCGAGCTGAGGCGAAATATTGAACTCCCCAAGCGACCAGGCCGCGGACACATGGTACTGGCACTTCGTCAACCGACTTCCAGAATATTCGGCGCCGCTGTGGCAGAGGCTTTGGCATACGCCGCAGATTATCGCCCCATAACCACGATTGATGCCGACATCAAACGTCCGTTAGCCGCTTCCCTCTTTTTTCGCCCCCGGTCCGGGCACAATCGCTTCATCAGGGGCGTTGCAAAGATAAGTTTACCACTTGTCCGCAAGGTCGCTTCCCAGACTGATAGTTCGAGCGAGATGATGAACTCTGCCGCGGCGTTTACTTACTTAATTATCGTTTGCCTTTGGTCAGCCGTTCTTGTCACGGTTGCAGTTGCCTTCTCCAAGCACAGAAGGACGCTCGGCACCGGACGGCTTCTGCTTATCGTGGTGACGATTGATACCCTGCGCAACATCGTCGAGAACATCTACTTCGGAGCTTATTTCGGCGCTCAATATGGAATTTTGCCGAGCGGAATTGGCGCACTGCTCAGCCTTCCCTACCTCCTCATCATTCCAAAACTTCTCAATGTTGTAGCGGCTGTTACCGTTTTGGTCCTGCTTCTCTTCCGCTGGCTTCCGTTGACGCAACGCGAGAGGGCGAAAACCGATCGGATGGCAAAGCTCGTCTCTGACACGCTGCGCCGTGAAGTGGAAGAGCATCGCCGCCTGTTCGAGACGTCGGTTGACCTGATCGTCGTGACGGACCGCGATCGCATCGTCAAACGGATCAGCCGCAGTTGCGAAGCTGTGTTGGGCTATTCGCCTGAGTCTTTGGTCAACAGCTACGGCGGCGATCTAGTAAAGCCGGAAGCGCTCGAATTGCTTCGTGTTCGCATGGAAGCGTCGATCGGCGGGGCCGAACCCGGCATCCAGGACTTAGAATGCGAATTCCGCCACAAGGACGGACATTGGGTTCCGATCGGCATATCTGGGGTCTGGTCCGAGGAAGCCGAGCGTTTCTTTCTCATCGGCCGCGACATGACTGCCGCAAAGCAGACTTCAATGACGCTTCGGCGGCTCGCGCACTACGATGCCCTGACGGCTCTACCGAACCGGATCAGTCTGGTCCAGTATCTCGAGGAGCGCCTTGCCGATCCAAAGGGATCCCTCGTGGTGGTCATGTTCGATCTCGACGGGTTCAAGGACGTGAACGACAGCCTAGGCCATGAATTCGGCAACGCGCTGCTGCAACGCGTTCCGGAACGTCTTCTGCACCGTGCGCCTCGGGACACTCGCCTTTACAGATTTGGCGGGGACGAGTTCTTCGCCGTATTCGAGATCGATGACCCCCTCGCCGTCTACCGTGTTGTAGACGATGTCCTCAGCGATCTGCGTGAGCCCTTTGACATCGATGAACACCGGGTCGTCATCGGTGCGAGCGCTGGCGTGGCTTTCGGTCTGCGCGACGCGTCGAGCGCCGAGGATTTATTGGCGAACGTGGACCTCGCGCTTTATGCCGCCAAAAGCGCGGGGCGGGGAAAAACTCGCTCGTACAGCCCTCTAATGAGGGCGTCGGCCTACGCTCGGCTCGAGCTCAACAAGGAACTCCGGCGAGCAATGTCCGATCGCGAGTTCATCCTCCACTTCCAGCCGCAGTTCCGGTTGTCGGACAAATCAATGGTAGGCGTCGAAGCCCTTTTGCGTTGGAACCATCCGGTGCGCGGGTTGCTTCCGCCCAATCTTTTCATCGAGGCATTGGCCGATGGGCCTTATGCCAATGACGTCGGAGACTGGATCCTTGACGAGTCCTGCAAGGCGATCTCGCGATGGCGCGCCGATGGTCGCGAACTGCGTGTCGCCGTCAATCTCTTTGCTTGTCAGTTTGCAGACGGCAAACTCGTTGCCCGGGTGAAGCAAGCCCTTGAGAGATGGCAACTGCCGCCTCACGCCCTCGAACTTGAAATCACCGAGAATATCGTTCTGGGTAGCGATGCAAATCTCGCATCCCTTCGATTGCTGCGTGAATTGGGCGTGCAGGTGGCTTTCGACGACTTCGGCACGGGCTATGCCTCGCTGTCATGCATCGCCACCTATCCGATCACGAGAATTAAGATTGACAGATCATTCGTCCGCAACATCGATGAGGGGTCGTCCGTGCAAGACACCGCAATCGCGAGCTCGATCATCTTACTGGCGCATAATCTGGGCCTGTCCGTGACGGCCGAGGGTGTCGAAACGAGCGCTCAGGAAGCGTTCCTGCGCAGACGAAATTGCGATGAAGTCCAGGGCTTCAAATATGCGAAACCGCTTCCCCCCGGCGAATTGGAACGCGTTATGTCTAAGAGCGGCGGCTGCGAACGACGTTCGGCCTAACTATCATGAGCAAAAAGGAATTGCCTTGCGGCCTCGGGCAAACTTTCTTTGGGCGCTTGTCTGGACGAGATAAACGCCGATCAACTGCTGCTTGCGCCCGTCCGGCCAAGTGACTTCGTGGCCCATTCCTCGAATGCAGCAAGTTCCACGACTTCAAAGC
>NZ_JBIISY010000301.1:0-6357 GCF_044340795.1 Tardiphaga sp.
ACGACTTACATGAAGAGCGGCCTTGTGGCTCATCGTGTCTCGTTGGCCCATACGGGTCGCGATCCCGCTCATCAGGTGACTGCAAATCTGGTCGGGTCCCCGGCATCAATCATCGAGAAGATCCATCAGCTCAAGGCGATGGGCGTCGATCATTGTGCTGCGATGGCTGTCGCGGTCAATACGCAGGAAGAGCTTCTCGAGCAGATGCATTGGCTAGCTGAAGAGGTCATGCCACACGTCTGATTGCAGGCAGCAATAGATTGGCTTGTGGCCGGTCGTACAGGATCGATTGCAGCCATATTGCTAGACGGATAAGAGGAAGCGCCCGCGATGATTGTAAATCGTCGCGGGCGTTTGAATTCCGATTACGTGTATCAGCTGAGCCAAGTGTAGCCATGCCGATGGCGTATGCTCGTTTGACTTCCGAAAGCCGAGTTCGATGCGTAGGGGACAACGACGGCGTTGCGGCGGCGCGACTGCGGTGCCGCGAGGTTACTCGGCCATCGACCGCTTAACCAGTTTTAAAGGTCTGAACTGCGCAGTTCTACACGGTGCGAGCAGCTCACAATCACTGTTCGCTTTAGCTGCAAGCATAAGAACCGGCATCGCCGGCTCTATCGGATGCAGTGCCGTGTCGAGTGCGTAGCGCTCGCGCCGAGAGAGGCGTTCGCTATTGCTTGGGAATATTGGCTGCTTTCACCGCAGCCTCCCATCTTGGACGCTCGGACTTTAGAAACGCAGCGGTGTCTTCGGCCGTGCCGCCAACAGGAGTGGCGCCGAGCTCCTTGATGCGATCAGCGATCTCGGGAAGCTTCACAATCCGGTCGCATTCCCTACTCAGCACCCGAATGATGTCACTCGGTGTCTTGGCTGGTACAGCCAGCATATTCCAACCGCTGAGCTCATAGCCTTTGAGTACCGAGTCAATCGTGGGAACATCCGGCAGTACATCGAGCCTTTCCTTGGTCGATACACCCAACGCGATCAGGTGTCCTGATTTAATAAACGGAAGGATCGGCCCCAGATTGTCGATGGTGAACGGAACGCGGCCCGCGACCACGTCCGTGACGGATTGCGAAGTGCCTTTGTAAGGGATGGGCGTTAGCTTAAGTCCTGCCATTTCACCGAATAATGCTCCAGACAAGTGGCTAGTCGCCCCTATACCAGCAGTCGCGTATTGATACGTCTCAGGGCTCGCTTTTATTTTTGCGATCAGCTCCTGGATAGTCTTCACTCCAAGCGTAGGGTGCACCACCAGCACATTTGGGACGCGGGCAGGCAGACACACGGGGGCGAACGCTGTGTCTGGATCGTATGCGAGATGATTGAAGATGAACTGATTGATGACGAATGATGCGGGCGCGTTGAGGAGCAACTTGGTGCCATCAGGTTCGCTAGAGGCGACCTCCGCTGCACCAATATTCGTACCAGCACCGGCCTTGTTAGTGACAATGACGGTCTGCTTCAAAGAACTTTGCATTTTCTCTGCCAGTAATCTGGCAAAGATGTCCGTATTACCACCCGCAGCGAATGGAACGATAATCTGGATTGGTTTGTTTGGGAAATCATTTGCGCGAACTTGCGTCGATGCACATAGCAACGCCGTGATGAGGCCCGCAGCAACGTTGCGAGAGATTTTTCTGATACATCCGCGTTGCTTGCCTAATGAAATCATACTTCCTCTTCCTTTTATTGATGATGCGACAGGCGTCCGATTGTTGAAGTTGTGCCGATATATGGAACGTCGTTTCATCAAGGCTACACGCAACTAATTTTCTGTCAATCAAGTCGATGATTTCAAAAGCGGCATAGCTTGCGGAAAAAGCGCGCTTCGTGTGCGGATCGCGCCTTAAATCTAGTCGGCTGGACAAGTCCGCCAATCACCGACACGTTTTCGCTGCCGTGGACTTGGATGCGTGTGAACTATGTTGCGCCGCTCTTGAAATCAGCGCGCTGCAACAAAGAGGCTGAGAAGCTACGCACCAACGACCGTGCAGGGACGGCCAATCTGCTGCTGCGGCGATTGGATGGGAGCGCGGCGATGAGCGCAGTTGACTGTACGTCGTTTACCAGATGACGAGCATTCGTCGCATCACATCACCAGTCAGATCCGCGACGCATGCCTCTCTCGCGAACAGCTTGCCACTCCGCTCCTAGTCGGCTTTTGCCGAATAGGCGAGCCATCTTACTTTGTGCCCACCGCGGCGCCTGCTGCTTGACATGCTCGCGCAAAGGCGGTCTTCTAAACATAATAACGGAACGATGTGCCGATTAACGGCATGTTGATGCACTCTGGAGAATGAATGGCCTATGTTGCTGCTTTGAGGTGTCTGAGGTGCGACAGCGAATTCAGCGCTGCCGCTTTCGGGGTCGATTGCCGACATTGCCGCGACGCCGCGCCGAGCAACCTGATCGTGATGTATGAGGAGAACCAGCCGGGGTTTCGCCCGCGAGCCAAGCCGACCGACCGTGATAACAGCCTGTGGCGCTACGGCGACATCCTGCCTGTCGCGAAATCGGAGGCAGTATCGCTGGGCGAAGGCGGTACGCCGCTGCATCAGCTGTCAGGCTTTGGGCAACATATCGGCATCCCGCTCTTGTTTGGGAAAGACGAAACGCGCAGCCCCACGGCATCTTTCAAGGATCGAATGGCGTGTATCGCTGTTTCCACAGCGAAGAAGTTCGGCGCTCGAGCGGTCGTATCGAGCTCCACAGGTAATGCCGGGGCCGCAGTCGCGGCCTACGCTGCTAAGGCTGGGATGCCATGCGTGGTATTCTCATCGGGAGCCGCAGGTGCCTCCCTGGCACAAATGCGCGTTGCTGGGGCGACCGTGGTTTCGCTGTCTAGCAAGGACTATCGTTGGCCTCTGATGCGGGACGGTGTCGAGCGCCTTGGTTGGTTTCCAACCTCGCCATTCTTTGGGCCAGTTGTTGGCAGTAATCCGTATGGCATCGAAGGGTATAAGACGCTTGCCTATGAAATAGCGGAAGATCTCAATTGGAGCATCCCTGACTGCTGTGTCTTGCCGGTATGCTATGGCGATGCATTGATCGGCATGTGGCGCGGCTTTGAGGAGATGATGGCCTGCGGCTGGATTGACCGCATGCCGCGCATGTATGCCGCAGAGATCTACGGATCACTCGCGGCGGCGCTGCGCGAGGGCACGGACAAGCTTCCGGATATGCCGGCGACACATAAAACGTTAGCGCAATCGACGACGGCGACGCGCAGCACATATCAAGCCTTGCACGTGCTTCGTCGGTCCGGCGGTGATGCGATATCGGTGAGCAACAGCGAGATTCTGCAATACCAGGCGCAATTGTCGCGCATGGAGGGATTCTACGTCGAACCGGCGACCGCGGGGGCGTTTGCGGCGGTCGCGGGGCTGCTCAAGAAAGGCAGCGTCCGCCCTGGCGAACGTGTCGTTGTCCTGATGACGGCTTCCGGCATCAAAGACATCCACGCCACGATCGACTCGCTTGATGCGTTGCCTACGTTCGAAAACGATCCGGACGAAGTATTCTCGTGGCTGCGCGACACCACGCCAGCTGCATTCTAGCAAAACGACACTGAGTAAAACTCATTTGGGAGCATTAAGATGAGCACCGTTGTTGCTGTTCTCGGAGGAACCGGAAGTGAAGGGGGAGGAATCGCATTGCGATTGGCTCACACCGGGCACACTGTCATCATCGGATCGCGCGACGAGGAGCGGGCGAAAGAAGCTGCGCGTGCCATCAATGACAGGATCGGCCAGGAGAGGGCCGTCGGCATGGCCAATCCGGCCGCCGTCGCGGCTGCGGATCTCGTCTTGCTGACGGTCCCCTATGCCGCGCAGATTAAAACGCTGGAGCCGCTCAGGCAGGCGCTGCAAGGTAAGATCCTGGTCGATGCCACTGTCCCCCTGATGCCGCCGAAGGTGAGCCGCGTTCAGCTTCCCAATGGCGCGTCGGCCGTTGCGCATGCACAGGAAGTGCTTGGCAGCGAGATCCGCGTTGTTTCTGCGTTCCAGAATGTCTCCGCGCATCATCTGAATGACCTCGATCATTCGGTCGATTGTGACGTTCTCGTTTGTGGCAATGACGCATCGGCTTGCGATCAGGTTATTGCACTTATCGGCGCAATTGGTCTGCGGGGCATCTATGCCGGAACAATCGAGAATTCTGCTGCCGCAGAGGCCATGACCTCGTTGCTGATCGCGATCAACCGTCGATACAAGGCGTCCGGTAGCGGTATCCGCATCACGGGACTGTCGACATCGGAGCCTGGCTAGACAGCACGGGCAGGGCGTAGTGGGGCACTCGCATGCGTGCGCCTACGACGCCTGATCACCATATCTCTCAGGCCGTAATTTTGCGCGGCCGGACGAGTGTTTCTCAGGCCATGCCAACGTGGCAGCGTTTCCGAGATTCCGGCCAATCACTATTCAGGAGAAGCACCATGGCGATGACGATGAATGGCGAAGTTTTGCTCGCGGCCCCTCGTGAGCAGGTGTGGGCCAAGATCAATGATCCTGCGGTGCTGAAAAGTTGCATCCCCGGCTGCGAGGAGTTGGAAACCACCGAGGAAGGTGGGTTTCGCGCCGTCGCCAGAATGAGAGTCGGGCCTGTTGCCGCACGATTCCGTGGCAAAGTCGTCCTCAGTGATCTCGATCCATTGAATGGTTATAAGATTTCTGGAGAAGGTGAGGGCGGCGTAGCCGGCTTTGCCAAGGGAGCGGCTACCGTAAGCTTGACCGACAAGGGGGAGGGGACTCTGCTTGTCTATGCGGTCGAGGCCCACATTGGGGGAAAACTGGCTCAACTTGGGCAGCGGCTGGTAAATGGGACAGCGAAGAAACTTGCGGATGAGTTCTTTGCCAATTTTGCCAAGGCTGTGCAGGCTTAAAATGTAAGCGCGTTTGGCGCCTGCGGCGTTTGGTTGTCACAGTGATGGAGACTGTGAGTGCTTGAACGAGAAATCTGAGCCGGTGCCGCAAGGTTTGTGAAGCCAGCTCAGGATCTAAATGACATGAGGGTTGTGATGCAACAGTTTCATGAAAATACTCATGAAGGTTCGATCGAGTGCGCTCATTCGCCGATATCGTTGGGCGGATATATTATTCAAGCGACAATATCAGTGTTACTGGTTGCCGCCATTGCAATGCTTCTGTAACGGTCGGCTGGAACGGCATGTCTAGCTTTGCGGCGATGATCCGTAACGTCGTAATCGACGCTCGCTTCCAGCCGAGAAGGTGAAAAACTCGTTCAACATTCCGGAACGCTGATGGCGAGGCCGCCGCGCGACGTTTCCCGGTACTTATCATGCATGTCCGCGCCTGTCTGACGCATCGTCTCAATGACCTGATCGAGCGAGACCCGGTGCGATCCGTCGCCGGCCAGCGCTAGATAGGCGGCGTTGACCGCCTTGATTGCACCGAACGCATTCCTTTCGATGCACGGGATCTGAACGAGACCTGCGATCGGATCACAAGTCATTCCGAGATGATGCTCCATGGCAATTTCGGCAGCATTCTCGATTTGCGCATTGGTGGCTCCGAGTGCAGCCGATAGACCAGCCGCAGCCATAGCTGCAGCTGATCCGACTTCTCCTTGACACCCGACTTCGGCGCCGGATATGGACGCGTTCTTCTTGATAATTCCTCCGATGGCAGTCGCGGTAAGCAAGAACGTCTGCATGCCGGAGCGATCCGCGCCTGGACAGAAATCGCGATAGTAACGCAGGACCGCTGGAATGACGCCGGCAGCCCCATTGGTCGGGGCGGTGACTACGCGGCCTCCGGTAGCATTCTCTTCATTCACGGCAATGGCAAAAGCAGAGATGTAATCGAACGGCTCGCTCGGTCGACGAATGTTCGAATGCCGAGTCTCTTCTGCCTTTTGGTAAAGAGATTGAGCGCGACGTTGTACCTTCAGAGGGCCGGGCAGCTGCCCTGATTGCCTTAGTCCACGATCGACGCATGCCATCATGACATCAATGATCTGGTCAATGCCGGAAATTACCTCGGCTTCGCCCGTCTTTCCGCACTCGTTAGCAAAGGCAATATCTGCGATCGTGCAGTCGTAAACATCGCATATTTCGAGCAAATCAGCTCCACTTGGAATCGCGATGCCAAGCGGCTTGGACGTCGTCGCCGTATTGCTTTCGTATTGCTCCGCTTCGATAAAGCCACCGCCGATCGAGTACCAGATATCGGTTTTGAGGCTATTGCCATCCGCTCCGAGTGCCTGAAACGACATGGCATTCGGGTGGCGATGCATCATCTCGATTTTATCGAAGAGGAGGTCGCGGTCCCGGTCGAATGCGATCTTGTGCTGTTGCGGCAACACGATGCTGCGTGATGACGTGATCTGTTCCAC
>NZ_JBIISY010000065.1:0-28225 GCF_044340795.1 Tardiphaga sp.
GTCCGGATCGGTACCGGCACTGCCGACGGATCGCTTGCCGTTCCGGGAGCGCACCGATATAAGCCGCCATCTTTCCAACACTGCTATTCGAGGATGAACCATGGCCATCGAGCGTACCTTTTCGATTCTGAAGCCCGACGCGACCGAGCGTAATCTGACCGGCGCGATCAATGCGCTGATCGAAAAGGCCGGCCTGCGCATCGTCGCGCAGAAGCGTATCCGCATGACCAAGGAACAGGCCGGCACCTTCTACGCCGTCCACAAGGAGCGTCCCTTCTTCGGCGAGCTCGTCGACTTCATGACCTCGGGTCCGGTCGTCGTGCAGGTGCTGGAAGGCGAAGGCGCGATCCTCAAGTATCGCGACGTCATGGGCGCCACCGATCCGTCGAAGGCCGCTGAAGGCACCATCCGCAAGGCGCACGCCAAGTCGATCGGTGAGAACTCGGTGCACGGTTCGGACGCTGCCGAGACCGCCGCGATCGAAATCGCGCAGTTCTTCTCGGGCAACGAGATCGTCGGCTAAGCGTTAGCCCGACCACCACTATCTGCCGGCGCGCGGGGGCGCGCCGGCATTTCCATAAGACGATAACGACGAACAAACGAAAGAGGGGCGCGCGGTGGACTGGATACTGCAAGTTTTCGATCCGGCGACGATCAAGTCGGTTTTCACCCAGTTTCAGGTCGAGATGCAGCAGCCCGCTTTCTGGGTTGCCGTCGGCAAGATCATCTGGATCAACGTTCTGCTGTCGGGCGACAACGCCCTCGTGATCGCGCTCGCCTGCCGCGGCCTCGAGCCGAAGCAGCGCATGTGGGGCATGATCCTCGGCGCCGCCGCAGCTGTCATTCTCCGTATCATTTTCACCGGCATCGTCGCCTCGCTGATGGCACTGCCCTATCTCAAGCTCGTTGGTGGCCTCGCGCTGATCATCATCGCAGCCAAGCTGCTGGTGCCCGAACCTGAGGAAGAGGACGGCGTGAAGGCCGCCTCGAATCTGTGGGCGGCCGTGCAGATCGTGGTCATCGCCGACATCGTGATGAGCCTCGACAACGTCATCGCTGTTGCCGCCGCCGCCAATGGCAGCGTGCCACTGCTGATCCTCGGTCTGGCCGTCAGCGTCCCGCTGATCGTTGCCGGCGCCGCGCTGATCATGGCGCTGCTCACCCGCCTGCCGGTCCTGGTCTGGCTCGGTGCCGCACTGCTCGGCTGGGTCGCGGGCGAAGTCATCGCCACCGATCCGGCTGTCATGCCGGCGCTGCACAGCTTCTTCGGCGGTGCGCTCGGCGCGAGCCTCGATGGCGTGTTCGCGTCGCTCGGCAGCGGCATCCGCTTCACCGGCGACGGCACCGGCGGCGAGATCCTCTGCGGCCTGCTCGGCATCTTCATCGTGCTGGCGGTCGGCGGGCTGTGGCGCCGCCGCAGCATGGCTGCGCATGCGGAGCAGGCGGCTTAAGCCGTCAGCTCCGGAAAGCATTATTAATTGAACGGGCGCTTCGGCGCCCGTTTTGTTTTGTAGGATGGGTTGAGCGCAGCATCTTCCGTTCGCGCGCCTTCACGATGCCGACCACCGTATCGTTCACTGGTGTCGGCACGCCGAGCGGCTTACCCAGCCGCGGGATCGAGCCATTGATCGCATCGATCTCGCAGCGGCGACCGGCCTCGTAGTCCAGCAACATCGATGGCTTGGCATGCGGGATCTTGCCGCCGAGCTTGCGCACATGCGCGACGGGTTCGCCGACATCGAGCGTGATTCCGGATGCGCGGGCCACGGCTATTGCCTCCTCCGCACAGCCGCGGGCGACTTTCCAGGCATCGGGATCGTCGATGATCTCGCCGATGGTCAGTCCCGTGGTGCAGGACGTGCCGGAGAAGGCGACATTCATGATCAGCTTCTCCCACACCATCTGCTTGATGTCGTCGAATAGCGCGACCTTGAATCCTGCCGACTCCCAGATTTTCGCAGACGCCTGCACCAGCTGTTTCGGCAGGCCGGCAAAGCTGCCAAAGCGGATCATCTCCATGCCATTGTGATGGACATGGCCGGGGCCGCGCATCGACGCGCCGAAGCCGCCGACCACGCCGACGGCGATGCGATCGGCGCCAAGGATCGGCGCTGCGACTTCGGGCGAGCCAAGGCCGTTCTGGATCGTCTGCACGACGGTCTCGGGGCCGAGCAGGGGCGCGCAGCTTTTGGCGGCTGCCTCGACGTCGAACGCTTTGGTGGCGATAATGACGAGATCGCAGGGGCCGATGCCGTCGGTGGTGGTTGCGCCATGGATCGGCACGGTGCGGTCGCCGCTGATGCCCTCGCAGCGCAGGCCATTGGTGTTCATGGCTTCGGCATGGTCCGGCCATGCCGTGATCGCATGCACGTCGTGGCCGGCATCGATCATCAAGGCCGCATAGACCGATCCCATCGCACCGCAGCCGACGATTGCGACTTTCGCCATTCGTTCACTCCCTGTCATTCGGCGGCGTTTCGATCGCCGCTCTGATGCCGGAGACTACTTCGTCCGAGCGGGATCGACCAATGCAATCGGAGATATCGGTTGTCCATCCAGCAGGGTGGCGTGGACCACATAGCGCAGCGGTCCTTCGGTCACGGAGTCGAGCGGCCAGCAGGTCGTCAGCGCGAGTCCTGTTTGTCTGGCGCGGGCATCGATATCCGAAGCGTCGAAGGGGACGATCGACGTGCTGGTCACGTGATAGCGGAAGTGACGGCCATCGCGCCGCGTGACCTCGATCTCGTCACCGACGATGACATCGCCAAGAAAACGGAAATGCGTATCACGATGGGCGGAATAGACGGCAATGCCGGGCTCGCCGGCTTCCGGCGTATTCTCCACATGGCCGGGGCCAAAAGCGAGCGCCTGTCCGCTGCTGCCATGCAAAGCGATGGCGCTGGCATCGAGGCGTTTCACCTCGATCCGCGCCACGGGCCATGTATCCGCCCATGACCACGGTTTGACGGGCTGGCCGCTCGCGAGCGAGGCCGTAAAGGCGCGTTCGAGCAGCACCTGGGCGAGCATGGCCTTGGCATGGATGTAGCTGCCCTGGCCGAACAAAATGATGCCGATCAGCGCCAACAAGACGGCGGCGATGCGCAACATGGCGATGTCCTCGCATGGTCAGGGAAAGAGAGGACGCGCGCGGCCGGGGACGCCACGCGCGCCGGGAGGAACCATTCCTCCCATCGTCGCCGTCAGCGGGGGATCATCCGACGGCGGCCGAACATCAGGAGAAGCAGGCTCAGCGACAGCAGGACGAAGCCGAGCATCATCTTCAGCTCTGCATCGGTGGCGGTCTTGGGCAACTGCACGGTGGCGGGCTGCGCGACCGGAACGGGCTGCAGACGCTTCGCTGCTGCGACCTGAACCGGATTGCCATCCGTTTCAGCCCGGCGTTCCGCCGGCTGGCGCTGCAGCTGCTGGCGGTCGCCGAACACTTTTGCAAAATCCCAGCCTGCGGGCAGGTTGACTGGCATCTCCGACAGCTTGAGCGGTTCGCCGGCCGGTCGGCTCGGTGTCTTGTCGACGGCAACAAGGCTGGTGAGCCGCGTGACGAGCTGATGTTCGAGTGCCAGCGACAGGATGGCGCTGTCGGCATCGGCAGGCTTGAGCTTGTTGAGCGTGCGCGCCACCTCGGCATCGTCGATCATGCGGCGTGCCCACACTTTGGAGAGGCCCTTGCCTTCGGCCGCGCGATCGAGGGGCAGCGTCACGGTCCAGGGCTGAGCGCCGATGCGGCCCTTGATGGTGACATTGCCGGCGAGCTTGTCGAGACGTGCCGCAAGCACCAGCGGTTCGCCGCGATAGAGATCGGGCAGGGCATTCGGCGTGAGATCGGCCTTGGCTTCGGAGAAGGTCGCGGCAAGGCCGGTGACGACGGGATTTTCGAGCTTCGCGAACAGATCACGCATGCGGCTTTCGACCTGCGCTGTCGAACCGATATGAGTGAAGGTGCCGCGGCCGAGTTCGGCAGCGCGCGTCATCAGGAACGTGTTGGGCGCCGAGCCGATCCCGACCATGAAGACGCGCGAGCGGCCTCGCAACGCGGTGATCGTATCGAACAGCTGCTGCTCGTTGCCGATGGCGCCGTCGGTGAGAAACACGACCTGGCGGAGCGCGGCGTTTTCGCTATTCGCGTCGTCGCTGAGTGCGGCACGCATCGCCGGCACCATCTCGGTGCCGCCGGACGCCTGCAGGCTGCCGACATAGGACGTGGCACTGTTGATATTTCGGCTGTCGGCGGGGACTGATGTGGGAAACAGCATGTCCATGGTGTGGTCGAAGCGGATGACATTGAAGCGGTCAGTCGGCTGCAGGCGGCCGAGTGCATAAGTCAGGCTGGCCTTGGCCTGGGTGATCGAGGTGCCGCCCATGGAGCCGGAATTGTCGATGACGAAAATGACTTCGCGCGGCATCGGCTTCTGTTCGGCCGTCGCAACCGGCGGCGTGACATAGGCGAGGAGATAATCGGACTTGCCGATCTGCTCGCGGAACAGGCCGACCGACGGTGCCTTCTCGGCGACGGGCTTCCAGCTCAGTTCGAAATCACGGTCGGCTGGCACCGGGCCGTCGGCCAGCGTGATGACGCGCGTGGCATTGTCGGGGCTGTCGATGTTGACGCGGTGGTGATGGCTGGTGACATCGCCGAGCGGGAAACCGGCCTGCAGGCGCACGGTGATGGTGGTCGGATTGACAGGCGCATGTTTTGCGGGATCGAGCACAGGCTGCGTGATGCGATCGCGATCCGGCACGGGATCGGACGTCGCGCTGCCCCAGCCGCCGCCATCGGCACGCAGGTCGACACTCTGCACGATCGGCTCGGGGATGTAACGGGGCCCGACCACCATCGGGATCCGCAGCGAGAAGTCGCTGCCGTTCTGATGTACCGGTTCCTGATATTCGATCTGGACCAGCACGGTTTCGCCGGGGCCGATATTGGCGACGGCATTGGTGAAAATGTTCGGCCGCTGTTGCTCGGTGAGCGCGGCTTTCTGGCCTGCCTGTTTGGCCTGCTCATAGACCGCACGGGCCTGTTCACGTTCCTTGATATCGCCGATAACGACGCGGTCGCCGATCACCAGTTTCAGCGTGTCCACGGCGCCGCCTTGCGGCATCGGATACATGTAAACGGCCTCGACCCAATCGTTCGTGGGGTTGCGAAACATCTGCGTGACGCGGGCACGCATGGTCGGGCCCGACACGGTGAGATCGACATCGATGCCGAGGCGTGTGGCTTCGGTATTGCCCGTTTCCGACTTGATGATCAGAGCGCCGGAGCGGGGCGCATCGTCGCGTGTGGCCGACCAGGCCGGGCTGAGATCGAACAACAGCAATCCGATGCCCAGCAGGAAAGCGGCGACGCCGCCGAGCGCGAACAGCAGAATCTGTTCAATCAGGTCCGGCAATCCGGTGGCGCCGCGCTCGTCGGCGTCGTGGTGATCGTAATCGATGGTGGTCATGTCAGGCGCTCCCGAAGGCATTGCGATGACCAAGTCTTGCGGGACGTTTGGCTGGCGGAGGAGCGTGATGATCGGCATTGATTGGCCGTTCACCGCCGCACATGCGCGATCGGCGATGTGCGCATGTGCGGATTTGTGCGGCCCTGTCCGTCTGCTATTGTGCCGGACGCCATGACAGGGACGATGATGCAGACGCCGGACAAGCAGCTCTCCGACGAACAGAGCCGGGAAATTGCCGCCATCATTCGCGAGGAACTCGCGCGCCGCCGCATTTCGCGGCAGACGCTGGCGGAGCAGGCGAAGCTCAGTATCTCGACGCTGGAGAAAGCCCTCGGGGGCCGACGGCCATTTACGCTGGCGACGACCGTGCGGCTTGAGGAAGCGCTCGGCGTATCGTTGCGGAAGGTGGCGGATTCGTCCGCTGCTCCCGTGCCGACAAACGGCAATGGCGATGTCGCGCCGGACAGTCTCGGTGCTTATTCTCGCCGTTCCATGAGCTGGATCGCCGGGGCCTATGTCACGTTGCGACCGTCATTCGGTGAGGCTGGCTCGATCTATGCCTATCGCACCGAGATCGCCTGGGACGCGATGGGCTCGTGCTACGAGTTTCGCGAAGCCGAGCGGCAGGACGCGGCCTATACGCAATTCGGTGAAGTGTCGGTGCCGAACCAGTCGGGCCACATCTATTTCGTCACCAACCGGAACGGCCAGTTTCGCCTGATCACGGTGTCGCGGCCGACGATTGCTGGCGAAATGTACGGGATCATCAACACGCTGCTCGCCGGTCGTGGTTCGCTGCTGACGCCGATCGCGGCTCCCATCGCCTATGTGCCAATGGCGGGGATCGCTGAGCCCAGCTATGGGCGGATCGCGGCAGGTGCTCCCAACTACGATCTCTATCGCGCGCATCTGCAGAAGATCATGGACGAGCCTTTCGCCATGTTCCTGCAGGGATAGCGGCGCGGATCACCGCGCCGCATCGCAATCAGGACTTCTTCTTTTTCGATTTGGCCTTGGCTTTTGGCGCGACGGCCTTCTTGCCCTTGGCAGCGGCCTTCTTGGCCGGCTTGGGCGCCTTTTCGGCAGGCTTTTCCGCGGCCTTGGCAGCATCCGCTACGGCCTTTGCGGCCGAGATTTCCGCTGCCATGCGCATCGAGCGCGCAAAACTGTCCGCGGCGTTGTCGGCCGAGACCTGCAACCGGCGCGCCGCGGCGGCGCCATGTTCGGCAACATCCCTGGCTGCCTGCTTGTAGCGCTCCTTGGACGCCGCATCTTTCGCCTTGGCCGCGAGGCCGGTGAAGTGATCGCGTCGCGCCTTGATAGCGGCGAGGATCGTCTTGTTCTGCTGTTTCGCGGTCTGCCGGATGACCACGTCGATATCGGCGCCCGCCATATCCTGTGTCCTTAATGATCGGTTAAACACTTGCGCGCCTAGACTATGCGGATACCGCTAATGCTTTGCAATCAGAGGTACGCCAGCATAATGCTTTGGCGATCGGAGCAATCGCATAGCACCGATAATGTTGGAGTTTTGCTAACGCGGGCGGCCTTGGGTGATGAAACACACGCAGTGGCGCGTCAGTTTCCGAACATCGATCATCGCGGTGTTCGTCGGCATCGTGTTGACCGTCGGGCTGGCGCTTCTCTATCTCAGCTTCAGCCGCGTCGATGCCATCGTGCGAACCGCCGCATCGTCCTATCTCGGCGCGGTGGCGCAATCCTCCGCCGATCGTATCGACAGCCAGTTGAAGTCGGTCCGCGACAATCTCGATATCCTGCGCGGCATGCCGTCCGTGCAGGCGGCCGATATCAGCGACAATCAGCGCCTCTACAATCTCCTGGCCTCGATGCTGCGGAACAGCCGACAGCTTTCCAGCCTGTATATGGGCTATGACGACGGTTCGTTCCTCGAAATGGATTTGCTCGATCGTCTAGGCCCTGAAGCGCGCAAGCGCATCGGTGCGCCGGATGCGGCGGCGTTCCGGATGGTCTTGATCGTCAAATCGGCGACCACCGGCGCACTGCAGGCATCGACGGCTTATATCGACGGGTCCTTGCGACTGCTGGACCGCATATCGGGGCCGGACGATTACGATCCGCGCAAGCGGCCCTGGTATGACGGCGCTTTCGAGCCTGACGCGGCGCTGCTCACGGCGCCTTACATTTTCCACCTGATCGGCAATGTCGGCTACACGCTGCGTCTCCCCATCAGCAGCGAAGGCGCGGGCGTCGTCGCCGGCGACATCCTGATCGGGGAGGCGGAAACGATGCTGCGCCAGCAGGGGCTCGGCAAATCCGGCATCGCCTTCCTGTTCGACGAGCAGGGGCGGGTGCTCGCGCATCCCGATCTGTCGCGCTGGCTGGGCGCGCGAGCGACCGGCGCTCATCTGCCGGACCTGCCGCGCCTTGCGGAGGTCGACAAGACTGGAGCGTCGTCCGCAATCGAGGCCTGGCGCAAGACGGGCCTGTCAGAGCAGTTTTTCAAGGACCCTGACGGTCGGGCATACCTGGCGGCCATCCAGCCCGTGAATGTAGCCGGGACGGCCGACCTTCGGGTGATCGTCTTTGCGCCGATCGACGAATTCTACTCGGAGATCGTCGCGGAGCGGCGCTGGCTCATCATCGTGGCGGTGCTCCTGTTGCTCACCGCATTGCCGCTTGCGTTTCTGATCGGCAACCGGCTCTCACTGTCGTTGCGCATCCTGTCGCGCGAGGTCGATCGCATCCAGCGCTTCCGGTTCTCCGCCATGCCGCGGCTGCGCTCGCCGATCCGCGAGATCGATGATCTCGGCCGCTCCGTCCATACGATGCGTTCGCTGGTGCAGACGTTCTCGCATTTCGTGCCGAAGCGGCTGGTGCAGCAACTGATCGAGACCGGCGAATCCATCGAGCTTGGCGGCACGCGTCGCGAGGCGACGATCCTGTTCACCGATGTGGAGAATTTCACCACCCTGACCGAGGACAAGGATCCGACGCAGGTGATGCTGTACACGTCGCGCTACTTTGCAGCGATGTCCAATGTCATCGCCGCGCATCAGGGCACGGTCGACAAGTTCATCGGCGATGCGGTGATGGGGATCTGGAACGCGCCGGTCGAATATGACGACCATGTTCTGCAGGCCTGCGAGGCGGTGCTGCGCTGTATCGAGGTCAACCGCGCCCTGAACGAGGAATTCGAGCGCGAGGGATGGCCGGCCTATCATACGCGCTTCGGGCTTCATGTCGGCGACGTCATGGTGGGCAATATCGGGTCGTCGGACCGGATGAACTACACCGCCCTCGGTGCGACGGTGAATCTGGCATCGCGCCTCGAAACCCTCAACAAGGATTACGGCACGCGCGTGTTGGTGAGCCAGGCCGTGAAAGATGCGGCAGGAATCCGTTTCACGTTCCGCAGCGTCGCGACCATCAAGCCGAAGGGCTTTGCCAAGGAGGTCGGCGTCTACGAGTTGCTCGGCCGGCACGAGGAACCGCTGCAGCTGCCTTTATCGGACAGTGTCGATCCCGCTGTTTGATCCCTCCAATTCGCGCTATAGCACCGCAACCATTAGCGGAATGCAGTTCCATCATGTCCGACGTCAAACCAATCCGCCGCGGCCGTCCGCGCTCCGTCGAGACGGAGGAGGCGATCCTCGAAAGTGCCTATCGGATGATGGCGGCGGATGGTCTCTCCGCGGCCTCCATCGATGCCATCGCGCGGGAATCTGGCGTCTCGAAAATGACCATCTATAAATGGTGGCCGTCACGGGAGGCGTTGCTGATCGATGCGTTTCTCCGCCAGGCCGCGTCGATGCTGCCGATCCCCGAAGACGGTGACGCCGTTGCGCGGATTGGCCGACATGCATCGGCCTATGCCGTCGCGCTGAGCGGCGAGTTTGGCAAGGTGCAACTCGCTGTGATTGCGGAATGTATCGCGCGCACGGGATCGGCGCGCTTGTTTGCGGAGCGCTATCTCGGCGCGCGCCGCGATGTGGTTGCGAAGATCATCAAGGCTGGCCAGAAGGATGGCAGCGTGACGTCCACAGAGCCGGCGAGCGATCTCTACGACCGCATCTATGGCACGCTGTTCTATCAGGATGCGTTCGGCTTCCGTGCCGTCACGGCCGACCATGCACGACGGCAGGTCAAGGTCGTCCTGGCCGGTGCGTGACCCTCAGGCGTCCCGCTGCCGGGCGCGACGGAACCAGGCGAAAGTCTCGCGATGGACGCGGTGATAGCCGAGGCCGCGGTGCCGGATGCGATCGTCCACGATGGCATTCAGTTTCGGTAGCGCGTGAAACGGCACCGACGGGTAGGCGTGATGCTCCACATGGAAGGGCATGTTCCAGGTGAACCACTTCATCACCGCGCCGGTATAGGTGGTGCGGGTGTTTTCATAGGCGCTGCGGGTATGTTCGCAGCCAGTGTGTTCGGCATAGAGATAGGGCCGGAGAAAGAGCTGGCCGACGACCAGCGGCAGCATCCAGCACCACAGCAGCACCGTCGTCTGCAGCATGATCGAGCCGGCAAGCAACAGTAGATAGACGAGCGCATAGACGCGTGCTTCGCGGACAACGAGATTTTGCTTGTTCTCCGGAATCCAGGGCGCAACGGCGCGGCCCGAAATCGCACGGCGAAACAGCAGGCGGATGCGGTTGATGAGCTGGACGATACCGGTATAGGCGATTGCCAATTTGGTGTCGGAGGTCGGGATGGTCGCCGTCACCAGTTCGGGATCGCGAGCGGGGTCCTGCGTGAAGCGGTGGTGATCCCAGTGAAACAGCGCGTAATGCTCATAGGGGTGGATGATCAGCAGCGATGACAGGTGGCCGAGGATCTCATTGGCGACTCGACTGGTGAACACCGTTTTATGCGCGGCCTCATGGACGGGCATGAACAGGAAGGCGATGAGATAGCCCTGGATCGCGACCAGCGGCAGAGCCCAGATCGCGCCGAAGCGCGTGACGGTCAGCCAGACCGCGGTGCCGACGATCAGGATCGCGCCGAAATGGCTCAGTGAACGCACCAGGCCGGGCAGGTTGGCGCGGATTGAGAGGTCCTTGAGTTGCGCTGGCGTCAGCGCGCGGACCGGCTTGTGGTCGTGGGTGTCGATGACGGTCATGAGCTCAGGAATGCCTTGATCTTTTCGTTCAGGAACGCCTTGTCGGCAGGGATCTTGATCGGATTGCCGGCGCGGTGGCCGTGCAGCGAGGGAATCGGGCAGAGCTCGGCGGAACGTGCATTGACGAGCAGCGGCAGCTCGGCCTCGTTGTCTCCGACCTGGAAGTAATTGTCCGTCGCGCCGGGCATGAGCAGCACGCGTGCCTTGATCGCCGCCATCGCCCTTGTGAAGTCGCCGCCAAACTCTTTGCAGTGGCTGATGTCGCCATTCTGCCAGGTCCAGAGCTGGGCGAGGATGTTGTTGGCATCGCGATGGGCGAAGGCCAGGTCCCAGGACCGGCTGAGATAGTCTTCCAGCGACGTGAAGCCGCCCTCGCGCCAGAGTTCGTCGCGATAGAAGCCGTGCGACATCGCCCAGCCGGCATAGACGCGCCCCATGGCGCGCAATCCCGCGGCCGGGCGCGATGTGAAGCGGCCGTTTGCGAAGGCGGGATCAGCGCTCAGCGCTGCACGGACGCTCTCGAGAAACACCGTGTTGAACGGCGAACACCGTGCGCTGCCGCAGACCACGGCGGCGCGCTCCACCATGTCCGGATAGCGGGCCGCCCAGTGATAGGCCTGCATGCCGCCCATCGACCAGCCATAGACCATTGCAAGGCGCGAGATGCCGAACTGCTCGGTGACGAGCCGATGCTGAACGGCGACGGCGTCGTGGTAGCTGAGATTCGGATAGTCCGCGCCGAAAGCGGGCGTATTGGACGGCGACGACGACAGGCCGTTGCCGAACAGGTTCGGAATGATGACGAAATAACGCTCCGGATCGAGCGCCGCTCCGGTTTCGATCAGCCATTCGGTGTCCACATGCTGGGCCGAGAATGATGTCGGATAGAGAATGGCATTCGACTTGTCGGCATTGAGCCGGCCGTAGGTCTTGTAAGCGAGCTTCAGACCAGGAAATACAGATCCCGACTGCAGCGCCACGTCGCCGGCGTCGAAGATGTCATAGTCGGGTGATGTGCTCATTCTATGAGATCCCGTCCTGTCCGCTCGCGGCCCCACCGCATACCCAGCTCATGAGGCGAGAATTATAATTGTACAAATCGTACAATAAATATCTGACTGTGCAATCCTGAATGTTGCCAGGCCCGCATCAATTGCGGGCAGGGGCGTGCCCTTTATTTGCGCGGGGGGCGAGGACGAATGTTCTGGGCGCGGCCGGAATGCACAATGTAGTGAAGACGCCATTCGTGCGGCGCTGGCGATTGCTTGCGGCGTCAGAGGCGAGCAAGTTGCGCGCCGGGATAACTCACAGTCTACCATCACCCGTCAGGAGCTCACATGCCTACCTTCACGACCAAAGACGGCACCCAGATTTTCTACAAGGATTGGGGCAGCGGGCAGCCGATTGTCTTCCATCATGGCTGGCCGCTGAGTTCGGACGACTGGGACACCCAGATGCTGTTCTTCCTCAGCAACGGTTATCGCGTCATCGCCCATGACCGCCGCGGCCACGGCCGCTCGACGCAGACCGGCACCGGCAATGAAATGGACACCTACGCCGCCGACATGATCGAGTTGGCCGATGCGCTTGATCTCAAGGACGCCGTCCATATCGGCCATTCCACCGGTGGTGGCGAGGTGGCGCGCTACGTGGCGCGTTCGAAGAAGGGCCGCGTCGCCAAGGCCGTGCTGATCGGTGCGGTGCCGCCGATCATGCTGAAGACGCCGAACAATCCCGGTGGCCTGCCGCTCGAAGTTTTCGACGGCTTTCGCGCAGCGCTCGCGGCCAATCGCGCGCAGTTCTATGTCGATGTGCCCACCGGGCCGTTTTACGGGTTCAATCGGCCCGGCGCGAAGATTTCGCAGGGCGTGATCAATAATTGGTGGCGGCAGGGCATGATCGGTGGCGCCAAGGCGCAGTATGATTGCATCAAGGCGTTTTCAGAGACCGACTTCACCGAAGACCTGAAGGCGATCGATGTGCCGGTGCTGGTGATGCATGGCGACGACGACCAGATCGTGCCGATTGCTGATTCAGCTGAACTGTCGATCAAGCTGCTGAAGCATGGCACGCTGAAAATCTATCCGGGCTTCCCGCACGGCATGTGCACGACTCATGCGGATGTGATCAATCCGGATCTGCTGGCATTTGTGAAGGGGTAAGAATTTGTAGCCCGGATGAAGCGAAGCGTAATCCGGGGATGTCGAGGTCACTGAAACGCCGGTCCCCGGATTGCGCTACGCTTCATCCGGGCTACGGGCCGGAGTTTCAAATCACCGTCGGCGCGATGAGGTTGTCTTCAGCATCGACGCCGGCGGTGCTGGTCGTCACATCGCCATCGATCTTGATGCCATCCGTTGCCAGCAGCCGCAGCGCCTGTGGATAGATCTGGTGTTCGACACTGAGCACGCGCGCCGCCAGCGTTTCCGCCGTGTCGTCACCGGCAACCGGTACGGCGCCCTGCATCACGATCGGACCGGCATCGGTTTCCGGAATCACGAAATGCACCGTGGCACCGGAAATCTTGACGCCAGCGCGCAATGCCTGGCCGTGCGGATCGAGACCTGGGAACGACGGCAGCAGCGACGGATGGATGTTCAGCATCCGGCCATACCAGTGCTGGACGAATTCCGCCGTGAACAGGCGCATGAAGCCGGCGAGGCAGATCACCTCGATCTTGTGCTCGTCGAGCGCGGCCTGCAGCAACTTCTCGAAGCCGGCGCGGTCCTTGCCGAACGGCTTGCTCTCGATCACCAGCGTCTTGATGCCGTTGGCCTGCGCATTGGCGAGGCCAGGTGCATCCGCGCGGTTCGAGATCACGAGCGCGATCTTCGCCGGGAAGCCGTCGGCGGCAGCGGCCTCGATCAGCGCGGACATGTTCGATCCGCGGCCGGAAATCAGGATGGCGACGGGACGCATCACGGCCTCACAGTTTCAGGTCGAGATGCCCGTCATAGACCACGCGCTCGTCGCCCTTGGCTTCGATGACGTCGCCGAGCAGAGAAACGGTTTCGCCGCTCTCGCGCAGGATTTCCATGACCTGCTCGACGGCTTCGCGCTTGACGATGGCGATCATGCCGATGCCGCAATTGAAGGTGCGTAGCAGCTCAAGCTCGGCGATGTCGCCTTCGGCGGCGAGCCATTTGAAGACGGGCAGCACATTGAGGGCGGGCAGATCGATGCGGACGCCGAGATCCTTCGGCAGCACGCGCGGAATGTTGTCGGTGAAACCGCCGCCGGTGATATGGGCGAGGCCCTTCACGGCGCCGGTCTCGCGGATCGCGCGCAGGCAGGACTTCACATAGAGTTTGGTCGGGGTCAGCAGCGCGCCACCCAGCGTCATCACCGGCGAGAACGGCGCCTTGTCGGCATAGGACAGGCCGGTGCGCTCGACGATCTTGCGGACCAGCGAGAAACCATTGGAATGCACACCCGACGAGGCCAGGCCGATCACGGCGTCGCCGACGGCCATGTCCTTGGTCGGCAACAGGGTGCCGCGCTCGGCGGCGCCAACCGAAAAGCCGCCAAGATCGTAATCCCCGTCCTTGTAGAGGCCGGGCATTTCCGCGGTCTCGCCGCCGATCAGGGCGCAGCCGGACTCACGGCAGCCTTCGGCGATGCCGGCGACGATCGAGGCGGTGGCTTCCGGGTCGAGCTTGCCGCAGGCGAAATAGTCGAGAAAGAACAGCGGCTCGGCGCCCTGGACCACGAGGTCGTTGACCGACATGGCGACGAGGTCGATGCCGATCCCGTTATGGACATTGGCCTCGATGGCAATCTTGACCTTGGTGCCGACGCCGTCCGTGGCCGCCACCAGGATCGGGTCCTTGAAGCCCGCGGCCTTGAGATCGAACAAGCCGCCAAAGCCGCCGATCTCGGCATCGGCGCCGGGACGGGCAGTGGCGCGGACCATCGGCTTGATGAGGTCGACCAGCCGGTTGCCGGCATCGATGTCGACGCCTGCATCCGCGTAAGTGAGGCCTTTTTTCTGGTCGGTCATGCCCGGTATCCTGGCGAAGTGCGAAATTGTGAATTTTCCGCTGGTTACGTCGGAAATTGCCCCTGCGCAATGGCTCGTAAACGCTATCCCGGCTACTATCTCAGCGGTATGCCGGTCAGAGCCGCCACGCTCGGATTTTGGCACGGGCCGAAGCCGGAAAACACCAGTTGAGCATCCCCAACATCATCACCCTGGGCCGCATCCTGCTGGTTCCCATCGTCGTCTGGGCGATTGCATCTGGCCAGATGCAGATCGCCTTTGCGGTTTTCATCATCGCCGGGGTCAGCGATGCCGTGGATGGCTTCCTCGCCAAGCGCTTCAACATGGCCAGCGAACTCGGCGCCTTGCTCGATCCGCTGGCTGACAAGGCCCTTCTGGTGTCGATCTACGTGTCCCTGGGGATATGGGGGGCAGTGCCGCGCTGGCTGGTGATTCTGGTGGTGTCGCGGGATATCATGATCGTGGGTGCCGTGATCGTCTCCTGGCTGTTCGGCAAGCCGATCCCGATGAAGCCGCTGATGGTCTCGAAGCTCAATACGGTGGCCCAGGTGGCATTCGCCGCCTTGGTCCTCGCGGCCCTCGGATTTGGTTTCAATTCGTCGCCTTACGACTTGATTTTAATGGGTTTTGTGACCGTTCTGACGCTCGCCTCCGTTGGCCTTTACCTTGTGGAGTGGGTGAGGCACATGAGCACGATCGAGACGGGCGCGCGCCCTGAGTAATTGCCGGTCACCCGGCCTGGAGTATCTGCGTGTCTGTTCGCGTCCAACCCCGTCAACTGGCGTTTGCATTGCCTCATGCGGAGAGCCTGTCGCGCGACGACTTTCTCGAAGGCACCGCCAATGCCGAGGCGCTGGGGTTGATCGACAGCTGGCCGGACTGGCCAAATCGCGTGATGCTGCTGGCCGGGCCGGAAGGCTCGGGCAAGAGCCATCTGGCGGCGATCTGGGCCGAGGAGGCCGGTGCGCGTTCGACCATGGCACACGCGCTGACCGCCGCGACCGTTCCGGGCGCATTGGCCACCGGTGCCGTCGTGGTCGAGGATCTGAGCCCCGACAGCTTCGACGAGCGGGCAATGTTTCATCTTCTCAATCTTGCCCGCGAGGATGGTGCTTACGTGCTCATCACCGCCCGGATTGCACCGGTTGCCATGGAGATCGCGTTGCGCGATCTGCGCTCGCGCCTGCGGGCCGTCCCCGTGGTCCAGCTCAAGGCGCCGGACGATCATCTTTTCCGGGCGCTGATCGTCAAATTCTGTGCCGATCGCCAGATGAGCATCGACGAGAATGTCGTGAGCTATATCGCCAGCCGGATCGAACGATCATTTGTTGCGGCGCGGCGCACCGTCGAGCTGCTGGACAGCGAAGCTCTGCGCCTCGGCCGGCCCGTCACACGAGCCCTTGCCGCCGAGCTGTTGCGGGAATCCTGAGCCATCAAAACAGGGTTTCGCTTGTGCGGAAACCCCGTACACTGCCCGTCATGTCCGACATCGCGCCACCTCCCGAACCGAGCGACGCAGACGACTCCGACGCGACAGCCGACGCTTTGGAGCCGATCGGCACGTCGCGCGATGGGTATTGCATTCCGAGGTGGTCGCCTCGTTTGTGTCATATAACTGTCATGTGACCGTTGCGGAGAATGCGGGTATTGGCTGGTTAAGACCACGACTCGAATTGGATGGATGACGACCTGATGGACTCTGCTGAAGAGATTGCGATTGAAGAGAAAAAGGGTGAGGCCAAGGCGGTCGACGTGATCGCATCGGGGCCCGAACGTTTCATCAATCGCGAGCTCTCCTGGCTGCATTTCAATCGTCGTGTGCTGGAGGAATCGGTCAATCCCGGCCATCCGGCACTGGAACGCGTCCGCTTCCTGTCGATCTCCGCCAACAATCTCGATGAATTCTTCATGGTCCGCGTCGCCGGCCTGAAGGCACAGGTCCGCGAGGGGATCACCGAGCGCAGTCCGGATGGGCTGACGCCGGCTGAACAGCTTGTGCTGATCAATGCGTCCGTATCCAAGCTTGCCACCGACCAGCAGGCCATCTGGCGCGAGCAGCGCAACATGCTGGCCGATGTCGGCATCGTGCTGCTCGACGGCAAGGATGTCACCAAGGCCGAACGCAGCTGGATCGAGGATCATTTCCTCCACAACATCTTTCCGCTGCTGACGCCGCTGGCCATCGATCCCGCGCATCCATTTCCGTTCATCCCGAATCTCGGCTTCACCATCGCGCTGCACCTGACGCGCGTGGCCGACGGCAAGACGATGAATGCGCTGATCCGCATGCCAGGCAAGATCGATCGCTTCATCCGCCTGCCCAATCCCGGCAAGGATGGCGAAGCGCGCCTGATCACGCTGGAGCAGGCGACCGGCCTGTTTATCGGCCGTCTCTTCCCCGGTTATGTCGTGCAGGGGCAGGGTGCCTTCCGCATCATTCGCGACAGCGAACTGGAAGTCGAAGAAGAAGCGGAAGATCTCGTCCGCCTGTTCGAGTCCGCCCTGAAGCGCCGCCGCCGCGGTTCGGTGATCCGCCTCGAGATCGAGGCGACCATGCCGGTCGAGTTGCGCGCCTTCGTGCAGCGTGCGCTGGCGACCTCCGACGATGAAATCCTGCTGGTCGATGGCGTGCTCGCCATGAATGAGGTGTCGCAGCTGACGCGGCTCGATCGTTCGGACCTCGAATTCGTGCCTTACGTGCCGCGCCATCCCGAGCGCGTGCGCGATCATGGCGGCGATATCTTCGCGGCGATCCGGCAGAAGGATCTGGTGGTTCATCACCCCTATGAATCCTTCGACGTGGTCGTCCAGTTCCTGCAGCAGGCGGCACGCGACCCCGACGTGGTCGCGATCAAGCAGACGCTGTATCGCACCTCCAACAACTCTCCGATCGTGCGCACGCTGGTCGAGGCGGCTGAAGCCGGCAAGTCGGTGACGGCGCTGGTCGAACTGCGCGCGCGCTTCGATGAGGAAGCCAATATCCGTTGGGCCCGCGACCTCGAACGCGCCGGCGTGCAGGTGGTCTATGGCTTCCTCGAACTCAAGACCCACGCCAAGCTGTCCCTCGTGGTGCGCCGCGAGGGCGGTGCGCTGACGACTTATGTCCATACCGGCACCGGCAATTATCATCCGGTTACCGCGCGCATCTATACGGACCTTTCCTACTTCACGTCCGATCCGATCATCGGCCGCGATGTGGCGCGTGTGTTCAATTACATCACCGGCTATGCCGAGCCGAGCGACATCGAAAAGATGGCGGTGTCGCCGCTGACGCTGCGCAAGCAGATCATCGATCACATCAAGGGCGAGGCGGAATTCGCGCGGGCCGGCAAGCCCGGCGCCATCTGGCTCAAGATGAATGCGCTGGTCGATCCCGGCATCATCGATGCCCTGTATGAGGCGTCAAAGGCGGGTGTGTCCATCGAGCTCATCATTCGCGGTATCTGCTGCCTGCGGCCGGGCGTGCCCGGTCTCTCGGAGAACATCCGGGTCAAGTCGATCATCGGCCGATTCCTCGAACATTGCCGCATCTATTGCTTCGGCATGGGCCACGGCCTGCCGAGCCCGAAGGCGATGATCTACATCTCGTCGGCCGACATGATGCCCCGCAATCTCGATCGTCGCGTCGAGGTCCTGTGCCCGTTGCAAAACCCGACGGTGCATACGCAGGTGCTGGAACAGATCATGGTCGCCAACCTGAAGGACACCGAGCAGAGCTGGCGGTTGTTGCCCGATGGGTCGTCAACGCGTATGAAGGCTGCGAAGGGTGAGGAGCCCTTCAACGTACATAACTACTTCATGACGAATCCGAGTCTGTCTGGCCGTGGAAAGTCGCTCGAGAAATCATCGCCGCGGCGGCTCACACGCCGCTCCGAACGCCAGCAATCGTCGTAAGGGATCGGCTTCGTGGTAGCACGCGCGCGCCAACGCGCCCAAAGCGTTGCAGTCATTGATATCGGCTCGAACTCCGTTCGTCTCGTTGTCTATGAATCGCTGGCCCGCAGCCTCGTCACCATCTTCAACGAGAAGGCGCTGTGCGGTCTCGGTCGCGAGGTTCAGAGCACGGGGCTCCTTGCGCGGGATGCCGTTGACAAGGCGTTGACGGCGCTGCGGCGCTTCCGCGCGCTGTGCAAGATCATGAAGGTCGGTCGCGTCTACGCGATCGCGACCGCTGCGGCGCGCGATGCCAGCAATGGACCGGATTTCATTGCGGCGGCAGAGAAGATCTGCGGCTGCGAGATCCAGATCATCTCTGGCCCGCGTGAGGCAAAGCTCTCTGCACTCGGTGTCATCTCGGGCGTCCACAAGCCGGATGGTCTCGTCGGCGACATGGGTGGCGGTTCGCTCGAACTGATCGACGTGCGTGGCAACTCGCTGCGGCAGGGCATCACGCTGCCGCTGGGCGGTCTCGCCTTGCAGGACGCGTCAAAGGACTCGCCGAAGCGTGCCGAGCGTATCATCGCCAAGGCGTTTGCCGATGTCGCGCAGCTCAAGGCCTGCGCCGGCCGCAATTTCTATGCGGTGGGCGGGACATGGCGCGCGCTCGCGCGGCTGCACATCCTGCAAAGCGGTTATCCGCTCAAGGTGATGCACGGCTACACGATCTCTGCGGCAGATGCGCTCAGCTTCGTGCGTCGCGTGCGCCGTTTTGCGGTCGCGAATGTGCTTGCAGATATCGAGACGATTACCGAAGCGCGGCAGCCGCTGCTGGTCTATGCAGCGATCCTGCTTGAACACATCATCCGCATCGGCAAGCCGAAGGCGATCGTTTTCTCCACCTATGGCGTTCGCGAAGGCCTGTTCTACGAGATGCTGTCGCCGGCGCAGCGCGCGGAAGACGGTTTGCTCGGCGCGGCCGAGACCATGAACAAGCTGTATTCACGCTCGGCGCGCCATGCGCAGGAGCTGAGCAACTGGAGCGATCATTTCGCGCGTGTGGCGAAATTGCCGGAGACAGATGAAGACAAGCGCTTGCGCCGCATCGCCTGTCTTCTCTCGGACATCGGCTGGCGGGTGCATCCCGATCATCGCGGTGAACAGACGCTTCATCTGATCACCAACGGCAATTTCGGCTCGATCGATCATCACGGCCGCGCCTTCCTCGCGCTGTCGGTGTATTACCGCTATGCCGGCTTCAGCGAAGAGAACGAGCCTCCGGAAATCGTCCGCGCCCTGGTGACGCCGGCGCAGGTGGAGCGCGCGCGTTTGCTCGGCGCGCTGTTCCGCGTGGCGCATCTGATCTCGGCGGCGCAGCCGGGCGTTTTGCCGGCCGCGCATTTCACCGTTCAGGATCGCAAGATGATGCTCGTGTTCGAACACCGTCTCGTCGACCTTGTTGCCGACCGCGTCGGCAGCCGCTTCAAGCAGCTGGCGCGACTGGTCGGCAAGTCCGGCTCTATCGTCAGACGCTGATCGGCAACCTTAGTTGCCGACGCGGTTTTCCAGCGTTCCGATCTGCTCGATCTCAAGCGTCATGACATCGCCGGCCTTCAACGGGCGCGGCGGCGTCATGGCATAGCCGACGCCGGACGGCGTGCCGGTGGCGATGATGTCGCCGGGCTCCAGCGTCAGGCCAAGGGACAGCTCGCTGATGATGCGCGCGATCGGGAAGATCATGTGCTTCGTGTTGGAGCTCTGTCGAACTTCGCCATTCACCTTGAGTGATAGATCAAGCGCCTGGGGATCGCTGACGTCGCCGCGCTCTACCACCCACGGTCCCATCGGGCAGGTGCCGTCGAGGCCCTTGCCCTTGAACCACTGATCGTGGCGGCGCTGCACATCGCGGCCGGTGACGTCATTGATGATGGTGAAGCCGAAGATGTGATCGAGCGCGCTCTCGATGGGGATGTTGACGCCGCCGCGGCCGATCACGACGGCGAGCTCGACTTCGTAGTCGAGCATGGCGGTGACATTGGCGTGCAGCGGGACGGTCGCGCCATGGCCGACGACAGCGGTGCGCGGCTTCGTGAAGAATTGCGGATATTCCGGCAGCTTCACCTCGGTGCCCCGCGCCCGATATCCTTCCTCGACATGTTCGATGTAGTTGCGGCCGACGCAGAACACGTTCTTCCGCGGCGAGGGGATCGGCGCCTGCAGCGTCACGTCGGCGAGTTTGACGACGGCGCTTGGCGGTGCAGCGGAGGCCAGACGTCGCGCGGCTTCCAGCCCGGCGTCGCCGGCCTCGATCAGGCTGATCAGATCGGCAAATGCCGCGTTCGGCTCGGCCTTTGCGAGATCGAGGACGCGTTCACCATCGAGCATCACGCCCAGACGCGACGCGCCGCTCGACACAATCGATACGAATTTCATGACGTCTCCGCGAAAGCGCTGTCCTTGAACGGCAGCCCGGCATTTGTGCCAGAGATCGGAGAGGTTTGGGAAGGCCCGTGAGGGCCTGCCCAAGAAGAGCAGGGCTCAGCTGCGATCGACGCGGATGACGCGGCCTTTTTCCATCGCCAGCGCGAGGCGGCCGTGCTTGAGCGCAAGGGCGTCCTTGCCGAACAGCTCATGTCGCCAGCCTTGCAGGGCGCCGACATCGGCATTGTCGTTGATGGCGATCTGCTCGAGATCGTCCACGGTGGCGATCACCTTGCTGGCGACGGCATGACGTTCGGAGGTCATGCGCAGCAGAACCTTCAGCAACTCGACCGTGGCCGCACCATTGCCATTGCCGCGCGGCTTTTCCAGCTTGGGCAGCGTATTGGGATCGCGTTCGATGCCGCGTTGGATGGCTGCAAGGATGTCAGTGCCCCATTTCGAGCGCTCAAAGCCTTTCGGCAGCGAGCGCAGATTGGCGAGCTTGTCCAGCGAGGTCGGCGCGTGGGTGGCGATGTCGCCGACGGCGTCGTCCTTCAGCACGCGCGAGCGCGGCACGTCGCGGCTCTGGGCTTCCTGCTCGCGCCAGGCCGCCACTTCCATCAGCACCGCCAGCTCCTTCGGCTTGCGGACGCGGGTCTTGAGGCGCTCCCAGGCGCGCTCGGGATGGAAGTCGTACGTCTTGGGCGAGGTGAGGATCTTCATCTCCTCGCTCACCCAGTCGCTGCGATTGCGCTTTTTCAGGTCGGCGTCGAGCTTGGCAAACACATCGCGCAGATGCGTCACGTCGGAGACGGCGTAATGCAGCTGTTCTTCGGTCAGCGGGCGGCGCGACCAGTCGGTGAAGCGATGGGTCTTGTCGGGCCGATGGCCGGTGACGCGCTCGACGAGCTGGTCATAGGCGATGCTGTCGCCATAGCCGAGCACCATGGCGGCGACCTGCGTATCGAAGATCGGATGCGGCACCACGCCATTGCGATGGACCATGATCTCGATGTCCTGCCGGGCGGCATGGAAGACCTTCAGCACGGCTTCATTGTTCATCAATGCGAAGAACGGCGCGAGATCGATGCCTTCGGCGAGGGTGTCCACGACCACGGCGTCTTCGGCGCTGGCCATCTGCACGACGCAGAGCAGAGGATAGTAAGTGGTCTCGCGGAGGAATTCCGTATCGACGGTGATAACCGGATGCTGGGCGAGGCGCTCACAGGCAGCGGCGAGTTGGTCGGTGGTGGTGATCAGTTCCATGGATGGTCCATAACGCTTTTATCAAACGCGTTCGGCCCAAAACGCTGGTGAGTCAAGGGAATCCCGCAGATTTGAGGTCTGCGGGCGCAAAAATGGGGTAATCAGGTGCCGCAGAATGTGCGTAACACGCGCTCATCCATGGCCGGCGGATTGGTATAATCCGCCATCTGCGGTTGATCTTCATAGGGTTTTGCCAGCACGGCGACCAGTTCCTCGAACGGCGCGAAGTCGTCGGCCAGTGCCGCCTGGATCGCAGCCTCGATGCGGTGATTACGCGGGATGAAGGCCGGATTGACGGCATTCATGGCCTTTTCCCGCGTTGCACCATCCTGGGATTCCTGACTGAGTCGCTGTCGCCACCGTGCGGCCCATTCGTCATAGGCGGCGGGATAGGTGAACTGGGCTCGGACGTCGGCATCCTTGGCGGCATCCGCTGCGGCCGCGCCGAGATGGCGGAAGGTGTTGGTGAAGTCAGCCTGGTTGGCCGTCATCGCGGCGAGCAAATCCTGCACCAGCGCTTCGTCATCGGGCTGTATGGTGAACAGACCGATCTTCTTGCGCAGGCCGGTCTGATAGGCCTCGTTGAAGATGTCGGTGAAGGCGCCGAGAGCGTTTTGCGCGAGGTCGATGGCGGTCTTCTCGTCGCCGTCGATCAGCGGCAGCAGGGTCTCGGCAAAGCGGGTCAGATTCCACAGCGCGATGCGCGGCTGGTTCGCATAGGCATAGCGGCCCATCTCGTCGATGGAGCTGTAGACCGTTGCGGGATCATAGGCGTCCATGAAGGCGCAGGGGCCGTAATCGATCGTTTCGCCCGAGATCGAGCAGTTGTCGGTGTTCATCACGCCGTGGATGAAGCCGACATGCAGCCAGCGCGCGACCAACTCGGCCTGCCGCCTGATGACGACATCCAGCAGGGCGCGATGGGGATGCTCGGCCTTGGCGAGATCCGGATAGTGCCGGTTGATGACGTGATCGGCGAGATGCCGGAGCCCGTCGATATCCTGCCGTGCGGCAAAGAACTGGAAGGTGCCGACGCGGATATGGCTGGACGCCACACGCGTCAGCACCGCACCTGGCAGCATCGTCTCGCGCTGGACTTTCTCGCCGGTGATCACGGCGGCGAGCGAGCGCGTGGTTGGAATGCCGAGAGCGAACATCGCCTCGCTCACGATATATTCGCGCAGCACCGGGCCGAGGGCTGCACGGCCATCGCCACGGCGCGAGAACGGTGTCGGGCCCGAGCCCTTGAGCTGGATGTCGCGGCGGATGCCATCGGTGTCGATCACCTCGCCAAGAAGGATCGCGCGGCCGTCACCGAGCTGGGCGACGAAATGGCCGAACTGGTGTCCCGCATAGGCCATGGCGAGCGGATCGGCGCCATCGGGCACGCGCTTGCCGGCAAGGACATCCACGCCCTCGGCGCTGGCGAGCCATTCCGGATCGAGCTTGAGCTGTTTGGCGAGCGCGGTGTTCAGCTTGATCAGCCGCGGCGCATTCACAGGCGTCGGCGCGACGCGGGCGAAGAAATTGGCGGGCAGGGCCGCATAGCTGTTGTCGAAGGGGAAGTGGACTGTCATGGCCTTAAGATAGGCCAGCGTGAGGGTTTCACAACCGCTCAATGCCGGTCATGCGCGGGAGAGACCCCGCGCATGACCGGTGAGGTTCAAGCCGCGCGAACCGTGTCGAGGAACTTGTCGACTTCGCCCTTCAGCCGGTTGCTCTCCATCGAGAGCGACTGCGCTGCAGCGAGGACCTGGCTCGAAGCGGAACCCGTTTCGGCAGCGCCGCGATTGACCTCGGTAACCTCATTGGCAACCTGGCCCGAGAGCTCCGCCGATTGCTGCACATTGCGTGCGATTTCCTGCGTTGCGGCACCTTGCTCCTCGACGGCTGCTGCGATGGCCGACGACACTTCCGAGATCAGCGTGATGGTCGCGCCGATCTCCTTGATGGTCTCCACGGTCTCGGTGCTGGCGGCCTGCATGCCGGCGATCTGGGTCGAGATTTCGTCGGTGGCCTTTGCCGTCTGCGAGGCGAGGGCCTTCACCTCGGCAGCGACGACTGCGAAGCCACGGCCGGCTTCACCGGCGCGGGCGGCTTCGATCGTTGCATTGAGCGCGAGGAGGTTGGTCTGCTCGGCGACGGCCGTGATCAGCTTGACGACGTCGTCGATGCGGGCCGTTGCCTGGGTCAGCTTGGTAATGCTGGCATTGGTCTTCTCGGCCTGCTGAACGGCGGTCGCAGCGATGCGGTTCGACTCCTGGACCTGACGACCGATTTCATTGACCGACGAGGTGATCTCTTCCGTCGCGGCGGCAACCGACTGGACGTTTTGCGAGACTTCGGTCGAGGCGGAAGCAGCCGAACCAGACAGGGTCATGGTCACGTCCGAGGTGCGGGTCAGCGTTGTGGCCGACGCTTCCAGCTCCGTCGAGGCTGACGACAGCGAGTGCACGAGCTCGCCGATCATCGCCTCGAAATTGCGCGTCGCATTGTTGATGGTCTCAGCGCGTGCTGCCTTGATCCTGGCTTCCGCGCCAGCCGCCTCGTCGCTGCTGCGCTTGGCGATCAGCGCGTTCTTGAAGATCTGCAATGCGCTGGCGATGCGGCCGATCTCGGTGCTCTCGCCCTGATGCGGAATGCCAACATCGAGATCGCCATCGGTCAGCTTGCCCATCGGATTGAGGATCGACGAGATGCCGCCCGAAATATCGCGGACCAGATAGATCGCAGCGCCGATGCCGGCCACGACAGCAGCAGCGAGGATCGCGATCATCATCCAGATCGAACTGGCGTAGGTGGCGTCGGCATGAGCGCCGGCTTCGCCTGCACCCTTGTCATTCATCTCGGTGAGCTTGGCGAGCGTGGCATCCATGGCGCGACCGGTCGGAACGACCTTCTTGGCATTGATGTCCTTCGCCGCGTTCATGTCGCCCTTGGTGGCCAACGCCTGAACGTCATTCGCAGCGCTGATGAAGGCTGCCCACTCCTTGCCGAGCTTGTCGGCCAGTTCCCGCTCGGCCGGTGAGGATACGAGCGGCGCATAGGCCTTGGCGGCCTTGTCGAAGTCGGCCTTGCGGGCGGCCAGGTTCTTGTCGACATCCGGACGGTCCGCATCGGCGACGATCAGGTGGTCGCGCAGCACGGCGCGGTAGCGGGCGGACTGGATCCGCATTTCGCCGATCCAGCGGACGCTGGGCAGCCAGGAGTCCTTGATGTCGTGGGTCGCGGCATTCATTGCGCGCATCTGGAACACGGCGAGGCCGCCGATCGCGGCAATGGCGACGAACAGGAAGGCGACAATGACAAAGAGTTTGGTGCTGATCGAATATCTGGCGAGCACGGATGTGATCCTCGGCGTTTGTGGCCGCGAACCCCGGTTTGACCATGATGGCAATGGAGGACACGCGGCAAGGCAATGAATGCAGCAAGTTCCAGCTGAAGAGCCTGCCTTCAAAACGAGCAGGTTTCATGCGGATGACACTGAGGGGCGGCCGTCAAGTTTCGGTAAATTTTTATGCAATTCTCTGTAAGCGGTTGATTTTGTCGCGGAAATACCTCCCTGCGGCGTTCGCTTCGCGAACTGCCGACCTGCCTTTGGCTGAACGGTCCTGACGATGCACCCTTGGGGTGCGGGTTTCGCTCGCGTACACAGCCTTTCGGAGGGTGAGGCACAAGAGGGGAGAATTGCTTCTGCGCGGCTGTACACCGCGAGGCCAGGACGGAGGGCCATTCTGTTGCCGCGCATGATCCGGTCGGGTAAACCCTGCGCTTCGCGCCTTTAGCGCGACGTCGATTCTGACCTCTGAAGCACTTCCAGGATAATCATGCATCGCTACCGGTCCCACACCTGCGGCGCGCTCCGCGACAGCCATATCGATCAGACCGTGCGCCTGTCCGGCTGGTGCCATCGTATCCGCGACCATGGCGGCGTGCTGTTCATCGACCTGCGCGATCATTACGGTCTGACCCAGTGCGTTGCCGATCCGGATTCGCCGGCCTTCAAGACCGCCGAGACGCTGCGCTCGGAATGGGTTGTCCGTATCGACGGCAAGGTGCGTCGCCGTCCGGAAGGGACCAACAATGACGAACTTCCGACCGGACAGGTCGAAATCTATATCGACGAGATCGAAGTGCTCGGTCCGGCCGCCGAATTGCCGCTGCCGGTGTTCGGCGATCAGGAATATCCGGAAGACATCCGCCTGAAATTCCGCTTCCTCGATTTGCGTCGCGAGAAGCTGCATCAGAACATCATGACCCGCGGCGCCATCATCGACAGCATGCGCCGTCGCATGAAGGACAGCGGCTTCTTCGAATTCCAGACGCCGATCCTGACCGCATCGTCGCCGGAAGGCGCGCGCGACTTCCTGGTGCCGTCGCGCATCCATCCCGGCAAGTTCTACGCGCTGCCGCAGGCGCCGCAGCAGTACAAGCAGCTGCTGATGATGTCGGGCTTCGATCGCTACTTCCAGATCGCGCCATGCTTCCGCGACGAAGATCCGCGCGCCGACCGTCTGCCGGGTGAATTCTACCAGCTCGATCTCGAAATGAGCTTCATCGAGCAGGAAGACGTATTCGCCGCGATGGAGCCGGTGATCACCGGCATCTTCGAGGAATTCGCCAATGGCAAGCCGGTCAGCAAGGACTGGCCGCGCATCCCATACGCCGAAGCCATTCGGAAATACGGCAGCGACAAGCCGGACCTGCGCAACCCGCTGGTCATGCAGGACGTCTCCGAACATTTCCGTGGTTCGGGCTTCAAGGTTTTCGCGCGCATGCTCGAAGACCCGAAGAACCAGGTCTGGGCCATTCCCGGTCCGACCGGCGGCAGCCGCGCATTCTGCGACCGCATGAATTCCTGGGCACAGGGCGAAGGTCAGCCCGGCCTCGGCTACATCATGTGGCGCGAGAACAATGAGGGCGCAGGCCCCATCGCCAACAATATCGGTGCCGAGCGTGCCGAGGCGGTCCGTGCTGCACTTGGCCTCAAGGCCGGCGATGCCGCCTTCTTCGTCGCGGGTGATCCCGAGAAGTTCTACAAGTTCGCCGGTCTCGCCCGTAACAAGGTGGCCGACGACCTGAACCTTGCCGACAAGGAGCAGTTCAAGCTCGCCTGGATCGTCGACTTCCCGATGTTCGAATACAACGAGGACGACAAGAAGGTCGACTTCGCGCACAACCCGTTCTCGATGCCGCAGGGTGGTCTCGATGCGCTCAACGGGCAGGACCCGCTGACCATCCGTGCCTTCCAGTACGACATCGCCTGCAACGGTTTCGAAATCGCTTCGGGTGGCATCCGCAACCACAAGCCGGAAGCCATGGTGAAGGCGTTCGAGATCGCCGGTTACGGCGAGGAGACGGTGATCGAGCGTTTTGGCGGCATGTATCGTGCGTTCCAGTATGGCGCGCCGCCGCATGGCGGCATGGCTGCTGGCGTCGATCGCATCGTCATGCTGCTCTGTGGCACCAACAATCTGCGCGAGATCTCGCTGTTCCCGATGAACCAGCGTGCCGAAGACCTGCTGATGGGCGCGCCGTCGGAAGCGTCGCCCAAGCAGCTGCGTGAAGCGCATATCCGGCTGAACCTGCCGGAGAAGTGAGCTCTGCTTGTTTCACCTCTCCCCCGGTGCGAAGCGAAGCTTCGCTAGAGGGGAGAGGTGAAGGTAAGAGCGAAGCCTTTTACTTGCTCTGAATATCGATATCGAACAGCGTGAACGCGGTCGCCGGGTCGTTCTTCGTCAGCTCCATGAACTGCATCACCGGCAGCTTTGCGCGCGGCGTGATTTTCAGCGCCAGGGTGCCGTTCTGCTTCTCGATGAGGTTCGCAACTGCGTCGGCGAGACGACCGGAAACGGGATCGTTATTGCCGGCGGCGCGGCCTTTCGTTCTGATCTCGTCAGCGAGCGTGGAGCGTGCCTGTTCGGTCGGGACATTCTGCTTGCGGGCATATTGAGCGATCGAAAGGTCGACGGCGCCGAGATCGCGGCCGGTGATTTCAATCGCGCCATATTCGATCGGCAACGCCGCCATCATGGCCTGCTGCGGATTGGTGGTGAACAGACCGCGCGGGACATTCTCGAGCGACATCTTTGCATT